>CAZQGY010000013.1:0-53830 GCA_964593435.1 uncultured Flavobacterium sp. | reverse complement strand
AACCTATTAATGAAGAAGCTTGGCATTGGTATAACGACCACGTAGGAGGAAAGCGATGCCCATTAGTAGACACTTGGTGGCAAACGGAAACAGGTGGAATTATGATTTCTCCAATTCCTTTTGTAACGCCAACAAAACCAACCTATGCGTCTTTACCATTACCAGGAATTCAACCCGTTTTAATGGATGAATTAAGAAACGAAATTGAAGGCAACCAAGTAACTGGTAGTTTATGTATAAAATTCCCTTGGCCGTCAATGGCAAGAACCATTTGGGGTGATCATCAACGTTATAAAGAAACCTATTTTACAGCCTTCCCAGGAAAATATTTCACTGGAGACGGTGCTTTACGTGATGAAGTTGGA
Source organism: uncultured Flavobacterium sp. (assembly GCA_964593435.1). Taxonomy (GTDB): domain Bacteria; phylum Bacteroidota; class Bacteroidia; order Flavobacteriales; family Flavobacteriaceae; genus Flavobacterium. The sequence continues at coordinate 53,465 of CAZQGY010000013.1, read as the reverse complement.
TATTACCGAATTACGGGTAGAGTAGATGATGTAATTATTGTTTCGGGACATAATTTAGGAACTGCTCCTATTGAAGATTCTATTAATGAGCATCCAGCAGTGGCAGAAAGTGCTATTGTAGGTTTTCCTCACGACATTAAAGGAAATGCGTTATATGGTTTTGTAATTTTGAAAGAAACAGGTGAAACCAGAAATCAAGATAATTTACGTAAAGAAATCAATCAACTTATTTCAGATCAAGTGGGACCTATTGCAAAATTAGACAAAATTCAGTTTGTATCTGGTTTACCAAAAACACGTTCTGGAAAAATTATGAGACGAATTTTAAGAAAAATTGCTGAAGGTGATTTTTCAAATTTCGGAGATATTTCTACGTTGTTAAACCCTGAAATTGTTGAAGAAATTAAAAACGAAAAAATATAGTTAACGTAAAGTTATATAAAAGAGGTACTATTTAGTGCCTCTTTTTTTTAAATGAATTTATTTTATTCCCAATTTACTTTTAAGTTTCAAAAATAATATAGCAATAGAATAGGCATCATCAGCAACAGAATTTCTATTACTTATAGCCATATTTAAAGAGGTGCTCATCTCCTCCAACGCATATTTTTTCTCGTTTGTATCTGCAATTTTATTAAACATAGCTTCAATGTCATAGGCCTCGTTTTTTAATTTTCCTAGTTTCAAACGACTCAAAGCATTGTTTAGCATTTCGATATCAAAATCTATTCTATGTCCAATTAAAATCGAGTTTCCAATATAATTAATAAGTGTTTCAATTGCAATATTTTCAGCTACTTTTTCCACTTTACTTACCGTAATAAAATCATTATCTAAACTTGAATCTACTGGTTTGTTATGCAGAATAAATATTTCAAATGAATCTTTTAATAAAATTCTATTTTCAACTATAGATGTGGCTGCAATAGACATTATCACATCTTTTTCTGTATCTAAACCAGATGTTTCCATACTAATAACTACATATTTAGTAGCTGGATTTTTAAAAGATTCAGTATATTTTTTCCAAAATTCAGGATATTCTTTATGAAATAATTTTGATAACATATTTTTTATGAAAATTGGGTTAATTTATATTTTGCCTTAATCAAATCTATAACATCTTCAATTTCTAATAAGGCTTTTTTCATTTCCTCTTTATCAATTTTAGATAGTTTTTTCGGATCAATAAAAGCACCATCATTATCATTAATAATACCTTCATTTGCTCTTAATTCTTGCAGTTTTATGTAGTTTTCAGCAAAATCTAAGTATTTTTCAGCGTTTTTCGTATCAATTATGGCCATTTGCTTAAATCGTAAAAAAGTATTGTTTATGCCTTTTAAGTTATGACTTAATGCAAAAATTCGTGCCGCATCAATGTAAAATTGTAATCCTTTTTCTTTTAAATTAAATAGTTCTTTATATTTTCCGTTTTCCTCAATAGCAAATTTTTTGAAAAAAGTCAAAGAAGGAGGAAGTTTAAGTAATTGATTACCAATGTAATCAAAAAATAATGTGTTATTAGATAAGTTCTGATGAATTGCTATTTCTAACGAATCTTTAATTTTTGTTTCACCATAAATGTATTCGAAATCAAAGAAAATTCCATTAAAATCCGACATATTTTCTCCTGGCGATTTTATACAATTGGTATAAATAGTTGTAAAATCAGACAACGATTTACACCATTTAATATTACTTGCTACATGTTCATGAGGGCAAGGTTTATAGCCCAGGATTTCCATGTTTGAAATGACTAATTTTGCCAATTGGACAAAGTAAAATTTAACATCACGATGTTTTTCAGCAGCCACATTTTCAAAAACAATTAGATTGTCTTGATCACTTAAAACCAGTTGTTCTTTTCGAGCCTGACTTCCTAAAGATAGCCAAACAAAACGAGCAGGAGGTGAGCCCATTTTTTCAATAGATAATTTTATACATTGCTGAATAATGGCATGTAAAACGCCTCCAACGGTATTATTTATATGAAAAATAGGGATGTTTTTGGTAAATGAATTTTGAATTACAAATAAATACTTTGAATGCACATATTTTAATTCCTCAAAATTTTTAGAATTTCTAATTTCATCAAGTAAAACTCCAGGATTGTTTGATTGTGATTTTATAATATCTCGTTCCGAAATAATACCTTTTATACGTGTGTTTTCAGTACCATCTTCGGTAACACACAAATAATTGGTTTCATTTTTCAAAAGTAATAATTGTGCTTCCGCTACAGATATAGTTTCTTCCACAATCGATACGTTTTGTTGCATTAGTGTGGTGCAATCGGCATCTAAATTTATATTTCCAAACGCTATTTTTTTTCTAAAATCGGCATCTGTAATTAAACCAATTATTCGTGCATTATTTGTAACAATTGCGTAGGATTTATTGGTCTCAATCATTTTTTTTGCTACGGTTGAAATAGTTGTATGGTTTGGAATAACAAGTGGATTTTTGTCAAAATCTAATTCCTGAAAATAAGAAAAATCAGTCAACTCTGTATCAGAACTGGCTTCAGAAATAGCTTTAAGATTTTGATAATTTTCGCCATTTGATTTGGTTTGTTCAGAGAAACTCTCCAAAAAATAATCCATTACGCTGGCATATTTTGCCAAAAGTGGTTTAAATAAAATAATAGGGATAGCATAAACTACTGCATCTTCATTTGCAATTGAGTTTAAAGAATAATTATTTTTAGCAAAAAATGGTCGTAATCCAAAAATAGAGCCCACATAACATTTAGAAATTAAGGTTTCTTGAGCATCAATAATTTTTGTTAAATGAATTATTCCAGAATTTACAATATAAAAATTCTGATGCAATTCATCATTAATTTTAAATAATCGTTTAGATTTTTCTAAATAAATAATTTCACTTTGTGAAGCAATATCCAATAAGTCGTCGTAAGCTACTGTTTTAAATGGCTCATATATTTTTAAAAAATCTACAATATTTTCTGCAAAAGTATTCTTCATGATAGGAGTAGTAAATACATTCCAAATTTAAACAAATTATTCTATTATTATATAGCAATTTCAAAATATTCTATTTTACATAATGTATATTATAATTCATTAAATAATATTTAAATATATCTTAAATTACATGTTTATTGGTAAACATTATTTAGTTTTGTAATAAATATAAAAAATATATAACTATGTTAAACTGGTTTAAAAAAATAGCACTACTTGAAGGGATTTCTTTTTTAGTTTTAATTTTTAATATGTTGGTTTTAAAGCCAAATTATTTTGATACGTATAAATTGATTCTAAAACCATTTGGAATGCTTCATGGTGTATTATTTATTTTGTACATAATAGTAGCATTTTTATTGAAAGATGAAAAGAACTGGAAATTAAAAGATTTTAGTATCATTATACTAGCATCTTTTATTCCGTTTGGAACGTTTTGGGTGGATAAAAAATACTTAAATTAAAACGCTTAAAATTCGCATATTCCAAAATAAAAAATAATTTTTTTCATTTATGAAAGTTTTCGACCTTATAGAGCCAATATTAAAGCAACTAGATTTTGGTGCAGATTTTACCTTATATGGAAATTTGTTTGTCAATTTATTAGTATTAATGGTTTTGGCTTATGCTATTGATTATTTAGCAAAAAAAGTATTAATAATTGGTTTGGCTATTGTGGCTACCTACACAAAATCAACATTTGATGATTTTTTAGTAGCCAATAAAACAGCTAAATACATTGCACACTTAGTCCCATTATATTTTATAAGTATTAAAATACCAATTGTTTTAGATGATTTTGTGTATTGGGAAAATTTATTTGGGAAAAGTGTGAAAATATTCATTATTATTTTATCACTTTTCATTGTTCGAAGTGTATTTAATTCCTTAAAAGATTATTTAAAAACATTACCTAAATATAATGATAAACCCATAGATAGCTACATTCAAGTAATTATGATTGTATTATGGATTTACGCCTTATTATCTATTATTTTATTGCTTTTTGACACTAAAAAAAGTGCTTTATTAACTGCTTTTGGTTCCATTTCGGCGTTAATAATTTTAGTTTTTAGAGATACCATTTTAGGTTTTGTAGCCAGTATTCAAGTTACAGTGAACGATATGGTTCGCATTGGCGATTGGATAACTGTTGATAAATTTGGTGCTGATGGCGAAGTGGAAGAAATAAATTTAGCAACGGTTAAAGTCAGAAATTTTGACAATACCACCTCCACTATTCCAACCTATAGTTTAATTTCAGACAGTTTTAGAAATTGGCGCGGTATGATAAATTCTGAAGGAAGACGAATCAAACGACACGTTTTAATAAAAGGGGCTACGGTTCGGTTTGTTACGAATGAAGAATTGGAATCGTTTAAACGTATTCAGTTTGTATCGAATTATATTGATAAGAAAAAATTGGATATTGATAAGTTTAATATGGCGAATAACATCGACAAATCATTAAACGTAAATGGTCGAAATATGACAAACTTAGGTTTGTTTCGAAAATATATTCAAAAATATATTGAAACACATCCAGGAATTAATAAAGATATGCATTTGTTGGTTAGACACTTACAGCCAACAGAAAAAGGAATTCCATTAGAAATTTATTGTTTTAGTAAAGATAAAAAATGGGAAAATTACGAATATATTATGGCTGATATTTTTGATCATATTATTGCTTCTATTCCTTATTTTGATTTAGAATTATTTGAAGTACAACATGTTAAAGCTGATAAATTAAATTTATTAGATATAGACTAATAAAAAATTTAAAAATAATTAATATGATACCTAGAAATGAGCTTTTATCTGCAATTAAATCCGAAAAATTAGGTGTTAATTTTTTAGATACGTTATCTGAAGAATTTTTTCAGAACAATACATTACGGCCTATTTTAAAATATCAAAACGAGTTACTTTTGCTAGTCTTTATAAATTATGCCATTAAACAAAAAGGATTATTTTTTACACTTTCACCAGATAAAAAAGAGAAATACATTGAAAATGTAATTCAAAAAGATATAAAATTTAGAAATTTGTTAAAAGGAATAATCATTGGCTTATTTACTGTGGAAGAATACTCAATTTATATAAAAAATTCCTCAAATTTGAACAAACGAATGATGATATTATTAATCGAAAGATATAGAAGTCAAATACAATTACTTGCTTACGAATAATGGATTTCATTAATCAATTACCTAAAGATAAAAAAATCATACTTTTTGATGGTGTTTGTAATTATTGTAATGATAAGGTAAATTTTATTATAAAATACGATACAAATGATACTTTCAGATTTGTGGCCTTACAAAGTGAAACCGGACAAAAAATAATTACTTATTTAGGTATTGAAAAAGCCATAGACAGTATAATACTTTATGAACCGGGTTATGCTTATTTTATTAAGTCTGAAGCGGTTTTTAGAATTGTTAAAGACTTGTCTTCTTCAATGAAATTGCTGTTGCTTTTTAATTTTATTCCGTTAAATATTAAGAATCTGCTATATGATTATATTGCCAAAAACCGATACAAATGGTTTGGTAAAAAAGAGCATTGTTTGCTGCCTACTGAAGATATTTCTGGCAAATTTATTGCATAAAAAAATCCCGACATATTTTAAATATATCGGGATTTTTAAATATAAAATAACTATTTTTTAATAATTTTTTCAGTTGAAATCCCTTTATCTGTATCAATTTTCATTAAATAAATTCCTGCTGTTAAGTCAGATAAATCAATTTTAGCAGTAGCTAATTCATTAGAATTACCAGATTTTACTACTCTACCATTAATATCCATAACAGTAATAGCATTTATTGTAGTATCAATTATGCTAATTGAAGCAAAGTCAACAACAGGGTTAGGATAAATATTTGAGAAGGTAGCAATGGTAGAATTAAAACTTGAGTTACCTAATAAATTTTCAATAGTATTTGCTCTTGCCATCAAATTATCAAATTTTGAAGCAGCAGAAACGGTATTACCTGTAGCTGTAGCGCTAATATAATCAATCTCACTTGGTGCAGTTGTACCTGTTGCAGGTGTTGCACCCGTTACGCTTCCATAAAATCCAGGACCTTTCCATGTTACTACTTTAGTCGTTGTATTGTAAGAAATACCGACTCTTACCCAAGAACTTGCTGCTAAAGTAAGAGCAGGAGTGGCAGTAGATCCTAAATTAAATGAATAGGTTCCAACTGGATTTACTCCACCATTATTTGGATCATAATAGGCAATACCCGATATGACTTTTGTTTCTAAATTTAATGATAACCCCCCTAAAACTGTAGAGCCATCACTATTATATATATAAACTCTTGAACTATTTTTACTTGTAGTTGCACCACCAGTATAAATATCAAATTCTACATTAATAACATTATTTCCGGCAGTTCTTGCAGCCCATCCAGCAGTAATGTCTTTAAACATAAACCAAGTCCCAGTAGCTGTAGCCGATCCTGTTAATTGCACCACATTTCCTTGAGCAGGAATGTCTGCAACAATCTGATAATTAGTATTTGAACTGCCAGTTCCATATGTGTAATATCCGCCTTGGCCTGTTGCTGTACCCGCAACATTTGTTCCAACATTACCTACAGTAAGTGTATTGTAATTGTCATAGAAAAATTGTTGAGCGTTTGCAAAAGTAAATGCACTTAAAGCTGTGCATAAATAGAGTAATTTTTTATTCATCATATATAATTTTAAAGTTTATTCAAAACTAGGAATTCTTTTATAAAAAAGAAAATTTTTAACTTTTTATTTCAATTTTCTCCTATTTCGTTCTGAAATTATCAAAGTAAGTTCCCTACCTGTTTGACCCGCAACAGATGTGTTCTCTTGAGCACGTCTTATCAGATATGGCATTACGTCTCTAACGGGTCCAAAGGGTAAGTATTTAGCAACATTATAATTATTGGCTGCTAAATTATAACTTATATTATCACTCATGCCATATAATTGGCCGAACCAAATTCGAGAATCATTATTTGAAATACCTTTATCTTTCATTAAATTCATTAGTAAATACGAACTTTCTTCATTGTGAGTACCCGCAAAAACAGCCATTTCAGTAATATTATCCAACATATAGTTTAATCCTTCATTAAAATTAATGTCAGTAGCTTGTTTCGATTCGCAAATTGGGTTTTTATACCCTTTTTCTTCCGCGCGTTTACTTTCTTTTTCCATGTAGGCACCACGAACTAATTTCATGCCAATATGATACCCTTTTTCTTTTGCTTTTTGATGAAGTGCTTTCAAATAAGTCACTCTGTCCCATCGGTATAATTGTAAGGTATTGAAAATAATTGCTTTTTTGGTGTTGAATTTTTCCATCATACGCTCCACTACTTCATCTGCAGCATCTTGCATCCAGGTTTCTTCACTGTCAACTAATATTTGAACGTCGCTATCATAGGCGTATTGACAAATTTTTTCAAATCGTGCCACTACTCTATTCCATTCTTCTTGTTCTGTAGTGCTTAATATTGCTTTTACGCCTACTTTTTCATACAAATCAATCCTTCCCAATCCTGTAGGTTTAAAAACAGCGAACGGAATGGCTTTGTTTTCCTTAGCAAAATCAATGGTTTTTAACGTCATTTTTAAACAGGCGTCAAACTGCGCCTCTTCTTCTTTACCTTCTACGGAATAATCTAAAACAGAAGAAACGCCTTTAGTGTGCATTTTTGCCACCACTTGTAAACAATCTTGTTCGCTAATACCACCACAAAAATGATCAAATACGGTTTTTCTTATGATGCCTTCAACTGGTAAATGAAATTTCAAAGCAAAATTAGTTAAGGAAGTCCCTATTTTTACCAATGCTGGTTTCCCAATCATTTGAAATAAAAAGTGCGCTCTGTTTAATTCAGAGTTAGATTTAAGCGAAAATGCTTTTTCTGTATTGTTAAATATTTTATCCATTTATTATTAAATACACATTAAGGAATGCAAATATACTTATTGAACGAATGATTTCTCATATTTTTTAATTTATTTTGTGAAGAATTTATAAACTGTACAATGACACCTATTCAATCTGATAATTACACTATTTATTTTAATGATGCAAGTTTTGTGTATTTAGAAAATCTGCTAAAAACAGAAACCTATTCTAAAATTTTTGTGTTAGTAGATGAAAACACAAATGAGTATTGTTTGCCTTTTTTCTTGTCAAATTTACCTACAGAAATTGAGATAGAAATTATTGAAATTGAAGCTGGTGAAGAAAACAAAAACATATTCACGTGTATTGATTTATGGCATACTTTAATTGAATTAGATGCGGATAGAAAAAGTATTATGATTAATTTAGGCGGAGGCGTTATTACTGATATTGGCGGTTTTGTTGCAAGTACATATAAAAGAGGTATTGATTTTGTTAATATCCCTACTACTCTTTTAGCTATGGTTGATGCTTCTGTTGGCGGAAAAACGGGTGTGGATTTAGGTAGTTTAAAAAATCAAATTGGGGTTATTAACGAACCAAAATCGGTTATTGTGATTTCTAAATTTTTAGAAACTTTACCAACAAATCAAATGCGTTCAGGATTAGCTGAAATGCTAAAACATGGTTTAGTTTATGACAAGTTATATTGGGATAAATTAAAAAATTTAAATGACTTAAATACAGATGATTTAGATGTTTTAATAAAACAATCAATTCAAATAAAAAATAAAATTGTTTCTCAAGATTTAAATGAAAACGGCATCAGAAAAGCATTGAATTTTGGACATACATTAGGACATGCTATAGAAAGTTATTTCTTAGAATCTGAAGATAAAAAACAATTGCTTCATGGTGAAGCTATTGCAGTTGGTATGATTTTAGAAAGTTACTTGTCTTACAAGTTAGATTTTATTTCTAAAGAAAGTTACGCGGAGATAAAATACATTATTACAGATGTTTTTGAAAAAATTGTTTTTGATGAAGCCGACATTCAAAATATTATGAATTTGTTGGTTTTCGACAAAAAAAATGAGTTTGGAAACGTTCAATTTACTTTGTTAAATAAAATTGGTGAAAGTAAAATCAATCAAATAGTTGATGAATCGCTTATTTTATTGGCCTTTGAGGATTATTTGAAGAATTAATTTTTTTTTCATTTACTTCTTTTTTTAGTAATATTATTTTTACTTTTGTTCGACCAAAATGGCGTGTGTTTTCAATTAAATAATATAGTAGTACTCAAATGAATACAAAATATTCCGACCTTATCAATCAAACTTTCTATTTTCCACAGGAAGAATTTACTTTGAATAAAGATAATTTGCATTTTCATGGTATTGATTTGATGAAATTAGTAGAACAATATGGTACGCCATTGAAATTTACGTATTTACCAAAAATTTCGCAAAACATTAACAAAGCAAAAATGTGGTTCAGAAATGCTATGGAAAAGCATGGATATGAAGCCAAATATTTTTATTGCTATTGTACTAAAAGTTCTCATTTTGAATTCATTTTAAATGAAGCTCTAAAAAATAATATTCATATTGAAACGTCTTCTGCTTTTGATATTAATATCGTTGAGAACCTTATGGAACAAGGTAAAATCAATAAAAATTCTTTTATCGTTTGTAATGGTTTTAAACGTGATCAATACGTGACTAATATTGCCCGTTTAATAAACAACGGACATAAAAATACCATTCCGATTATTGATAATTTTGAAGAATTAGATTTACTTCAGGAGCAAATTGAAGGTAAATTTAAAATCGGAATTAGAATTGCAGCTGAGGAAGAACCAAAATTCGAGTTTTATACTTCTCGTTTAGGTATTGGTTATAAAGATATTTTACCATTTTACAGAAAACAAATTGCAGAAAATAAAAAAGTAGAACTTAAAATGCTTCACTTTTTCATTAACGCCGGTATTCGAGATACAGCTTATTATTGGAACGAATTAGTAAAATGTTTAAAAGTATACATTGCCTTAAAAAAAGAATGTCCGTCATTAGATAGTTTAAATATTGGTGGTGGTTTCCCAATAAAAAATTCATTGGCCTTTGAATACGATTATCAATATATGGTAGATGAAATTTTAAATCAAATCAAAATCGCTTGTGATGCTGCAGAAGTAGATGTGCCTCACATTTTTACAGAATTTGGTTCATTTACAGTTGGAGAAGCTGGTGGTGCCTTATACCAAGTTTTATATCAAAAGAAACAAAATGATAGAGAAAACTGGAACATGATTGACTCTTCTTTTATCACTACCCTACCCGATACTTGGGCAATTAACAAACGATTTGTCATGTTAGCCGTAAACCGTTGGAATGATAATTATGAAAGGGTACTTTTAGGTGGTTTAACTTGCGATGGAGACGATTATTACAATTCAGAACAACACATGAATGCCGTATATTTACCTAAATACAATAAAGAAAAACCATTGTATATTGGCTTTTTCAATACGGGAGCTTACCAAGAAACGATTGGTGGTTATGGCGGATTAAGTCACTGTATTTTACCACAACCCAAACACATATTAATTGATAAAGACAAAAACGGAATTTTTGCTACAGAAGTTTTTTCTGAACAACAAAATGCTGAACAAGTCTTAGAAATTCTAGGATATAACAAAAACAAGAACGAAAATAAATAAACCCCATGAGTAAAGGACCAATTAGTCAGTTTGTAGAAAAACATTATTTACATTTTAACGCAGCTGCTTTAGTAGATGCTGCTAAAGGATATGAAACCCATTTATTAGACAACGGAAAAATGATGGTAACGTTAGCGGGTGCAATGAGTACCGCTGAGTTAGGAAAATCATTAGCAGAAATGATTCGTCAAGATAAAATTCATATTATTTCTTGTACAGGTGCCAATTTAGAAGAAGATATTATGAATTTAGTGGCACACAATTCATATAAAAGAGTCCCAAATTATAGAGATTTATCTCCTGAAGAAGAAAGAGAGTTGTTAGACAACCATTTCAATAGAGTTACAGATACGTGTATTCCTGAAGAAGAAGCATTTCGTCGTTTGCAACAACATTTATATAATATTTGGAATAAAGCAGACAAAAATAACGAAAGGTATTTTCCACACGAATTTATGTACCAAATGATTAATTCAGGAGTATTAGAGCAATATTACGAAATTGATCCGAAAGATTCTTGGATGGTTGCCGCTGCAGAAAAGAATTTACCTATTGTTGTTCCAGGTTGGGAAGACAGTACTATGGGTAATATTTTCGCATCTTATTGTATTAAAGGTGAATTTAAAGCATCAACTACAAAAAGTGGTATCGAGTACATGATGTGGTTGGCAGATTGGTATCCAAAAAACTGCTCAGGAAAAGGAATTGGATTTTTCCAAGTTGGTGGTGGAATTGCAGGAGATTTCCCAATTTGTGTGGTGCCAATGTTATATCAAGATATGGAAATGCATGACGTACCATTTTGGAGTTATTTCTGTCAGATTTCAGATTCAACTACAAGTTATGGATCGTATTCTGGAGCTGTTCCAAATGAAAAAATTACTTGGGGTAAATTAGATGTTGATACCCCAAAATTTATCGTAGAATCAGATGCAACTATAGTGACACCACTAATCTTTGCTTACATCTTAGGTTGGTAATAAGAAAAAAAAAAGTTTTAAAAAAATTTAAATTTTAAAATTAGAATACTAAATTTGACAATTAAATTGATTAAGGCAAACAAGAAATGAAAAGAGTAATTGTAGAGTACGCAAAATTAACAAACGAGATTTTAAACCTATTGGTTGAAAAATTTCCTGATGGATATGATGATTCGGATATTATTCGTTTCAAAAATGCTAAAAATGAGACCATTGAGGCAGTTGAAGTGAAAACAGAAGACACTATTTATTTAGTAAAAGTAAGCATGAAATTGGCCGACAGAATTGAAAATTTTGATGAAGATGAAGATTTCATAGCCCCTGAAGTCAGTATAGATGCTATTAAAGACATTGGTATTGAAGAAGAGGACGAAGAGGAAGATGAAGAAAAAATTGAATTAGATGATGAAGAAGATGCCGATGGAAATAAAATAAAATCAGATTCAGATGATGATGACGATGAAGAATAGAAAATAAAAGCATAAACAAATCCCGTTTAGTAGTTAAACGGGATTTTTTATTTCAAATATCTTTCCTTAATTACATTCATATGATGTATTTCGTGTCCTGAAATAATATATCCAATGGCTCTAACAGATACAGGAGCATTATTTGCTTGACCGATATTTAAAAGCATTTTCTCTGAAAAACTTTTAAACAAAACAATACTAGATAATTTTACCAATTTGTATTCTGCAATCAATTCTTCAATTGTTCTGCATGTAGCGTTTGCAACATCTGCATAATCATTTTCTTCATAACCAGGAAGATTAATACTATCGAAACGTGCAAACCGTAACGCTCTGTATGCAAATACTCTTTCAGAATCAATAATATGTTGTAATATATCTTTAGGTGTCCACTTCCCTATTTCATATTGGAATTCTAATTTAGCAATGGGTAATGAATTAAAAAAATTACAAGTAGCTTCTAATTGATTTTCTAAATTTAAAATTAAATCATCAGAGTTATTTAATGAAATATAATAGCCGTAATATTCTGAATATTCATTTTGGTTTAAGTGTTGCATACTATATAAAATAAAAAAAAGCTTTCAAAACGAAAGCCTTTATATTACAATTCTTTAAAAATTGTGTGCATCAATCGTTTTTTATCGTTAATACTTTCTTCTAATGAAATCATGGTCTCAGTTCTGTAAACCCCATCAATGTCATCTATTTGAAATATAATGTCTTTTGCATTAGCAGTATCTTTTGCTCTAATTTTACAGAAAATATTAAATTTCCCAGTTGTAACTGAAGCTACTGTAACGTAAGGAATTTCATTAATACGCTCTAAAACAAATTTCGTTTGCGAAGTACTATTTAAAAAGATACCAACATAAGCTATAAATGAATATCCTAATTTTTCATAATCTAATGTTAGTGATGAACCTTGAATAATACCCGCATCTTCCATCTTTTTCACTCTAACGTGAACTGTACCAGCAGATATTAATAACTTTTTAGCAATATCTGTAAAAGGAATTCTAGTATTGTCAATTAACATATCTAAAATTTGGTGATCTACTTCATCTAATCTAAACTTACTCATAATCAATCTGTTTTATCTTTTATTTACTAAACTTTTACAATGTCTCCAATTTTAGGAAAGTTTCGATTTTCAAATGCATATAATTTATTTTCAAAATCAATGATTTTATGAGCGAAAAAGGAGTCTAAATTTTCAATCTGAATAATTTCAGGAATAAATGCTATTTTTCCATCCGTTAAAACTTCCTTGTATTGAACTGCAAATTTAATATTTTTTTCTACATTATTATCATTAATTCTCACATTTTTGAAAATAAAATCATAAAAACATTTATTATTTTGATAAATATTCAAATAATTTCCCAAATCATTGCTAACTATATCGTTTTCGTTAATAAATGAAATTGCAGCCTTTAAAGCGATAAAAACAAATTTTCTAACCTCGTCTCTAGTATAGTCAGTAGCAAAATGTCCAGCTTCAAGTAAAATGGTAGGATATCCCTTTTTTGTAAAATAATCTCCCGTACAATTGATATTAAAGGAATCATCAAATCGCCCCACTTGATTTGGAATAAATTTCTGCAATTCATTATTAATACTTACAATCACAGCAGCTGCTTGTTCTCTAACCGGATTAAAAGTACGCGCTTCATTATAGGATGCAGTTAAAAACGAGATTGTTGCAGGTTGCTGACTTTCTAACAAACCAAAAATAGTGCGTTGGTCGTGTAGATTAAAACAATAATCAGGACTGAAATTTTCTAAAACAGTCCGTAATACTTTACTTTCTGGTTGCGTGCAAGTAAAAGCATCTCTGTTTAAATCAATAGCGTTTGCATTTTCTCTGGTATAAGCTGCTGCGCCATCTGGATTTAATATCGGAAGTATGTAAAAAGAAAACGATTTTGAAATACGTTCAAATTCAGCTTTCTCTTTACTTAAATAATGCAAAAAATCAATCAATCCTTTTGTTGTGGTACTTTCATTACCGTGCATTTGCGACCAAATCAAAATTTTAACCTTTCCTTCTCCAAATAGAATCGCTTTTATAGGCTGCTGTTTTACAGAAAACCCAATGGTAGAAATCTTAAAAGCAGAAGGTAAGATTTCAAAAAAAGAATCTAAATGGTTAGCTGTTACGTATCTTCCATGTATTGATTCGTACAGATATTTGGTAGCTAATTGTAAATTATCTTTCATATTACAAATGTAAATATATTTCATTTTACATTTGTAAACAATAAAAACCATCAGATGAATCTGAACTATCCAATTTTATTCAGGTCAAATTTTACAAGTGTAAACATATTTTTAAATATTACATTAAATTACTTAATTTCAGTTGCTTAAATTATATTACATAAACTATATATTTGTATAAAAAATCATTGTTTATGCTTAAATTAACGGCATATCACTGTATTTTAATAAAAATATGTTACATTTGTAAACAATATTTTTATTTTAATTCGGATGATAAATACAGACCACTTCGTAAAACGATTAGAAACCATTTTTGAATATTATGGTTTAACAGCCTCTCTTTTTGCAGATAAAATTAATGTACAGCGATCAAGTATCTCTCACCTACTTTCTGGGAGAAACAAACCGAGTTTAGATTTTATATTAAAAGTAATTGAAAATTTTCCTGAAGTAGAATTATTGTGGTTACTAAATGGAAAAGGAAGTTTTCCAAAAGGAGAAATGGGTTCTAATGAAAAATTAACTGTTTCGTCCGAAGAAAAAACAGAACATGCAAACAATTTGTTTTCTCAAGAAACTAACCTATTTGAAACTCATTCTGAAAAAAAATCAAATACGCCAAAAATTCAAATCGAAGTTAAACCAATACATTCGGATTCAAACATAGAACGAATTGTAGTCTTTTATACCGATGGAACGTTTAAGAATTACATGCCTTAATGGGTATAACTATAAGTAGGTACTTTTCCTTTAATATTGGTAAATAAAGATTCTAAGTAAAATGAATCTTTTTCAAAATCGTTAGTTATTGTGAATGCGTCAAAAATAATAACTTGTTTGTTTTCATAATCAAATGCAATAGGAATTATCGGCACATTTGCTTTTTGAGCAATATAATAATACCCAGATTTCCATTGTGTTACCTTTTTTCTGGTGCCTTCTGGAGACAACGACAAACGCAAGACGTCTTTTGTATCAAATATTTTAGCAATGGCTTCTACCTTATTTTCTGACTTATTTCTATTAAGTGGAATGCCACCCATCCATTTTAAATAGCCACCTAACGGAAAACGAAACAATTCTTGCTTAGCTAAAAAATTAATTTCTACAGGATAGGTTCCTCTAAAAAAAACACCAATAAAAAAATCAAACCAACTGGTGTGAGGTACTACAATTAATACACATTTTTTAATAGAGGTATCAAAATTACCCTTGACTTTCCAGCCCATTATTTTAAAAAACAGTAGTCTATATAGAGAATGTTTCATTCTTTTACATTTTGAGAAAAAGCAAAAATAAAGTATATTTACGTAATTTATATGATGATGTTTAAAAAAATACTCAGCTACTTCTATCCTATCACAATTTATAAGGAAACTTCAACAATTAGTAAGACAATTGAAGTGACCTTATACAATGGAAAAATGCTGCTAAACACCAAAAACACGAATTATTCTTTCGGAAGTTTGCAGTCGATATTAAAAAAAGGACTTTTAGATATTGGTGCAGCTGAAATTAATAGAATGGAATCTGTATTAATTTTGGGTGTTGCAGGCGGAAGTGTCGTGCAAACGTTGGTTACTGATTTTTCGTTTTCCAAAGAAATTACTGGTGTAGAATTGGATTCAGAAATTATACATATTGCCAATTCGTATTTCGGTTTAGATCAAATTAGCAATTTTAAATGTCTTATTCAAGATGCAGAACAGTTTGTAAAAACAGATAAAAACCAATACGATTTACTAATTATTGATATTTTTAAAGATACCGAAATGCCTGAGTTTTTATTTCAAGAAAGCTTCATTACTAATTGTAAACAATTACTTAATAAAAAAGGCTATATCTTATTTAATACGATGCATTTAAATAAAAGTAATCTTTCAAAAACAGAAGCCTATCTATCGCATTTTGATTCGAATTTATATGCCACAAAAGTGCTAAAAAATATTGAAAAATATAATGATGTAATTATAATTAAAAGTTTGTAAATCAATAAACGAATTAAAAGATGTTTGATAATCAGTTTATTTTTTGTTTGGAAGCCGTTTCTGATATCGAAAAGGTTACTGTTACCGATATTCAGCGCCAATTAGAGCGCTTGGCGTTAAATTACGAAATAGCCTCTATTTATAAAGCTTGCGATACGATTGAAGGTGTAGAAGAAAGTTTGTCGGCACTACTCTACGACGACCATAATTTCACGAATTATGAAATCATTTATTTGATAATGCAAGGTGAAGACAATACCATTTGCATATACGATTACTATTACAGTTTAGATGAAATTGCCGAGCTTTTTGAAGGAAAAATGAAAGGTAAAATCATTCATTTTGCCAATACCAAAACGCTTGAATTAACTAACGATGAAGCCCAATTTTTCTTAGATGTTACTGGTGCAAAAGCCATTTCTGGATATGGAGCAAAATATACCAATTTAAAAAGCTACAACTTAGATTTAGAATTTTTTAAATTGTTTCAAGACAATGAAAATATAGACGAAGTAGTTAAAACGCTTT
This sequence comes from uncultured Flavobacterium sp., assembly GCA_964593435.1. GTDB lineage: Bacteria > Bacteroidota > Bacteroidia > Flavobacteriales > Flavobacteriaceae > Flavobacterium. Next base: position 36,658 of record CAZQGY010000013.1, on the reverse strand, counting down.
TTGAAAAAAACTATGCCCTTTGTAAAGTATTAGATTTTAGGTTGTATTATTAAAGTTGTTGGACTCGATTTAATGTAGCTTCTTTATGATAATATTTTCAATTCAAATAAGTAAAAATTAATTTATATAATAAAAAAACTCCAACATTACTGCTGGAGTTTATAAAGTAAAATATGATTTTATTAATTACAATTTACAAAATCTGCTGAAGTATATCCTGCACATTCTGCTAAACAAGCATTTGGAAAAGAGATAATTACTCCACCAACATTTACACAAACCGGATTCACATCTGTAGGACAATTGCAATTATTGTCATCACAATCATTATTTAATTGAGCAAATTCATACTCATTATTAATTTGAATTATCGTATTGTTACTATTTACAGAAAAAGGATATACTAAATTGACAATATAATTATCATTGTTTCCTTGTTGTGCTACTAAATTTAATAAATCTTGATCGTTGTTTAAAGTAACCGTCTGATTGTTACTCATTAAAAATGAAAACGGATAAACAAATGAATAACAAGATCCTGAAGCAATATAATCGTCGTAGGTATCCATACCGCAAGCGTTTATTACACTCCAAAATTCTGATTCATTTGAAATAGTAATCGGAGTTGTACTTCCTGGAGCAATTAAATTAAATGGGAATGCAATTCCATTAATGTACAATTCACTTGTTTCGCTTTCAAGTATTGCAATTAATTCTATTTCATTAGCGACATTAACTACTGTTCCGTTATTGTAAGCAAGCGTTAATGGATAAACAAACTCATAACAAAAGTTAGAATCATTAGCCATAGTTCTTCCTGAAATATTATTTACTCCTTTAAATTCATTTAGATAAATTCGTAGAGCACTACTTTTTTGTGTTTCTATAGTTGTTTCATCACCAGATGAACATGATACAAAAACACTGACCAAAATGCTAATAAATAGCAGTAAAAATTTAATGTTTTTCATAGTAATGTTGTTTATATTTAATTTATGATTAAAAAAATAAAAAAAAAACATTTTGTTTAAAAATTTTAACAAATTTTTAAACAAAATTAAATCTTTTCAAAGCTGCTTCATTATTATTGAATATTAGTCAGGGAGGTTCTAATTGATAAATATTTTTTTAACTCATCCTCTCTTACCATTCTTATCCCTTCGATTAATAGTTCAGATTACATTATTTATAACTTCCTGTTAAAACGTATCGGTCTTTCCAAAAAACACATTAACTTTGCTGCACTATGTCATACATCTTAAAAACTTTAAAAATGAAAAAATATCAAATTTTATCCGTTTTACTTTTGCTTACTCTTTCAGTTTCGGCACAGTTTACTCAAAAAGCATTGCCTTATACTTACACAGATTTAGAACCTTTTATTGATGCGCAAACTATGGAAATTCATTATAGCAAACACCACGCGGCGTATGTAAAAAACTTAAATGCAGCAGTTGTAGGTACGGAAGCCGCTAAAATGACAATCACAGAGATATTCTCGAATGTCTCAAAGTTGAGTCCAGCCATAAGAAACAATGCAGGCGGACATTATAATCACGAATTATTTTGGTCACTACTTACACCAATAAAAAACACAAAACCATCTGGAGGTTTAGAAAAAGCAATTGACGAAACTTTTGGAAGTTTTGATGCTTTAAAAGAAAAAATAAATGCGGCTGCAACTTCTCGTTTTGGTTCAGGTTGGGCTTGGCTTTCTGTTGATAAAAATAACAAATTGGTGGTGTCTTCTACTCCAAATCAAGACAATCCGTTAATGGATGTTGTAGAAACCAAAGGCACACCTATTTTAGGAATTGATGTTTGGGAACACGCGTATTATTTAAAATACCAAAACAAACGTGCCGATTATCTGACATCTATTTGGAACGTCATCAACTGGAACGAAGTAAGTACAAATTATAAATTGGCTACTAAAAGCAATTAAATTATAAAAATGAAAAAAGTATTTTTAGTTCTATTTTTATTCGGAACGCTATTGGTTGCTGCACAAGAAAGCACACCTACTTTAGAAAACATCGCTTCATTTGAAGGAAAAACAATAACAATTTGCGAAAAAGTAACAGGTATTCACGAAACGAAAGGTGGAAATGCACTATTGAATTTTGGAAAACCATTTCCAGACAATGTGTTTTCTGTAGTTATTTTTAAACTTGACCGAGAGGCGTTTTCTTACGATCCACTAACGTTAGATACAAAAACCATTTGCATTACGGGAACCGTAATAATGTATAAAGGCAAGCCAGAAATCATAGTTAAAAAAGAATCTGAGATTGTTGTAAAATAATTTTAATTAGCCACGGATTTTAGGATTAACACGGATTAAATCTTATTATACTAAACGTCTCGCTTTTTCTAAATCTTCTGGGGTATCAATTCCGATACTTGCGTGAGGCGTTTCAATCATTTTAATTCGTTTTCCGTATTCCAAATAACGCAATTGCTCGAGTTTTTCTGAGGCTTCTAAAGACAACATCGGTAATTTAGCAAAGTCTAATAACGCTTGTTTTCTAAAGGCATAAATACCTATATGCTTCATATATCGCACACCCACATTTTCCTCACGTGGAAACGGAATTACCGAACGCGAGAAATACAAAGCAAAACCGTCCTGATCAGTAATTACTTTTACGTTATTTGGGTTTTCAATTTCTGACCTATCCATAATTTCAAACATTAAGGAAGCCAAATCAATTTTCTTTTCTGTATCATGTTGAAATGCCGTTATAATTTGTTCTAAAGGCGTTTTATCGATAAAAGGTTCGTCGCCTTGTACATTTATAATAATGTCTGCATCAATATTCGCTACGGCTTCTGCTATTCTGTCGCTACCACTTTCGTGCTCTTTGATGCTCATTATGGCTTTTCCGTTATGAGAAATAATTTCTTTATAAATTAATTCCGAATCAGTAACCACAAACACATCGTCAAACAAATTAGTCGCTACAGCTGCTTCATATGTTCTTAAAATAACCGTTTTTCCACCTAAATCTTGCATTAATTTAGCAGGAAATCGTGTGGAGGCATAACGTGCAGGGATGACAGCAATTATTTTCATTTTGATTGATTTAATATTTATTTTTTTGTCTTTTGGGATTTTACTCCGTTTTAAATATCCATAAATTTTATCATCAGGTGTTAGTTGATAATAATTTCTTTTTATATAAGGTCTATTTCCATCATTAGGATGGAATTCTTGAGTTAGATAATCTTTTTCTTTGTTATCTAATTCTCTAATAGAACCATCAATTTCAACGTAAATGTAAGGAAATTCACTATTATTTCTTTTAAACAAATAATTTAATAATCTACTCAAAATTTTCATCTTTAAACCCAATTAAATATAACTTTTCTTTTGCTCTTGTTATTGCCGTGTACAGCCAACGAATATAATCTCTATCCACACCATTGGGTAAGTAGGGTTTTTCTACAAATACACTACTCCACTGCCCTCCTTGCGACTTATGACAGGTAATCGCATAGGAAAATTTTACCTGCAAGGCATTAAAATATGGATTGCTTTTTACTTTTAAAAGTTTTTTATATTTATGAGTTTCGTCTTCATAATCTTTAGAAACTTCTTGATACAATAAATTCGATTCTTCATACGTTAGCGATGCCGCTTCACTTTCAATGGTATTTAAAAGCAGTACGGTTTCAAATGGAGCTTCATTCGGATAATCAATCATTCGGATGGTAACATTGGCAAATTTAAAACCATATAATTCCTGAATATTTCTAATTTTTAAGACTTCAATAATATCGCCATTGGCAATAAAACCAGCTTGTGAGGTTTCATTTAGCCAAAAATAGTTGTTTTTTACTACCATTAATAAATCGCCAGCCGATAAATCACTTTCTTTATCTAAAATGCGTTGTCTAATTTGCTGGTTGTACTGGTTGGCGCGTTTATTAGAACGCACGATGAATGCAGTATCTTCCGTGCTATAATTTCGATACGATTGGTGAATGGCGTCTTCTATATCAAATCCATCATCCAATCTAATAATGTCTTTAAACGATTTTAAATTGAATTTAAAATCATCAATAAAGTGCGATTTTAAAAGTGCTCGTAATTCGGTAGCATTGCTTAAAATGCCAGAATTTTCAGCTTGTCGCATCACTTCATCTAATTCAATATGAATAATTTCTTTATCGTAATTCACTTGTAAAGAATGAATATCCAAAGCCGGACTAATATCCGAATTTACAGGAGGTAACTGAGCCGTATCACCTACTAAAATCAATTTGCAATTTTGCCCAGCATCAACATAAAACAACAAATCATCTAATAATGAACCGTTTTCATACAAACTTGTTTCATTAGATTGATCCGAAATCATTGATGATTCATCTACAATAAAAATTGTATCCTTAAATTTATTGGCTTGCATAACAAAACCTACTCCTCCGTTTTTATTCTTTTTAGGAAAATAAATACGTTTATGAATGGTAAAAGCGGGTTTTTCTGAATAGGCTGACATTACTTTAGCAGCCCTACCCGTTGGTGCCAACATCACTGATTTTTTATTAGCAACGCTTAATTGATTTACTAATGTGGAAATCACAGTTGTTTTACCTGTTCCAGCGTATCCTTTTAATACAAATAGGTCATCTTTTGATTGTAAGATATAGGCAGCAATTTTTTGAAAGAAAACATCCTGATTAGCAGTAGGCTGAAAAGGAAAATTATCCATTAAAATACTATAAAATTGCGTTGGCGACATTAATTTTTATTTAAGAACTTCAAATATAGCAAGGATTTTAAATATAATTTCATTTGAAGGTTTTTAATTCTCTTAAAAAATGTAAATTTGTAAATCAAATGAAAAATATGAATCAAGATATTACACAAAAAACATATAAAAAATTATGCTTTGAGGTTGCGAATAGTAATCTTTCTTTTTGTGTTATTGATATGATTTCAAACAAAATAGTTACATATAAATCGTACGCTATTAACCCAAAAAATGTTTTAGAAGAAGAATTATGGAAAGTTTTTGTTGAAAATCCAATTCTTGAAGCCAAGTATGATGATGTGGTGGTATTGCACAATTCAAATTTAAATACCTTTGTACCTTCTTCTTTATTTGATCCCAATTATTTAGGCAGTTATTTACAATATAATTCAAAAGTATTTGAAACCGATTATTTTGCTTTCGATTATTTAGACACGTACGATTTAAATAATGTTTTTATTCCGTACACCAATATAAATAACTATTTATTAGATCATTACGAAACGTTTGATTATAAAAATTGCAACTCCATATTTGTTAAGAAAGCTTTAGATTTTTCTAAAAACAAGGACACAAAGCAAGTTTGGGTACATTTTCAACATGATAGATTTGAAATTACAGTTACCAAAAACACAAATCTGTTATTGTTTAATACGTTTATTTATAATTCATTAGAAGATTTTATTTATTTTTTATTATTTACCTACGAGCAATTACAGCTTAATCCAGAAATAATTCCTGTGCAGTTTTTAGGTGATATTTCAGAAGAAAGCGATGCTTTTAAACTTGCATATAAATATATAAGAAACTGTAGTTTGTTAGATGTTTCTAATTTAAAAGCCGTTTTAGATGTGGATACGAAAGACCTATTAAAGCACTTTATTTTATTTCACTCATGAGAATAATATCAGGAAAATATAAAGGTAGACGTTTACAAGCACCTAAAAACTTACCGGTCCGACCAACAACAGATATGGCCAAAGAGGCCTTATTTAATATTTTAAATAACCATTTTAATTTTGGCGAATTAAAAATATTAGATCTGTTTTCTGGTACAGGGAATATTGCTTATGAATTTGCCTCTCGTGGTGCCACACCTTTGGTAGCGGTTGATGCCGATATGGGTTGTGTAAATTACATAAGAAAAATTGCTACCGAATTTGACTTTGATATAACACCTATTAAAAGTGATGTTTTTGCATTTTTACAAAAACACAAAGGAAGTTACGACATTATTTTTGCAGACCCACCGTATCATATTGATCAAAAAGATTTTGAGAAAATTCCCGTTTTGATTTTTGAAAACAATATTTTAGACGAAGAAGGCATGTTAATTATTGAACATTCTAAAGATACAAAATTAGAACATTTGGATAATTTTTCGTTTGCAAGAACCTACGGCGGTACAACTTTTAGCTTTTTCGAATTAGTTAGTGACGAAGACGAATTGGACGCAGTTACTGAAGATGATGAAAATGACGAATCGGAATAAAAGTTATTAAGGCGATAAACGGTCTATTTTCCAACTGAAATCAGCTTCTAATTTATAACGAATTCTATCGTGTAAACGATTGGCTCTGCCTTGCCAAAATTCTACTTCTATAGGTTTAACCAAAAAGCCGCCCCAATTTTCTGGGCGTTTTATTTCAGAACCTGAAACTTCTGTTTCTAAGTTTTTTAATTTTTCATCTAAAAAAGTTCTTGATGGAATTACTTCACTTTGATTTGAAACAATAGCGCCCAACTTACTACCTTCCGGACGTGAATCGAAATAAGTATCAGAAACTTGTGAAGTTGTTTTCTCAGCTATTCCTTTAATAATTACTTGGCGTTCTAATACTGGCCAAAAGAAAGAAAGGCATACATTTGGATGTTGTAATATGGCTTTTCCTTTTTCTGAATTATAATTGGTGTAAAATATAAATCCTTCTTCATTAAATTTTTTTAGAAGCACTACCCGACTTTTTGGAAAACCATCTAATCCAATTGAAGAAACTGTCATTGCGTTCACTTCACCATTTTCTTGTTCTTCCGCTTCATAAAACCAGTTATGAAACAGTTGAATCGCATCATCAGGAATGGTGTTTTCTAATAATTCGCTCTTTTCGTATGATTTTCTATAATCGGATAAATCTTTCATTTTTTATGGGTAAAAGGTAAAGGGTTTTAGGTTTTTCTGTCAATTTTTGTGAATCTCTGTGTAATATATCTTAAAATTCAAATTCTAAGCCATCATCTGCAAGTAAGACGTTTTCAAAAATTTCATTAGCTTCGGTTCTGAATAACTCAATATTTCCGTAACGAGTGGAATAATGTCCTAATAATAAATGTTTTACTTCTGCTAATTTAGCAATTTTTGCGGCTTGTTTCGCAGTAGTATGCATAGTTTTTTCAGCTAAATGACTTTCGCTCTCTAAAAAGGTGCTTTCGTGATACAATACAGTTGTATTTTTAATTATCGGAATTACATCTTCATTATAGACTGTATCGGAACAAAAGGCGTAACTTTTAGGTTCTTCAGGATCAAATGATAATTCTGAATTGGAGATTATTCTTCCGTCCTCTAAAGTAATATCGCCGCCTAATTTTATTTTATTGTAATATAATTTTTCAATATTATAATTTAAGATGGCATCAATATTTAGTTTACGCTCAATATTTTTTTCTTCGAATAGATAACCATTGGTGTAAACTCTGTGTTTTAAAGGTATGGTAGTGACTTTTACTTTTTCATCTTCATAAATTACTTCACTTTCTTTAGACGTTAATTCGTGAAAAAATAAATTATAGGAAGTGTATGCGTTACCTAATTTCAACAACAGTAAAATGGCTTCTTTAATGCCTTTTGGACCATAAATATTCAACTCTTTTTCTCTACCTAGTAACATAAAAGTAGAAATTAAGCCAATTAAACCAAAAAAATGGTCGCCGTGCAAATGGGATATAAAAATATGTTCAATTTGCGAAAACTTAATTTTGTGTTTACGCAATTGTACTTGTGTACCTTCCCCACAATCTATTAAGAACATATGACTTTTAATCTCTAAAACTTGCGATGTAGGATTGGTTATAGTTCTTGGAGTTGCGGCATAACAGCCTAATATTTTAATTTTCAAGATGAAATTAGTGTTGGTTTTGTTTCTTATTTTCGTTGTAAATATTCATAGAAAAAAGAAAAATCAAAAGTACATTTGAAATTAATCTAAACCATTCAACTTTATTTTCTTGGAAAGAAATAATTATATTTAACACCAATAAAACAATGGCTAATACTAAGAAAAATAAGTTAAATTTAGCTCTATTTGTCATTATTTATTGTTTTCTATTTTACTTAGTCTGATGATTGAAATGATTAAAATTACAGATAAACCTATTGATAAACCACCAAAAAAGGAATTTGTTGGAATGGATTTCAATTCGGAAATAATAAATTTCGTACTTAAGAATGTGAATACAAACAATAAGCCTGTTAAAATGTATATTATGTTTTGATTGGAAAGTTTCATAATTAAAATCCTAAGTCGCGTTCAATTTCTTCCATTTCAATAATATCGTGCGCTTCAAGTAACGAAGGAACTGTAGTAATTGAAGTTGGAACATTATTAAAATCAATTGCTGTAGCAACCACTACAAAAGATTTTTTATTTTTTTTATGTGCTTTTGCTAAATCAGAAAATTGCTTTAAATTGCTTATTTCAAATGATTTATCGTGTGTGATATCAATTATTAAATTAACTGAAGTAAACGAGTTGTATTGTGCAGTTAATTTTTGTAAAAACACTTCAAAACTACTTTCAGTATCTTTAATTATGGTAGTATGACCTTTCTGTTCTACTTTCATATATGAAAAGTTTATAAGTTTAAATGATTAAAAGTTTTTTGTGAATTGGATTCTTACTACTTCTATTTACCTATTTCTACTATAAATTAATTTTTAATCTTACTCGCTAATAAATAAATAACTGCCATTCTTACCGCCACACCATTTTCTACTTGATCTAAAATAACCGAATGATTTCCATCTGCTACATCCGAAGTAATTTCTACCCCACGATTTATAGGTCCTGGATGCATAACTATAATTTCCTTGTTCAGGTTATTTAATATTTCATTGGTTAGTCCAAATTGCTGCGTATATTCTCGTGTATTTGGAAAATAACTCACGTCAAGTCTTTCATTCTGCACACGTAACATATTCGCTACATCGCACCATTCCAATGCTTTTATTAAATTGGGTTCGTAAGTTACTCCTAAAGAATTGATGTATTGAGGAATCAACGTTTTAGGTCCGCAAACCTTTACTTCAGCACCTTGCATTTGAAGGGCGAAAATATTTGAAAGTGCTACTCTACTGTGTAAAATATCACCAACAATAACTATTTTTTTACCTGCTACTTCGCCTAATTTTTCTCTTATGGTATAACTATCTAATAAAGCTTGCGTTGGGTGTTCGTGTGCGCCATCACCAGCATTTACTATACTTGTTTTTACATGTTGCGATAAAAAATGCGCGGCACCAGGCGAACTATGTCGCATCACTACCATATCCACTTTCATGGCTAAGATATTATTTACAGTATCAATTAAGGTTTCCCCTTTTTTTACTGATGACTGCGCTGAAGAAAAACTCATTACATCGGCAGAAAGTCGTTTTTGAGCCAATTCGAAAGATAATTTGGTACGAGTACTATTTTCAAAAAAGATATTTGCGATGGTAATATCTCGCAAAGAAGGTACTTTTTTTATAGGACGATTGATTACTTCTTTAAACTGATCAGCGGTTTCAAGAATTAAATTAATATCATTGGTATTGATGTACTTTATTCCTAATAAATGATTGACGCTTAATTCTTTCATTTTAAATGTGTTGTTTTTCTTTAATTATTCTTTATCCCTTTACCTCAATATAAACCGCGTCTTCACCATCATTTTCAGCCCACTTTACTAACACTTTTTCATTGTTGATGGCATCTACTTGTCGACCTCGATAATCGGGTTGAATAGGTAAATCACGACTAAATCGTCTATCAATTAAAGTTAAAAGTTCTATTGATTTGGGTCTTCCAAAAGACTGAATTGCTGTTAGTGCAGCACGAATACTTCTTCCAGTATATAATACATCGTCTATAAAAACAACATTTTTGTCTTCTACTAAAAAATCAATTTGCGTTTGATTGGCTTCAAAAGGTTTTTCGTTTCTTCTAAAATCGTCTCTAAAGAAAGTAATGTCTAAAAACCCTAATTTCAAATCAGATATTTGATAGTCGTCTTTTAAAATTTGTGATAATCTTTTGGCTAAAAATGTTCCTCTTGGTTGAATTCCGATAAGAATAGTGTTAGAGAAATCGAGATGTTTTTCGATTAATTGACAGGCCAATCGATGTAGTATGATGTTGACTTCTTTTGAGTTGAGCAATATTTTTTGACTCATATTTTGTAAGTTGTGGTTACAAATGTAAGATATTTCAATTACATTATCAAAAGCAATTCCAAAAATCATTTTTTTAAAACACAGATTTAAGAAATTTTTAAAATTTCTATAATTTTTTAAAATCTGTGTTTTGAAAGTTATATTTATTTCAAAAATTAAAAATTCATTAATTCTTTATACAATTTGTGTGTTGGTAAGCCCACTACATTAGCATAACTTCCTTCAATTTTTTCAATGGCTACCAAACCAATCCATTCTTGAATGCCATACGAACCAGCTTTGTCAAAAGGCTGATAATTATTTAAATAATACTCAATTTCTTCTAAAGTTAACGAGGCAAAAGTAACTAATGTTTCATCGTGAAAAACAAGTTCTTTTTCTGTAGTTTTGATGCAAACAGAAGTAATAACCTTATGGGTTTTTCCCGACATTTCCGATAGCATTTTTACTGCGTGAGAAGCGTCGGTAGGTTTTCCTAATGCCTTATTTTCCAACCAAACAATAGTGTCTGAAGTAATTAAAACTTCATTATCTTTAAGTTCGTTATCAAAAGCACTAGCTTTTAATTTAGCTAAAAAATCAGTTATTTCTTCTGCTTGTAAATGATCTGGAAAAATTTCTTCAATTTCTTTTAATCTAATTTCGAAATCAATATCTAATTCTTTTAAAAATTGCTGTCTTCTTGGCGAACCCGAAGCTAAAATAATGTTATAATTTTTGAATTTCTCGTTAAGCATATTGCATAGAAAGTAAGATGATTAGCAAAGACAACATCGTTGTAATTTGAACTATTTTCAAAATTTTAACTACCAAAAGGTACTCATTATTTAATTTATATTGAAATAATTTGATGGCAACAAATAACAAAGGCGCTATAATAAATAGAATAAAATACCCTACAGCATACAAATTATGTGCTAAATTTTCAACCAAATAATAAGTAAGATAACCAATAAAAAGTACTAACGAAGATGTACCAATAATTTTGGCGTTTTTAATCCCAAAAGATGTCGCAACAGTTGAAATTCCATAGGCAGCATCGCCTTTTTCATTTACAATTGTTTTGATAATTTCTATAGTAAATTGCAATAGGAAAATAAAAATCGCATAATCTGTAAGAATGGAGACTAACGTTTTCATGAAAAATTCATTACCAGCATAAATTGCAGGTAAAATATTGAAAAAACTTATATTTACTATAGATAACGCGGCTACAAGTGCTACAATTGCATTTCCTAAAATTGGAATTTGTTTTAATCCATTCGAATAGATATATAATAAAGCCGCACAAATGACAAATATCGTAGCAAAAGCCGGTTTATTAATAACACGACTCAAATAAAACCCAATTCCAACACCTAAGCACGTAAATATAAAATACCAATTATAGGCTGTTTTTTCAGAAATTTGATTCCCTATAACCACTTCGTTTGGTTTGTTTATGTTATCGGTATCCACATCAAAAATGGCGTTAATTATGTAACCACCTGCTAAAATAAAAAGCGTAGCAAAAACCAATAACACATATTGAAAATTAGATAAAGATTGCCAAAGCACTAACGATTGTGGAGCGCCTAAAGCATCTTTAAAATGAATGTGATTCAAGAATCCATATTTAATAATGAGTTGCATAAAAGCAAACAATACTAAATTTTCAATTCGAATTAATTTTAAAAAATGTTTCATTATAAATTTATGATAGTATTAAAAAAACTTAGCATCAAAATCATCCATCCATTTCCCTTGAACTTTTAAAACTTGTTCAATAACATCTCTTACCGCGCCTTTTCCACCATTTGCGTGAGAAATATATTTACTTACCCCTTTTATTTCCTGAACGGCATCTTGTGGACACGTGGGTAACCCTACTTTTTGCATCACTAAATAATCAGGGATATCGTCTCCCATATATAGAATTTCTTCAGGTTTTAATTGATAAGCATCGCAAATTTCGTGAAACTTTTCAACTTTATCTGGTGCTGCTAAGTAAATGTCTTTAATACCTAAATTTTGCAACCTAACACGAACACCTTCATTACTTCCACCAGAAATTATACAAACTGGGTAACCTTTATCTACAGCAGCTTTCATAGCGTAACCATCTTTAATATTCATTTGACGAAGCAATTGCCCATCTTCTGAAATATGAACTGTACCATCAGTTAATACACCATCGATATCAAAGATAAACGCTTTAATATCATTCATTATTTCTTTATAACTTTTCGCCATTTTGAATAGATTTTGTCAGAATTTTATACATTTCTTTTTGATTTTCGTTAGTAAGAAAATCGATATGTTTTTCTATGGTTTTTTGATCATTTCTTACAGCTGGTCCCGTTTGTGCTTCACTTGGTGAAAGTGATTGTATCTTATCAGCGGTTTCTTTTATTAAAGAATGTAAAATTTCAAACGGAATATTGTTCTTCAAGCAAATTTTATTTCCAATTTGATACAAATGATTTGTAAAATTACAAACAAAAACGGCAGCTACATGAAGTGCTTTTCGTTGCTCACCGGATATAGCACGTATATTTTTTGATATTGATTTTGCAACTTTTTCTAATACATTATAATCTGAAACATTTTCTGCTTCTAAACAAATTGGAATTTCAGAAAAATCAATAGCTTTGTTTTTTGTAAAGGTTTGTAACGGATAAAAAACACCTTTATTGTTTTTACTATCCAGTACATTTAAATCAGAACTTCCTGAAGTATGGACCACTAGCCTATTTTTAAATTGCAATTGAGACGATACACTTGATATAGCACTATCTGAAACACAAAGAATATAAACATCCGCTTCTTTAATTTTAGAATAATCAGATGTTTGAAGTGTTTCAGGAAAATCTTTTGATAGCGTTCTAGAAAAAACCTGAACTACTTCTATATCATCAGCTTTCGAAAATGCTTGAAATAAATGAGTAGCCACGTTTCCTGATCCTAAAAGAATTACTTGTATCATTTTGCGAAGATAAACAATCGCAAGAACAATATCAAATTTCAGTTTTTTAAACAAATATTTAAGTAATTTCTCAAATCGAAGTTGCGAAAAATATTCCTATTGCCTATTTTTGAAAAAAATCTGTAAAATGAAAATTGTTATTTCTCCAGCAAAATCTTTAAATTTAGATAAAGAACTTCCTACTTCATTATTTACGGAAGCGTCTTTTTTAAAACAAGCTGAAACCATTCAGAAAACATTAAAAAAGAAAAAGCCAAAGCAGCTCATGGAATTAATGGATATTTCTGAGAAATTAGCAGATTTAAATTGGCAAAGAAATCAAGATTGGCAACTTCCATTTAAGCCAGAAAACGCTCGGCCAGCAATTTATACTTTTGATGGTGAAGTATACATAGGTTTAGATGCATATTCATTACCTTCAGAGAAAGTTACTGTATTACAGGATAGATTACGCATTTTATCAGGATTGTATGGCATATTAAAACCTTTAGATTTAATGCAAGCCTACCGTTTAGAAATGGGCACTTCAATAGCAATAGGTACGAAGAAAAATCTATACGAATTTTGGAAAAAATCAGTTACGGATTATTTAAATTCCGAATTAAATAAAGAGGAGTTATTTGTAAATTTAGCCAGTAACGAATATTTTTCTGCTGTTGATGCTAAAAAACTAAAAGTAGCTGTAATTACTCCAGAATTTAAAGATTATAAAGACGGAAAGCTCAAAATAATTTCTTTTTTCGCGAAAAAAGCCAGAGGTTTAATGGTGCGATACATCATTGATACGAATGCTGAAACTATTGATGATTTAAAAGGTTTCAACTATGAAGGGTATGTATTTGATAGTAATTTATCAGAAGGAAATAAATTAGTGTTTACTAGATAATTTTTTAACTTTACTCAATAAACATTAAAATTAAGCAGTTATGAAAAAATTACTTTTTATATTTGGTATTGTGCTTCTTACTTCATTTGTATCAAATGATAATAAATCATTTGAAGTTAAGATTGAAATTATTAGAAACAAAGTGCAACTTACTCCGTCGAACGGATTTAATTTTTCGTTAATGGCATTTAAGAAAAATTCTGTTTATTTAAACGAAAGCGGAATGATTGATTTAAAAAATAATGAAGAAGTAGAACATTCTGATTTTATATTTAAATTAACTAAACGCAATAATAAAATTGAATTGGAAGGCATTAAAAATACAAATTGGAAAGAGTTAGCTTTTAAAAATTATGCTGTAATCAATGAAAGTGGAATAAAATAATCTTAATGATTCAACCAATTTTCTAATATTTTTTTTCCGTATGGCGTAAGAATACTTTCTGGGTGAAATTGTACGCCTCGAACATCGTAAACACTATGTTTAAGCGACATAATTTGTTTGTTTTCGTCAACAGAAGTAATAATCAAATTTTGCGGAAAATTGTCATTTGAAATCACCCACGAATGATACCGACCCACTTCAATTTCATTTGGCAAATTAGTAAAAATAGTATCGTTTTCAATAATCGTAATTTTTGAAGCCACGCCGTGATATACTTTTTCTAAATTTATTAATATTCCACCAAATACTTCACCAATAGCTTGTAAACCCAAACAAATTCCTAAAATACTTTTGGTTTTGGCGTACGTTTTAATCACTTCTTTTAATAACCCAGCTTCATCTGGAATTCCAGGGCCTGGTGATAAAACTATTTTATCAAAAGCGTCTAACTCTTTTAATTCAAATTCATCATTTCTAAAAACGGTAACCGTTGCGCCTAAATCTTCCAAATAGTGGACTAAATTGTAGGTAAAACTATCGTAATTATCTATGACAACTATTTTCAAAATTAAATGGTTTTTAAAGTTATTATTTTACTTTTGTAAAAATATACTATTTTATGGAAAGTGCAATGAAAATTGGAGATGTTGTTCAGGTTTTAGATGATAATTTAGAAGGTGTGATTTTACGATTTCAATCGGACAATTCAATTGTTATTGAAACCAAAGATGGTTTTGAGTTAATATACAATCAAAAGGAAGTTATAAAAATTGCAAGTGATGCACCTAAAATTAATTTTGAAGGTAACCTTTCTAAAGTATTAGCAGAAAAAGAAATTCCAAAAAAACCAGGTTCGGTTTTAACCAAATTGAGCAAAAAAGACCCAATGGTTTTTGAAGTAGATTTGCATTTAGAAAAAATAATTACGGGAAGAAACCAAAATTTAACTAACTTCGATAAATTAAATATTCAACTTGAAGAAGCCAAACGAGCTATGGATTTTGCAGTTACTAAACGATACAATCGTTTAGTTTTAATTCATGGTGTTGGTGATGGCGTTTTAAAAAGTGAATTAGAATACTTATTAAGACGATATGAAAACATAGCAATTCAAGAAGCCAATTATGGAAAATACGGATTAGGTGCCATGGAAATTTACATTAAGCAAAATTAATTTAATGAAGAAAATATATTTAGATAACGCAGCCACTACCCCATTAAGAGAAGAAGTTATTCAAACTATGATAGCCGTTTTGCAAAATGATTTTGGAAACCCATCTTCTACGCATAGTTTTGGTCGAAGTTCAAAATCAATAATTGAAACCTCAAGAAAAACAATTGCAAAATATTTAAATTGTAGCGCACAGGAAATTATTTTTACTTCAAGTGCTACAGAAGCTACAAATTGGATTTTAAGAGAAATGGTTAAAAGTAATGGTATTAAAAAAATTATTACTAGTAAAATTGAACATCACGCCACATTATATACAGTTTTAAATTTACAAAAGGAATTTGGTATTGAGGTGGAATATATTTCTGTTTTGCCTAATGGAAATTTAGATTTATTTGATTTTGAAAGAAAATTAGATGACAAAATGCCAACTTTAGTAACATTAATGCATGTTAATAATGAAATTGGAACGCAACTAAATTTAGACACAGTTGCTGCTATTAGTCAAAAATATAAAGCAATTTTTCATTGTGATACGGTTCAATCTATTGGAAAAGTTACTATCGATTTACAGAAAATTCCTTTAGATTTTTTAGTAGCAAGTGCTCATAAATTTCACGGACCAAAAGGAATAGGTTTTGCTTTTATTAGAAAAAATACGCCAATGCAACCCATGTTATATGGTGGCGAACAAGAAAAAGGATTACGAGCTGGTACAGAAGCTGTTCATCAAATAGCAGGTTTGGCAAAAGCATTTGAGATAGCAAACGAACAATTAATTGAAGAAACGAATTATATAACAGAATTAAAATCATATTGTGTAACAAAACTACACACTAATTTTGAAGGAATTATTGTTAATGGAGAAAATACATTTTATAATATTTTAAACGTATTATTGCCTTTTTCAGAAGAAAAAACAGCATTAATTTTATTTAATTTAGATATGAAAGGCATTGCAGTTTCCAGAGGGAGTGCTTGCCAGAGTGGTAGCGTAAAACCTTCACATGTATTAGCTGAATTTTTATCCTCAGAAAATATTAAAAAACCTTCATTGCGAATTTCATTTAGTCATTATAACACAAAAGAAGAAATTGATTTGCTAATTGAGAGTTTAAAAACCATATAAAAAAAATGCCATTCAAATTGAATGGCATTTTTTTATAGTTAAGTCCAATTTATTTAGACCATAATTCAATACTATCTTTATTTTGTTTAATATAATCTTCGTTTTTTTCTGCTGTAGCACCTGCTAAAGATAATTTTGCGGTTTCAATTGCCCCTTTTTTATCGCCTAATTTAAATTGAATTAAAGATTTTAATCTGTAATACCAAAACGGAACTTTCTCTCCTGATAATGATATAGATTGATTTACCCAAAGTAATGCTTTGTTCAAATCTGTATTAGATTGATAATAGTATTGTGCACTAGCGTAATAGTCTTTCGCAGAAGGACCATTCATAGTATCTTCAATAGATTTCAAAACAGTTTTTTGTGTTGGCACTTCAATTTTAACAGATACAAGTGTTTTTTCCCACGATAATTCTAAATTTGCTGCGTCTATTGTAACATTGTTAAAAGAAATAGTAAATGTTTCTACTAATCGGTTTAAACTTTCGGGCTTAGCTGATGTTTTTAAAGCAACATTTTCCTCTATCCAGTTTTCAGGCAATCCCCAATTGTCGGTTTCCTTATAAAATATAATATCCCACGAATCTGCTTTTGGAGTAGTATATAGTGCATATTTACCTTTTGCTAATGATTTTCCATTTATTGTCACATCTTGCGAAAAAGTAATAGTCGTGTTTTCGTTTGCACCAGTTCGCCAATTTTTTCCATAAGGAACTAATTCGCCATAAACCGCTCTGCCTTTTGCACTTGGTCTATGATATTCCAAACTAATTTGTGTCAAACCAACAGTTTGATCAACTTTTGATATTGGACTTGCTTGTGGTGTAGCAATCTGCGCACTTAATACTCCTGAAATCAGAAATAAATTAAATAAGATATATTTTTTCATAATTTAAATATTTTTCTGCTAAATTAATGTTTAATTTCGTTTAACAAAGTTAATTAAATTATAAAACAAAAAAATGATATTTTTGTGTACTAATTATTAATCAACTAGATTTGTAAAATAAAAATAAAAAATTATGAAAAAAATTAAAATTTTATGTTTTGCGTTATTAGTTATTTCGCAATTAAGTTTTTCTCAAAAGAAAAAAATTGCAGTGGTAACTTTTTATGCAAATAAAATGGTTTCATTTAACGATTTAGGTATTGGTGTTGATGTTTTATTAAGAGATGTTTTAAATTTACGAGACGATCCTAACTTTAATTTAAGTCCAATATTAAATCAATACCATGATAACTTTTTCAATAACTATTCAAAAGAACTTCCTTTTGAACTATTACCTGAAAGCGAAGTATTAAATAATGCAGCATATCAAGCATTTCAACCAAAATTTGATTTATCGAAATATGAAGCGAAAAATTATTTAATGTTTGATAAGTATAAATATATTTATGAAGGTTTAGGTGGTCAAGCTAACGAAGTTGCAATTGCCAAACTTTTTGCAGACAAAGTTGATGGCGTAATGTTTGTAAACATTGATTTTGCATTGGAAAAAGGTTTTGGTGTTGGTAGTACAGCAACCGTTAAAATGCGAGCGACTACGCGAATGGCTTTATATAATAAAACTGGAGAGAAAGTTTTTGCCTTCTCAGAATCGGAACGTTCTAAGAAAACATCTGTTATGATAGGTGGTCTACCAATAATTAGCCCTGAAAAAATCTTGCCTATGTGTGAAAGCGCTTTAACAGAATTAATGGGTGATTTAGGAAAAAGAATCGCAAAAATTGTAAAGAAAACAGAAATGAAATTGTAACACATTTTTTATTTAATGATTTAAATGCCTTGAACTTTTCAAGGCATTTTTTTTGAATAATTTTGTTTAATATTTTATTTATAAACTTAAACAAACGTATATTTGCATAATTAAAATAAAAAAAAATGAAAATATACAGATTATCATCCAAGCAAAATTTACCAATTTCTAAAAAAGAAGCATGGGAATTTTTATCTAGTCCAAAAAATCTAAAAACAATAACGCCTGAATATATGAGTTTTGATATTTTGAGCGGTGCAGATAGACCTATGTTTGCGGGTCAAATTATCCAATATATTGTTACACCTTTATTAGGAATTAAAACTACTTGGGTTACCGAAATTACACACGTAGTTGAAGGAGAATATTTTGTAGATGAGCAACGATTTGGACCATATGCTTTATGGCATCATAAACATTTTATTAAAGAAATACCTGGTGGCGTGGAAATGGAAGACATTATTGATTATAAAGTTCCAATGGGAATCCTAGGGCAATTGGTACATCCTTTTATTGTAAAACCAAAATTAGATGAGATTTTTGAATACAGAAGGAAAAAATTAATTGAACTTTTTGGCGAATTTAAATAATATGACACTTTTTTGGTTTAGAAGAGATTTACGTTTAGAAGACAATACCGCTTTGTTTCATGCTTTACAAGAGAATGAAACCGTTTTGCCTATTTTTATTTTTGATGAAACCATTTTGAAACATCTTGAAAAAAATGATGCACGTGTTACTTTTATTCATAATCAGCTAGAAAAAATAAATATAGAACTTCGAAAAATAAACAAATCTTTAGCTGTTTTTTATGGAAAACCAATTGATGTATTAAAAAATCTTATTAAAGATAACCAAATAAAATCGGTTTATACCAATCACGATTATGAGCCGTATGCCAGAAAAAGAGACGTCGCATTAAATGAAATATTCAAAGAAAATAAAATTAAATTTAAAACGTGTAAAGATCAAGTAATTTTCGAAAAATCTGAAATCACTAAAGATGATGGTTTACCATATGTAGTATATACCCCTTTTTCAAATAAGTGGAAAGCAAAATTAAAAGAAATTAAACTTGTAAATTATTCTTCAGAAACGTTACTTAATAATATAGCATTACATTCCTACCCTTTTTTATCTTTAGCAGATATTGGTTTTGAGGCAACTAAAATTTCACTTCCCGAGTATACAATTTCTGAAAAATTAATTTCTGAATACGAAGCTACAAGAAATTTCCCTGCATTAAAAAACGGAACTTCATTGGTCGGCATTCATTTGAGATTTGGGACAATTAGCATCAGAAAATTAGTGCAACACGCTTTAAAATTTGAAAATGAGACTTTTTTAAAAGAATTAATTTGGCGTGAATTTTTTATGCAAATTTTATGGCATTTTCCTCATACGCAAACCAAAAGTTTCAAACCCAAATACGATGAAATAAAATGGGTAAATAACGAAAAGCAATTTAAAAAGTGGTGTGATGGACAAACCGGTTATCCGATGGTAGATGCTGGTATGAGAGAATTAAATACTACAGGGCATATGCATAATCGCGTACGAATGGTGGTAGCTAGTTTTTTATGCAAACATTTATTAATTGATTGGCGTTGGGGCGAAACTTATTTTGCATCAAAATTATTAGATTATGAGCAATCAAGCAATGTTGGAAATTGGCAATGGGCAGCGGGCTCTGGTGTAGATGCGGCACCCTATTTTAGAATATTTAATCCTACAGAGCAAATTAAAAAATTTGATAAAGAATTAATATACATAAAAAAATGGATTCCTGAATTGGAAACACTTGAATATCCAAATCCAATTGTTGATCATAAAGAAGCAAGAGAAAAATGTTTACGCGTATATAAAGAAGCTGTTGGGTAATTTATTTCAAAATAGTGTTAAAATCTAATTCTTCAAATCGATCTATAACTAAATTAGCCAAACTATAATCTTGTTTTTTTGAATTTACACTTCTATATCCTACACAAAAAACACCTGCTGCATGAGCTGCTTTTATTCCATTGGTACTGTCTTCAATAACAATACAATTTTCTTTTTTTGATTGAGATAATCTTACAGCTTCTAAAAAAATATCTGGATTGGGTTTAGATTGCGGAAAATCCTCTCCAGAAACAATGTGCGAAAAATAGTTGTGTAATTTAAAACGATTAAAAACACGATTTATAGTTACTTTAGATGAGGAAGAAGCTAAAATTAGTTGAATGCCATTTTGATGTAATTTCTTTATTAATTCCTCTACGCCTTCTAATAAAAACAAGTCTTCTTTGGTATCGAAAGCATCATTAAATAAACTTCGTTTTTTTTCAACTAAAGTGGGAATATCTTCAGTTAAACCAAAATAATCTTTAATTTTTTGAAACACATTTTTAGTGGAATTGCCCGTAAAAGTAGCAAACATTTCTGCAGAAACTTCTATTTCTAATTGCTTAAAATGTTGATAATATGCATAATTGTGTACGGGTTCTGTATCCACAATTACACCATCCATATCAAAAATCACAGTTTGTAACATCTTTTTGTTTTCTTGCGAAATTAAAAAATTAAATGGTAATTAAACCTTTTTATGTTACTTTAGTCAAATATTAAACGAATTGTTGATTTTGCTAGAAGAAAAATTATTTTTAGAAACTCTGATAAATCCGAAAACGCAAAATATAGCGTTTAAACAATTGGTGCAACGCTATCAAAAACCTTTATATTATCATATCCGAAATATCGTTTTAAATCACGATGACACGGATGATGTACTTCAAAATACATTTATAAAGGTATTTTCAAATATCGAAAAATTTAAAGGTGATAGTAAATTATATTCTTGGATGTTTCGAATCGCTACAAATGAATCGCTTACTTTTATTGAGCAGCGAGCAAAAAAACAAGGAATTTCAAATGTGGAATTACAGCAAAAAGCAATACTAAGTTTAGAATCAGATGTCTATTTTGAAGGAAATGAAATTCAAATAAAACTTCAAAAAGCTATTGCTACTTTACCTGAAAAACAACAGCTGGTGTTTAAAATGAAGTATTTTGAAGATATGAAATATGAAAATATTAGTGAAATTTTAGATACTTCAGTCGGAGGTTTAAAAGCAAACTATCATCACGCAGTAAAAAAAATTGAAGAATATTTAAAAAACAATTAAACCATTTACAATAAAAGTAGTCTAAATAGATAATGAAAACAGAATTAGAAAATAATAAAATTACAAATGGTTTTACTCCTCCTCCTATCGATTATTTTGATAATTTATCAGATAAAATAGTGGAGAAAATAAACGGAGAAGCAGCTACAAATTTAATTTCTAAAACATTAGGTTTTATTGTTCCTGAAGACTTTTTTGTTGAAAATGAAGTAAAATTGATAACTAGAATTAATTATACGGAAGGTAAAGTTATTAGTTTAAAATACAAGTTATATAAAGTAAGCGGAATTGCAGCAGTTTTATTACTAACTATTGTTTCTCCTTTGTTATACAATTCGGCAGAAATTAAGAATAATTTGTTAGTAGAGATGAGTTATTTACAATTGCATTCCGAAGAATTAAGTGTTTATGAAGTAGGTTCCATGTTAGATGATAAAGAATTAATAGAATTAGAAAACGAATTGATTTACAATAATTTAAATAATATTAATTAAATATATAATTAAAATGAAAAAATTAGTAATACTAGTAGCGTTTATTTTTAGCTTGAGCAACCAAGCACAAGAAAATTTAGAGGCAAAAAAAGTA
The DNA here is from genome assembly GCA_964593435.1 of uncultured Flavobacterium sp. Classification (GTDB taxonomy): domain Bacteria; phylum Bacteroidota; class Bacteroidia; order Flavobacteriales; family Flavobacteriaceae; genus Flavobacterium. The sequence goes on along the minus strand of CAZQGY010000013.1, from coordinate 14,422 downwards.
GAAATAGAAAAACGAAGAGCGCAATTAATTGAAAAAAGAGAAGAAATACTTGCTGCTAGAAAAGAAATGCTACAAGAAAAAAAGGATAAAATTAAATCATTAAAAATTGCTTTCATTTCTCAAAAATTAGCACTTACTTCAGAAGAAGCAGAAAAATTTTGGCCTGTTTACAACAAGTATGACGACAAAATAATGGCTTTAAAAGAAGCGCAAATGAAACTTCGAGGTGGTAAAAAAAATGGTACCGATGAAGAAGCATTAAAAAAAATAGAAGAAGCCGAAGCCATTGAATCTGAGGTAATGCTGTTGAAAAAGAAAATGCGAGCAGAATTAATTCCAATTATAACTGCCGAAAAAGTTGTAGCACTTGAGCGTTTAGAGCACGAATTTCACAGAAAAATTTTAGAAAAACTAAAAGGACGTAAGGGCAATCACCCACCACCTCCAAGACGATAGTTTGATAATTAATAAGCCATTTCTAATGGCTTATTTTTATTTTGGTTACTTTGTTTTTTCCTGCTAAATAAATGTTGTTTTTTCCACTAAATCGTAACGTATAAAAATCCATATCGTCTACTAGTTTTGTCCACTTTTGTCCAAAATTAGTAGAATAATAAACACCTGAAGTACCACAAGTATATAGTACTTTACCACGACTTTTTGGCATAAATTGCACGCAGGATGCATATCCAAAAGCCTTATCTTTTGACACAATTTTCCAAGTTTTTCCACCATCTTTAGTTATTGCTTTATTGATAGAATTATCTTTCTGATTTTCGTAATTTCCACCAACAATAATTCCTTTTCTTTTGTTATAAAAATCCATAGAAAAAGCACCTGTCATCGCTTCACCTTGTATAATTGGTGTTTCAAAAACCTGCCAAGAACTACCTTTATCTTTACTCATAAATAATCTGGATTTTGTTCCTCCAGAAATAATATAAATAACGCCATCAATAATTTTTACATTTGTATCGCTTGCCGCAAAAGCCGCTTCTCCTTCAACCGTTTTTGGTAATAAATCACAGGATATTTTCTGCCAAGATTTTCCTGAATTTTCTGTTAAAAGTACAGATAAACAATCTACTGTTGGATCTCCAATAACTATTCCTAATCCAGTTTTTGCATCAATAAACATGCTATCATAAAATACTTTTTCTCCAGTTTCAGAATAAATTAAATTTGAAGCAGCACTATATCCAAAAGTATTTAATGCGTACATATTTGCGGGTGTTCCAGCGTTTAAAACATAAATACATCCATTTGTATATGCTATACTTCTAAAATCTGTAATTTCTTTCTGTAATTTTACGATTTTAGTTTCTGCTTCGTTTTGGAAACTTATAAATCCTGCTTTACTATTTGTACCTCCAAACCAAACGCCATTAATCGTTGGATAAATAGCTCGAATAGAAAGAGAATCTAATAAAATATCTTTTCTTTCTAAAACTTTAAATGTTGATTTACAGGATAAAAAAACAAAAAACACAAACAGGGATAAATATTTCATAAACTACTTATTTTAGGCGAATATACAATTATTCAAAAAATGACGACCTTTAAATATTTATATTTTTAGAATTTTATTAGTTTAAAACGAGCTATTTATAGCGTGAATCAACGCTTTTTTGTTTTTAATTGTTATCTTTGCAGTCATTTTTATATATAATACATGAGATTTCACAGAAACATAAGTTTTGCAGTAATAGACGCCTTAATGGCAATTTTTAACGAAGGCGAATATGCTGATAAAGTGGTTGCCAGAGCATTAAAGTTAGATAAAAGATGGGGAAGCAGCGATAGAAAATTTGTTGCAGAAACCATTTATGATATTGTTAGATGGAAACGACTTTATGCTGAAATAGCTGATATTAAAAAAGAACCATTTGACAGAGATAGTATTTGGAGAATGTTTGCAGTTTGGGCTACTTTAAAAGGGTATACATTACCAGATTGGAAATATTTTGAAGGTACACCAGTAAGAAGAATTAAAGGAAAATTTGATGAATTATCAAAAGATAGAAAGTTCAAAGAATCTATTCCTGATTGGATGGATGAAATTGGTGTAAAAGAGTTAGGAGAAACAATTTGGTCTAAAGAAATTACCGCTCAAAATGAACCTGCAAAAGTTATTTTACGTACCAATACTATCAAAACAACTAAAGAAGCTTTAAAACAAGAATTACTTCAATTAGACATTCATACAAAAGCACTTCCTGATTATCCTGAGGCATTAGAGTTGGAGGAAAGAGCTAATGTTTTTATGACAGATGTCTTTAAAAATGGCTTGTTCGAAGTACAAGATGCCTCTTCCCAAATGGTGGCTCATATGTTAGATATTCAACCTGGAATGCGAGTGGTTGATACTTGCGCAGGAGCAGGTGGAAAAACATTACATATGGCTTGTTTGATGCAAAACAAAGGGCAAATTATTGCTATGGATTTGTATGAAAGCAAATTAAAACAATTAAAAATTCGTGCCAAACGAAATGGAATTCATAACATTGAATACCGCGTAATAGATACTACTAAGGTAATAAAGAAACTTCACGGTCAAGCCGATAGAGTTCTTATTGATGCACCATGCAGTGGACTTGGTGTTTTAAAAAGAAATCCAGATGCAAAATGGAAATTAAAACCCGAATTTATAGATAACATCAAAAAAGTGCAAGCAGAAGTATTAGAAAGCTACGCTCCTATTGTAAAACTAGGAGGAAAATTAGTATATGCTACTTGTAGTGTGTTACCTTCTGAAAATCAAGAACAAGTAAAAAAATTTTTAACAACTGAAGTTGGAAAAAACTTTACTTTCGTTCAAGACAAAAAAGTATTAGCTCACGAATCGGGCTATGACGGATTTTATATGGCTTTATTAACTCGTAATAAATAATTCTTCACAAATATGAAAAAAATTCTACTAATAATATTAGCGTCACATTTTAGTTTTGGTCAATCTGGTGCACCAGCAAGTCCTTATTATAATGGAATGAATTGGACGTTAACAGGCATGAATTTAAAAAATGCCTTAGCAACAAAAATTACAGTAACACACACTAATTTACTAACTTATTCTGAAGACTGGAATGCCACTCAAGCTACCGATGCTAATCCAACAAATTCAAATAATGTTTTATTATTATATGGATTTAGTAGTACAATTTGCCCAACTTCTTCTTCTGATGATAATGATCATAGGGAGCGAAATAGTATGAGTAATGGTGGTGGGAATTCTTGTGAATGGAATCGTGAACATGTTTTTGCAAAAGCATTAGGAACGCCAGTTCTATTGGATGGCGCAACATCTTCAGCTGATAGTGATGCTGGTGAAGATGCACACCATTTAAGATCTTGTGATGTAGATAGAAATGGTAATAGAGGAAATTTAAAATTTGCAACAGGTTCTGGTAATTCTTCAGCAGTTTCAGGTGGCTGGTATCCAGGAAATGAATGGAAAGGTGATGTAGCTAGAATGATGATGTATATGTATTTAAGATATCCTACACAATGCTTACCAATTCATGTTGGAACGGGTGCAACCGTTTCTACAGATACAAATATGATTCAATTATTTTTGCAATGGAATGCAGAAGATCCTGTTTCCCTTTATGAAGATAATCGAAATACATACCACGGAAATACGGCTAATTCTTACGCACAAGGAAATAGAAATCCATTTATTGACAATCCTTATTTAGCAACTGTTATTTGGGGCGGACCTGCTGCACAGAACAGATGGCCTACTGTATTTTTATCCTCTCAAAGTTTCTTGACAGATGCAGCAGTTCAACTATATCCAAATCCAACAAATACTAATGAAATTGAAATTGCTACAGAAGAAATAATCACTAAATTAACTTTAGTAAACATCAATGGTCAAATTGTAAAAGAAATTGTAAATCCTGTTTTTTATCAAAACACCTTTAAATTAAATAATTTACCACAAGGATTTTATTTTTTACAAATTACCGCTGAAAAAGGAAATTTGACTAAAAAAATTATTGTCAACTAATTTAGTTTTTAAAATTATATTCTAAATCTCTAATTATTTTATAGTTAGAGATTTTTTATTTTAGAAAAAAACAAGATATCAACTCTTTTCGGATATTATTAAGCGTACATTCGTAAAAAAAATATGTCCATTGAAATTAAGGTTGCTGCTGTTGAACATTTGTTTAGTCAGTTAGATGTTGAAATAAACACCTTTCAAAAAGAAACTAAGTTACATTGTAATATGGGTTGCGGTAAATGCTGTACGAAATTAGATATTGAAGCTTCTCCATTAGAATTTTTACCTTGGGCGTTTCATATTTTTTTAAATGGTGATGCAGAAAAAATCCTTGACGAATTAGAAATAAAAACTTCCACAATTTGCCATATATACAATCCTTTAACCTTATTAGATAAAGTAAACGGAAGTTGTAGTGATTATCCCTATCGTGGATTAATTTGTAGATTGTTTGGTTATGCTGCTACGAAAGACAAATACGGACAATTGCGATTGGCTACTTGCAAAATTATAAAAAGCGAGCAAGTAGAAAACTTCAACAATTCAATAAAATCAATAAATAAAGGACTTCCAGTTCCAATATTTACTGACTATTACATGAATTTATCCCAAATAGATTTTCATTTAGGAAATATTATTTTGCCAATTAACCAAGCGTTAAAATATGCCATTGAAGAAGTGTTACAATATTACGCCTATCGTCCTTTGCCTAATGGATTTAAAAATATTGCTTAAATAATTTGATTCAAATTATTTTTAATACATATTCTTTTTCAAATTTCTATTTAAACTGTAAATTCGCCAAAAAAAAAAGAATGTCAATTGAAAGAATGGTGCAGGATATTGAATTGTTGTTCGATACATTAGAAATCGAATTAAACAATTTTACAGCTTCAACCCAATTATTTTGCAATAACGGTTGTGGAAAATGCTGTACCAATCCTACGATGGAAGCTTCTCCACTTGAGTTTTTACCTTGGGCTTTTCACTTGTTTAAAATAGGTGAAGCAGAAAACACACTTGAAAAATTAGCAGAACACTCCAACCCTATTTGTTTTAATTATAGTCCAACTTCAGAAGCGAATCTTAATTTTGGAAGTTGTTCTACCTACAAATACCGAGGTTTAGTTTGCAGATTATTTGGATATGGTGCCACCAGAGATAAATTTGCACAACTACGTTTGGCAACTTGTTCTATCATAAAAGACGAACAAACTAAAAAATATAACGCCGCAAACGAAGCCATAAATAACGGATTATATGTTCCAATTTTTACTGATTATTATATGAATTTATCTCAAATAGATTTTCGTCTTGGAAATACATATGTTCACATAAACAAAGCGTTACAAATGGCTTTACAAGAAGTATTACACTATTATGCGTATAGAGATTTTCCTGAAGTAGAATAAAAAAATTAAATAATTTTTGATTTTCTATATTTTGATGGCGTCACTCCTTTTTTATTTAAAAAAACCCTATTGAAATAACTCAAGGTTTCAAAACCACAATCAAAAGATATTTGGTTAATTGATTTATCTGATTGAACCAATAATCGGCAAGCTTCATTGATTCGTAATTCATTCAAATAATCGGAATACGTTTTACCTGTCGCTTTTTTAAAAAACTTGCAAAAATTACTTTCGGTTAAATAAACAAGGTCTGCCACTTCTTTTAAAGAAATTTTATTATAAAAATTGTTTTGAATATAAAGACACACTTTATTAATTCGCATTTCGTTTTTCTTTGAAACTACGTTATGAAAAGTATTTGATGCAATGTGTTTTGTTTGTTTTTTTGATAAATCATCTAAAATAGAAATCAAATTAATAATTCGATCCATACCATTTGTAGTGGATAAATCAATTATTTTTGAAACTATTGACTCATCAGCCTCAAAACTAATTCCTCGTATTGCGTTTTCAAGCATATTTTTTATTGATATACTTTCATTTAATTCTAAAAACGGAGCAATAAATTCATTTGAAAACTGAATTACAACGGCATCTGAGTCTATATCATCATTCGATTTTCCTGACCATGTATGAGGTAAATTACAACCCAGTAATACTAAATCACCATCAGTAAAATACTCATATGAATCACCTACAATCCGATACCCTTTTCCTTTTATAATATAGGTTAATTCATATTCTGGGTGATAATGCCATTTAAATTGAAAATAGGGAACTTGATAACGAAAAGCATGAAAACTTGATGTTCCTTTATTTGATTTGATATCTTCTAAAATAGCTTTCATAACAATAAATTGACATTATAACCTAAAAATGAATAAATAAAATTCAATATAGTGTTACAAATTAACAATTTTATGTTAAATCAAACAAACAAGTTTAAATAATTTTGAATATTAACTTTTATAAAATAATTTACTTTTAAATCAATACACAATGCAATCAATATCAGAATTTCTTAACGAACCGTATTCATTGACTTCAGAACAAATTGATTTTTATCAAAAAAATCGATATATAAAATTGAAGGAAGTTTTAAATCAAGAAACGGTTGAATTCTTCAATGAAGTGATTACCAAGCAAGTAAATAAGATGAATCAAGAGCAAACGGTAATTGAAGAAAGAACAACTTACGGAAAAGCATTTTTGCAATTATTCAATTTGTGGTTAGAAAATGTTGTTGTAAAAGAATTAATATGTAGCAAACGTATTGCAAAGATAGCGGCAGATTTAATGGAAGTTGATGGTGTTCGATTATATCACGACCAAGCTTTGTTTAAAGAAGCTGGAGGTGGCATTACGCCTTGGCATGCCGATCAGTATTATTGGCCTTTAGAAACTGACAAAACGATTACTGCTTGGATTCCACTACAGGCAACTCCACTGGAAATGGGACCGCTTGAGTTTAGCGCAGGAAGCCATAGTATAGTAGAAGGACGAGAATTAGAGATTGGTGACGAAAGTGAAGCATTGATTCAAAAGAAATTACGTGTAACCGATTTCAAACATGTAATCGAACCATTTGATATTGGAGAAATAAGCTTTCATTCGGGTTGGGTTTTTCATCGTGCAGGTGCAAATGTTACCAACGAAATGCGAAAAGTAATGACCATAATTTATATGGATAAAGATATGAAATTAAAAAATCCTGAAAATAAAAATCAAATTCATGATTGGAATACTTGGTGTCCGGGCGCTAAAGTGGGTGAAATAATTAATTCGCCAATTAATCCGGTATTATATGCTGAATAATATGGAAATCAAATACATCTGTACCTTTTGGGGTTGCGAACATTTATCGGCAAAAGAATTCCTTACTAATGTGGTAACTAATGGCTACAAAGGGGTGGAAATCAATTTTCCTGACGATGCTATTTTCATAGCTGAATTTCAAGAAGAATTACAAAATATCCGAAATACAATAAATCGCGATTTTATTTTTATTGCCCAACAAGTACTTCCAAGTAAAATAGAAACTTTAGCTGAATATATTGAAAGAATTACAGATCGCTTAGAATTTTTAATTTCTTTAAAACCAAATTACATAAATTCTCACACCGGAAAAGATTTTTTTAGTTTTGGTGAAAATTGTAAAATTATTGAGGTTTGTGATCACATATCAAAAGTTTCAGGAATTCCTATTTGGCATGAAATTCATCGGGGACGATTTTCTTTTCATTTAAAAACACTTCTCAGTTATATAGATATTTTTCCAAAACTAAAATTAATAGCCGATTTTTCACATTTTTGTGTAGTTTCAGAAAGTAACTTACACGACCAACACGACTTACTTTGCAAAATATTCCCAAATATTAAGCACATTCACGCACGTATTGGATTTGAACAAAGTCCACAAGTAAACAATCCTTTTGCTCCAGAATGGAACACTTATTTAGAACAATATTTAGGTTGGTGGAAAGAAATTATTGAAATTCAAAAGACAAGAAAAAGTGCAATATGTACCATAACACCAGAGTTTGGTCCGTTTCCATACATGCCACAAGAACCTTTTACAAAAAAACCACTCGCTAATCAATGGGAAACAAACCTTCAAATGAAAAACTATTTACAACAAAACCTTTAACAAATGCAAAATAAAAACTACATTCTTTTTATAGCTTTAAGCGCCGCATTGGGTGGCTTATTATTTGGATATGATACGGCAGTTATATCGGGTGCTATTGGAAATTTAACCGAATTTTTCCATTTATCCCCAGTTGAAACAGGTTGGGCAATTTCTAGTGCACTAGTTGGATGTTTAATTGGTGCTTTTTTCTCCGATTTTTTAAGTGATACGTTTGGACGAAAAGTAACAATGCTCATTACAGCGATACTTTTTATTCTAAATTCAGTAGGAACGGCTTTGCCTACTTCGTTTACGATGTTTGTACTATTTCGTATTGTTGGTGGAATTGGTGTTGGAATTGCCTCGATGGTTGTACCCATGTATATTGCCGAAATTGCACCACCAAAAAGACGTGGTGCCTTAGTAGGAAATTATCAACTGGCTATTGTTATTGGTATTGTAGTGGTGTATTTTGTGAACTACTTCATTGCATTACAAGGTGATGCTGCTTGGAATTTAAACATTGGTTGGCGATGGATGTTTGGATCTGAAATTATTCCTTCGTTACTATTTCTAATTTTTATTTTTCTAATTCCTGAAAGCCCAAGATGGTTATTTCAAAAAGGAGAAACTTCTAAAGCTATAGCTGTTCTACAAAAATTGAATACAGATGAAGATTTAGTTCAAGTTCAAACGGAAATTGAAAATTCATTACATCAGGATGATAAAAATCAGTGGAAACATTTAGGTAGTCCAATGTTTAAAAAAGCACTTTTTGTAGGTATTGGACTTTCAATTTTACAACAATTAACCGGAATTAATGCCATTTTGTATTATGCTCCAGAAATCTTTAAAAGCTTAGGAAGTGCTACCGATGTCTCGTTACTTGAAACTAGTATTTTGGGCGTTGTGAATTTAATTTTCACTTTGTTTGCCATTAAATTAGTAGATAAAATGGGTCGAAAACCACTACTTTACATCGGTTCTATTGGTATGACAATTGCCTTAGCTGCCGTTGGGCTTTTCATTTATTTTGATGCTCTTGGCAATTGGGTATTACCATTCTTACTTCTATTTATGGGTGCTTTTAGTATTTCATGGGGTCCAATCGTGTGGGTATTATTATCTGAAATTTTCCCGACTAAAATAAGAAGTTTAGCTTTGGCAATTAGTGTTTTCATTCAATGGGTGGCTAATTTTGTAGTGACACAAGTTTTTCCTAGTTTAGTTGAAAATCAGTGGTTAAAAGATAATTTTAATGGTGCATTTCCGTTTTATTTATTTTCTGTAATTTGCTTATTTTCACTTGTTTTTGTTTGGAAAAAAGTGCCTGAAACCAAGAATAAATCTCTTGAACAAATGAATACTTTATGGAAATAAAAAAAACCGTTTATTGTGTAGTGTTTTTGCTTACTATTTTTGGTGTAAATGCTCAAAACAATGCCAAGTTTGTAAATACTTTTATAGGAACTGATGGAACAGGTCATACGTTTCCAGGACCTTCCATGCCTTTTGGAATGGTACAACCAGGACCTGATAATTCTATAGAAGGTTGGAGTCATACTAGTGGCTATCAATACAAAGACACTTTATTGTTGGGATTTTCACAAACACGATTTAGCGGAACTGGAATTGGTGAAATGGGTAATATTCTATTATTACCATTCAATGAAAAAAAAGCATCTTTAAAAAATAGTTATTTCAAAAATTCGGAAAAAGCGAGTGTGGGTTATTATACCTTAACTAAAAAAGACGCCATCAAGGTTGAACTTACTTGTTCTGAACGAGTAACTTTTCATAAATATACTTATCCTGAAAAACAAGCGCAATTGTTGTTGGATTTTCAACACGGTATTCAATTTCTAAACGATAGTTTGGTGTTAGAAAATGACATTAATATTGAAAACAACACTACGATTTCAGGGTATTGTAAAACTAAAGGTTGGGTAACCAAAAAATATTTTTTTGCGATACATTTTGACACCTCTTTTTCTGTAATACAAGAGCTTCCAAAAGGAAAAAAGCAAAATGCACCGATATTTAAAATTAATTTTGATTTAGCTGATAATAAAATTTTACTTACGAAAATTGCATTATCAACTGTTAGTATTGAAGGTGCAAAATTGAATTTAGCAACTGAAATTTCGCATTGGAACTTCGAAAAAGTAACACAAAATGCCAAAAAAGTTTGGAATGATTATCTTAACCGAATTGACATCGAAGCACCTCAAAAACAAAAAGAAATCTTTTATACTTCGCTATACCATTTATTATTACAACCCTCAAATATTGCAGATGTTGACGGAAACTACAGAGGTGCCGATGATACAATTGCAAAAGCACCAAACAATGAATATTACTCCACTTTATCCATTTGGGATGTTTATAGAGGCGCCTTTCCACTACTACAAATTGTAGCGCCAGAAAAAATTGATGGCATCATAAACACCCTTATTTTGCATCATAAAGCAGCTGGATTTTTACCTATTTGGACGGCTTGGGGACAAGATAATTTTTGTATGATTGGCAATCACGCAATACCGATGATTTTATCGTCTTATACCAATGGATTCAAAGGTTTTGATAAAGACGAAGCATTTAAAGCTATGGTTGAAACTTCCACCAAAAGTCACATTAATTCCGATTGGGAATTGTATAATCAATATGGCTATTATCCCTATGATAAATTAGATAATGAAGCGGTTTCAAGAACGTTAGAAAGCGGATATGACGATTGGTGTGTGGCGGAAATGGCATTGAAATTGAATGACAAAGAAAAGCACAATATGTTTAACAAAAGAGCTCATTATTACCAAAATTTATTTGATACGAAAACTCAATTATTCCGAGGAAAAGATACCAATGGCAACTGGCGAACTCCTTTTGATCCACTAACGGCGACTTCACCTATGAACAATCCGGGCGATTATACCGAAGCCAATGCTTGGCAGTATTTTTGGACACCCGCACAATATGATGTAGAGGGTATGAAAAATCTATTGGGAGGAACATCAGCTTTCACCAAAAAATTAAATGATTTTTTCACCATTGAAGGTGTCAATCCAAATAAATTTTTAGGTCAAGAAGCCATGATTGGACAATATGCTCATGGTAACGAACCGAGTCATCATATAGTGTATTTATATGCTTTTTCAGACACACCAAAAGTGGGGCAAAAATACATTCATGAAATTATCAACGAATTTCATAACAATACCCCAGATGGAATGATAGGAAATGACGATTGCGGTCAAATGTCTGCTTGGTATATTTTATCTACTTTAGGTTTTTATCCTGTAAATCCAGCAAATGGCGAGTTTGTTTTGGGAGTGCCTCAAGTCAAAAACGCTAAAATCTATTTAAAAAATAATAAAAAATTTACCATAAGTACATCTAATTTTTCTGAAGATAATAGTTATTCAAACACTCAAAAACTAAACAAAATAGAATTAAGTAAACCAATTGTAAACTATTCGGATATTATTAATGGCGGAACACTTAATTTTCAAATGACAAATCAATACTGATTATGAGAAATATTCATAAAACACTAATAATGATGACTTTATTCACTTTGATATTGCATGGTCAAAACCAAAATAAAGTGCCTGAAAAATATCAAATACTACCTTTTGGAAGCATCAAACCAACTGGCTGGCTGAAGAGACAAATGCAAAAAGATGTTGATGGTTTTGTGGGCAATTTGGATAAATTGGTCCCTGACTTAATCAATGATCCTATTTATAGTTCTGGAAGACTTCATAAAAACAGTACAGTTAAAGATTTAGGGAATAATAAAGAAGGTGATGCAGAAGGAAGTGATCAATACAAATGGTGGAACAGCGAAACACAATCCAATTGGTGGGATGGTTATATTCGAAATGTAATCCTTTTGAATGATAAAGCAGGACATAAAAAAGTAGAACAATATGTTCAAAAAGTTTTGAAATCGCAAGACGAAGATGGTTATATAGGCATTTATGATAAAGAATTGCGTTATAATTTCAATTCAGAAAATGGCGAATTATGGTCAAAAGCTACAATGTATAGAGGTTTATTGGCATATTATGAGTATTCAAAAGATAAAAAAGTATGGAATGCTTTAGTTAAAGCGGTTGATAATGTAATGACAAATTATCCAATAGGTAAATCAAGTCCGTTTGAATCAGGCAAAGCATTTAATGGTGGCGTATCACACGGATTAACGTTTACTGATGTTTTAGATAAAATGTATCAAATCACAGGCGATACAAAATATGTAGATTATGCCTTATTTTTATTTTTAGATTTTAGCAAAACCTATCAATCCGAAAAAGATGTTCAATTAAATAATATTTTAAATCCAAATTACAAGCTACAATCGCACGGTGTGCATACCTACGAGCATTTACGTCCTTTAATTGTAGCTGTTTACACCTCAAAAAATAGTGAATTAAAAAAAGCATTAGAAATTTACATTCGAAGAATTGAACAAGCTACAACACTAACAGGTGGCGCTATTGGCGATGAATGGATTGCCGAAAGAACTGCAGATGCAACACATACAGGTTATGAATATTGTTCGTTACATGAATTATTAGACAGTTATACCGTTTTATTACAAAAGCAAGGAAATTCAAAAACGGCAGAAGTCATTGAAACAATTTTCTACAATGTAGCTCAAGGTTCTAGAAACCCGAATCATTCTTGTATTGCTTATTTAAAGACCGACAATTCGTTTGAAATGATGGGTACAAAAAATGGTGAAGTGGAGCCCAACCGAAATCAAACTAGATACAAATATTCACCTGCACATCAAGATGTAGCTGTTTGCTGCAATCCCAATGCTGGAAGAATTACTCCCTATTTTATTGAAAAATCCTGGCTAAAAGAAAACGAAAATACGCTTGTAAATGTGCTTTTAATGCCTAATTCTGTAGAAACAAAAATTCAAAATCAATTAATTAAAATTGAAACCATTACGGAATATCCTTACGAGAATAAATTCACATTCAAAATTTCAAATCCTAATTATGTACAAGCAATAATCAAAATTAGAAAACCATCTTGGACAACTAAAGTAATAACTAATGAAAGTTATATTTTGGAAAATGATTTTATAGTTATTGATAGAAAACTAGGTAAAGAAGACGCTATTCAAATTGAATTTAAAGCCGAAATTCAAATTAAAGAAGATGCAAATAAAGAGAAATATTTCAGTTATGGTGCATTGTTATTTGCGAAACCCATTGAAGCTATTGAGCAAAGAGGAAAATCGTATTTCACTGATTTTGATGATTTAACCTATAAGCCAATTGAGAACAATCATTTTCAATTTATTGAGGAGAACCAAGCAATATTTAATAATGGTCAAATCATTTTAAATGCCAAAAATAAAACAACTAATCAAGTGGAAACACTTACTTTAATTCCATTTGGAAAAACGATATTAAGGCAAGTTAGTTTTTAATAAAAAAACCTCGATATAGCTATCGAGGTTTTTTTGTGATCGCGCCAGGATTCGAACCTGGGACCTACTCATTAGAAGTGAGTTGCTCTATCCAGCTGAGCTACGCAACCTAAATTTTTTATGCATTTGACAACTCAAAGTTGTCGGGGTGGCAGGATTCGAACCTGCGGCCTCCTGCTCCCAAAGCAGGCGCGATAACCGGGCTACGCTACACCCCGAAAAAAAGCGGAGAGACAGGGACTCGAACCCTGGCGACAGTCACCCGTCGACAGATTAGCAATCTGCTCCGTTACCACTCCGGCACCTCTCCTATTAATTCCGCAAAGAATTATCCTTTTTTGCGGTTGCAAATATAGAATAACATTCTTTTATTTCCAATTAAAAAAGTGTATAATTTTTAAATTTAAAACAAACCTACTAAATATCAACATCATACATAAATAAATATCAAAATCTATATTTAAAAATTACATATTTAGGTCATCTATATCTCTGTAAAAAAGCAATAAATAGTTTAAAATTTGGGAAAATTTTGTTACTTTCGCAAAACTAAATAGAAATAAAATGAGCAAAAAAGTAGTTATCGTATCGGCTGTAAGAACTCCAATTGGAAGTTTCATGGGCGCATTATCAAGTGTACCTGCAACTAAATTAGGAGCAGCTGCAATTAAAGGTGCTTTAAATAAAATAAATTTAAACCCTTCTTTGGTTGATGAAGTAATAATGGGTAATGTGGTTCAAGCTGGTAATGGACAAGCACCAGCGCGTCAAGCTGCATTATTTGCTGGATTAACTAATGATGTAATATGTACCACTATAAATAAAGTTTGTGCTTCTGGGATGAAAGCAGTAATGCAAGGTGCTCAAGCAATTATGGCAGGAGACGCAGAAATTATTGTGGCAGGTGGAATGGAAAACATGAGTTT
>CAZQGY010000012.1:0-55180 GCA_964593435.1 uncultured Flavobacterium sp. | reverse complement strand
GCATTGCGGGTGCATTTTCATAACTATCCACAGCAATTACGGTTTGACCGATTCGTTGTGCGGCAATTACAAATTCTTTTCCAAGTTCACCAGAACCTAATAGAAGTATTTTTTTATTCATTTTGTACTGTTTTAAATTTCAACATTCGTTGTTCAAACTTGTAATGCTGAAGAACGACTGTTATTTTTAAACTGGGTTTGCGTTAGGAAATGCAGTGAAAATCCTTTTTTTAGTTGCCTAAATTTCTAGAAGTTAATTAATAAAAAGATTGTAACGTTATGCCTGACCTGAAAGGGAACGCCCAAAAAAATAAAAACCATTAAGATAGTATGTTTATCAAGTTAATGCTTAACAAATTATACCCTAATGGTTTTTGTAACCTATTTTAAATTAAAGCTTCTTTGATTCTTTTTATAGCTTCAATTAGAAGTTCTTCGCTTGTTGCGTAGGAAAGACGTAAGCAATTTGGACTTCCGAAAGCATCGCCAGTTACTGTTGCTACATTGGCTTCTGCTAATAAATACATAGCAAAATCTGTTGCATCTTTAATTTCAGAACCTCTTAAAGTTTTTCCAAAATAAGCTGATACATCTGGAAAGACGTAAAATGCACCGTCTGGGTTGGTTAATTTAAACCCTGGAATTTCTTTCATTAATCCGAAAACTAAATCGCGGCGCTTATGAAAAGCATCTACCATATATTTTATTTGAGAAGGATTTGCTTGTAATGCCGCAATAGTTGCTCGTTGTGCAATTGAGTTGGCACCACTTGTTACTTGTCCTTGTATTTTTGTACAGGCTTTTGCTATAAATTCTGGAGCACCAATATAACCAATTCTCCAGCCTGTCATAGCAAATGCTTTTGCCACACCATTTACGGTAATGGTATTGTTTTCCATTCCTTCGATTGAACCAATTGAACAATACTCGTTGGTATAATTTATATGTTCGTATATTTCATCTGAAACTACATATATATTTGGATATTTTTTTAAAACAGCAACTAAAGCAGTTAGTTCTTGTTTATTATATACTGAACCTGAAGGATTACAAGGAGAACTAAACCACATCATTTTTGTTTTTGGTGTGATAGCAGCCTCTAATTGTTCAGGTGTGATTTTAAAATTTGTTTCCACTGAAGTTGGTACTTCAACTGGAATTCCTCCAGAAAGTTTTATAATTTCAAAGTATGAAACCCAAAAAGGAGCTGGAAGAATTACTTCATCTCCATCGTTTAGCATTACTTGTGCAATATTGTATAAAGATTGTTTTGCACCTGTTGAAATTACAACTTGATTTGGTGAATAATTTAGATTATTATCTCTTTTAAATTTTGCACAGATAGCTTCTTTCAATTCTAAATATCCATCTACAGGTGAATAGCTTGAATAATTTTCGTCAATTGCTTGTTTAGCCGCTTCTTTGATAAAATCTGGCGTATTGAAATCTGGTTCGCCTAAGCTTAAACTAATAATGTCTTTTCCTTGTTGTTTTAATTCTCTTGCCAATGCAGCCATTGCTAGTGTTTGTGAAACTGCAAGATTGTTAATTCTTTCAGATAAAATGTGATTCATGTTGTGTTGTTAAATATGATATAAATGAAGAAACGCGATAAATCGCGTCTCTATTTTCTTATGCTAATTGAGGTTGTTGACCAAGCTCTTTTAAATGTTTAAAGTGGGCAATTACAGCACTTCTCATTGTTTTATATTCAAAGTATGGCAAACTACATTCAAATGCAGTTTGTTTTACAATTTCTGAAATTTTGTCATAGTGAACATGACTAATATTTGGAAAAATATGATGCTCAATTTGATGGTTTAGTCCACCAGTATAATAATTCACAATCCAATTTTTTGGCGCAAAATTTACAGTTGTAAATAATTGATGAATTGCCCATGTATTTTCCATTTCTCCACTTTCATTTGGTAATGGATTTATAGTATCATCAATAATATGTGCTAATTGAAAAACAACACTTAATATTAAACCAGCTGTGTAATGCATGATAAAAAATCCAAGTAAAATAATCCACCAAGAAGAAGCGCCAAAAATTAAAGGTAAAACTATCCAAAAACTAAAATATACAATTTTAGAAATCACCAATCCAGTCCAAAGTGTTTTTGGATTTGGTGTGTTCCCATAAGATAATTTTCTTTTAAGATACGCACCCATCTGTTTAAAATCTGTCGTTAAGCACCAATTTATAGTTAAAAGACCGTATAAAAATATAGAATAATAATGTTGAAATTTATGAAAACTATACCATTTAGCTTGTTTTGTAAAACGTATTACTCTTCCTGCATCTAAATCTTCATCATGTCCAGGAATATTAGTGTATGTATGATGTAATACATTATGTTGTACTTGCCAGTTATACACATTACCTGCTAAAATATAAATACTTCCACCCATTATTTTATTTAACCAATTTTTTGTTGAATATGAACCGTGATTGCCATCATGCATTACATTCATTCCAACTCCAGCCATACCAATACCAATAATAACTGATGCTAAAAGATAAATCCAAATTGAAACTGGAACAAAAAATATTACCAAAAAAGGAGCAAACAATAATGTAAACATAATTATTGTTTTAAGATGTAGTTTCCAATTACCTGTTTTCTTTAAATTATTTTCTTTAAAATAATCGTTAACTCTTTTATTCAAAGTTTTAAAAAACTGATTTTGATCTAATCTAGAAAAAGTTGGTGCTTTTAATTCCATTTATTTTTTATTTAATTCACAAATGTACTAATATTTCCCGAAAAGTTATTATGATAATTATCATATCACATAAAAATTGTATTTTTGCAAAAAAGAAACAATAATTTGGAACTGATATTAAAATATTTCCCCGATTTAACACCTTTACAGATTGAACAATTCACAAAATTATACGATTTGTATATTGATTGGAATTCGAAAATTAATGTAATTTCAAGAAAAGACATAGACGAACTATATTCTAGACACGTTTTACATTCTTTAGGCATAGCAAAAGTAATTCAATTTCAACAAGGTGCTAAAATTCTAGATGTAGGAACAGGAGGAGGTTTTCCTGGAATTCCTTTAGCAATTTTATTTCCTGAAGTGCAATTCTATTTAATTGATATTATTGCAAAAAAAATAAAAGTAGTTCAGGAAGTAGCTAAAGGTTTGGGATTAAAAAATGTAAAAGCGGAACAAAAAAGAGCTGAATTAGTAAAAGAAGAGTTTGATTTTATTGTTAGCCGAGCCGTAACTAACATGCCTGATTTCGTAAAATGGACAAAGGACAAAACAAAGAAAAATTCGAATCACGAATTAAAAAACGGGATTTTATATTTAAAAGGCGGCGATTTAACAGAAGAATTGGCCGCATATAAAACTGTTCAACTGTATAACTTACCTGATTTTTTTGAAGAAGATTTTTTTGAAACTAAAAAAGTAGTGTATTTACCGTTAAAGTATAAATCATAATTACATAAAAAAGCCTGTCTACATAGACAGGCTTTTTTTTATGTAGGCTATAAATTTTATTATTCTAAAATAATTTTTTCAGAATAATTTAAATCTTCACCGGTTAATTTTAATATATAAATCCCTGATGCAAATCTAGAAAGTTCTATAGCATTTGAACCATTAAAGTTAGATATAGTTTGATTTAACACTTCTCTTCCGTTAATATCAATAATTTTTACCGAAACCTCTCCAGAAAAATCTTTTATGTTTATATTCAAATTATCTTTTACTGGATTTGGATATATGGATACATTTTTATTATTGGTAAACGTATCGTTATTAAGAACCGCATTGGTAAATGTACCAGAGAAAACTCCTCTACCATATGTTGCAGCAAAAACAACGTTATCATTTCTCAAATCTAAATCTGTAACTTTCACATTACGCATTCCGTTAAAAGATTGGTACCACGTTGGTGTAGTTGCATTAAAATTATTTGTATACCAAACCCCTAAATCCGAACCTACAATCACTTCTGTAGTTGGTAATAATGGATTTTGAAGAATACATCTTACAGGAATATCTGGGAAATTCCCTTCTTTGTTTACCCAAGTTGGCGTAGCTGCTGTACCATTAGAAGTATACCAAATACTAGTAACATTATAGTTACTCATCGTTACAAAAATTTCATTTTCACTTGCTCCATATTCAATATCTGATATTGTTCCTACAAAGGCATTAGTAGAAATATCCGTCCAAGTTGCCGTAGCATTAGCATTTGTCAATCTATACAATTTACCTGCTCTAGTTCCAACTAATAAAGTAGTAGTAGCAGTGGTGTATTTTGATACTGCAAATGCAGATGGTTGACTTGTTAACAAAGCATTAGTTAACTGCGTACGAGTTACAGTTCCTGATTTTATATTTGAATATCTTAAAATTCTATAAGTTGTACCTGTTGTATAATCTGAATATAACATATCTTTATTAGAATCTAAAACCATTGGGCAAATAAATGCTCCATTAGGAGAAGACAATGATTCATTATTCAAATTTCTAACTGTACCATTAGTAAATCTTAGATTAACATTACCATTATATACGTAATTAGTAATATAATATTTGTCAGCACCTTGGTCAAATAAGGAAAATGCTCCATCTCCACCTTGAACCTCATTACTAGCAGCATTAGAAGAAGCAGCATTAGCAAAATATTGTGATCCATTGTCTTGTGCACCAGCGACAAAATAATCTCCAGTTAGTCCACTCACTGCGTTTGTTGGCGCTACACCTAAACTATAAAATTGTGTTACATTAAAACCTTTATTTCTAGATGTTGTAGTTGTACCACCATTCGAAGAATAATAGACACCTCCATCATTACTAAATAATATTTTAGAATTTCCTCCAGTTCCATTACCAAAGGCAATTCCATGTTGATCTGAATGTACTTCTTGAAGTCCTATACCAGTGTACCAATTACTAAGTTGAGTCCATGCCGTTCCGCCATTAGCTGATTTAAATAAATTAATTCCACCAATATATAGTGTTTCATCATTAGTAGGATCAGTTCCTATTAATAAATCATAGAAAGCTTGACCTCTAGTGAAATCTGTAGCTGGAATGCCTGAATCAGCATCTGTCGGTTGAGAAATCACAGTAGTAGTTGCAAAAGCATCAGTAGTTTTAATAATTGTTACTGAATCTGGAATTTCAGATAAAACGTACACTTTATTTGGATTTGTTTTAGATACAGCAATTTGTGTTCTATCACCAGATGCAACTGTATATTTCAGTTGAAAAGTGATTCCGTCTGTAGAAGAAAAAACTCTTCCACCTCCATCACCATATAATGAATTATTGGTAGAAGATAGCCAGATTTTTCCTCCTGATGCAATTTCTATATCATTTGGTGCCGTTTTATGGCCAGATGTTGTTAATGGTAAAGAAACTTCAGTCCAAGAAGTACCTCCATTAACAGATTTATATAAACCATAATCAAATCCTCCTAATGAAGCACCTGCAGCAACAGTAGATGCAGCGGCAACATAAATTTCAGAAACTCCGGCATTATTTCTTACAACTATATCATTAATATGTTGTACTCCTGGAACGAAATTCCCTGTAATAATTGATGTATTTGCTGGGTTTAAAGTAACATTAACAGCGCCAGATTGTAAAGCAGCAACTAAAGCATCTCCATCTGTTTTTGATATTGCGACTGAAGGGATAATTACATCTCCATTTGTATCTGTACCACCCATTGGTGCAGGATTTCCAGAAACATTATTTATCATAATAACCGCTACTGCTCCAGCATTTGTAGCATTTGTACATTTTTGAATAAAAGTACAAGTACCTCTGCGTATTAAAGCAATTTTTCCACTTATTGAAGCTCCGTTGGTAAAGGAATTACATCCTTCATTTGGCATAGCTGTTCCATCATCAACTAAAACAATATTAGAAGTTATAGCAGTACTTACTGGCACTCCAAAAGCAGTAGTTTCATACGCAGGATATGACGCAGAAAAAGGTGTATTAACTGTTACTGTTGAAGACGATTGAAAAACAGTAGGTCCGGTTACACCTCCAAAAACTTTAGTCCAGTTATTTCCTCTGTCGGTAGATTTCCATGCGCCATCACCATTAACATCTCCACCTACATAAGATTCTCCAGTACCAACATAAAATATGTTTGAATTATTTGGATCTACAGTGATACAGGTAATATTAAGATTATCAGGAATATTTACTCTTGTCCATGTAGAATTTGCATTAGAAATATTAGTATTTTTCCATATACCTCCACTTACTCCACCTGCAAATACAGTTTCATTTGTACTGTCGTTAGGATCAAAAATAACTGCTCTGGTTCTACCACCTACATTTGTTGGACCTCGCTCTACCCAGCTATTATCGGCTCCATCACCAGGCGTTCTTCCTAACGATAAATCTTCATTACGCTGCTTTTCTAACTTTTGTCTTAATATTTCTAATTTCTCAGGTGTTGGTCTACCAATTTTTGGATCCATAGTTGCTTCCCAATCACTTTCATAATATTTATTAGGCGGAAGACCCATCGCTAATCTTTCCTTTTTTGATTTTTTTAATGTTTCTTTAAAAGGGCTTTCAGATAAATAACACATATGCAAAGCTCTTAACGCTTGATATTCAGATGCTTTTTTATCTACGATTACTTTTGAACTTATTACATTATTAACAACATTATTAGAAACTAGTAAGTTGCTTGAATTGATTTTTTTAGCTTCATGAACTAATTTTTGTTGTTTAGATTTTTCAATTACCAATTTATTAGCTCCTGTTTTTGAATCTGAACAGTTCAGCAATGTAAAAGAAATAATACCTATATAAAAAAGTATTGATTTTTTCATGTATATGGGTTTAGGTTAAAAACTCAAAATTAATGCAAAAATAAGTAAAACACAAAAAAAATATTTTTTTTTGTGTTTTGTTCAATTATATTTTAGTTGCATTGATAATTTTGTAAATTTCGATTGCTTTTCCGTCAGTTAATAACGAAACAAATTGACAAATATTTAATAATCTATCATACATGGAAATTTTATTTTCTTTGTATTTTTCTGGAAGGATATTCATAATCAATTTATCGAAATTTGTTTCAGAATTAGTTGATGTTTGAATGTAGGCTTGAATAAAAACATCTAAAAGTGTGTGAATGACTTTATAACCAATGATTTCTTTTTCAATTACCTCTTTAGATTGATAAATATTTTTTACGCTAATGTTAATGATATCTGAAATTTGGGCTTTGTACTGACTTTTATCCATTAAAGAAACTGAAAATTCTCCTTTTAATATTTCTGTTTCATTTTCCATAAATACAGAAACCGCATCGTTTATTAAGCTACCAATTGCTAAAGCACGTAGATAACTAATTCGGTCTTCTTTGGTTTTTAATTCATTATATTTTTTTGAATCAATTGATTTTTGAACTAATTTTATTAAATATTCTAAAGCAAAATCTTCATTAATTAAGCCTAATTTTATTCCGTCTTCAAAATCAATTATTGTGTAGCAAATATCATCAGCAGCTTCAACTAAAAAGGCTAATGGATGTCGAAAATATCCTACATCAGGATTCGATTTGTTCGAAATCATACCTAATTCTGAGGCTACCTCTTGAAAAAACTGTTTGTCTTGTTGAAAAAAACCGTATTTTTTATCGCAAATGTTTGAAGTTGGCTTTTTGGGCAAACTTTCTTTCGGATATTTCATAAACGTTCCTAAAGTGGCGTATGATAATCGTAACGCACCCTCTACTCCTTCTCTGGTTGATGTTAAAATAGAAAAGCCATTTGCATTTCCTTCAAAATCAACAATATCTTGCCACTCTTTTTCAGTTACATCCGATTTGTATTTCTGCCCGCTACCTGCGGAAAAATATTCGCCTATTGCTTTCTCTCCGGAATGGCCAAAAGGAGGATTTCCAATGTCGTGAGACAAACAAGCTGCCGCAACAATCGCACCAAAATCATTTAATTGATAACCGTGAATTTCTTGCAAATGCGGATATTTTTCTAACACTTTTTTTCCGACCAACCTTCCTATTGAACGACCCACAACAGAGACTTCCAAACTATGTGTCAAACGCGTATGCACAAAATCTGTTTTTGAAAGCGGAATTACTTGTGTTTTATCTTGAAGTAAACGGAATTCGGAAGAAAATATTATTCTATCGTAATCTACTTCAAAACCTAAACGGGTGTCGTCTTGTTCTTTTCGTAATCTTTTACTCGTGTCGCCTTGTCGTTTTAAAGACAAAAGTTGTTCCCACTTCATCATTGTAATCGGTTTTAGAAATACGAAGATAGGAATTTAGAAATAAAAAAATCCTTCGTTTTGAAGGATTTTAATTTTACTCTTTTAAATTAGATAAGAAAAACAAACTTGATTTTTTTGGATACTTATCATAACTTTTATCGCTTGGATTTTCAATAACGGTTTTCAAATTTACCTCATCGCCAATTTTAAATTTTGAAACCACTAATTTATAGTCTAACATATACGTACCGCAGAAAAAATTTCCGTCGGCATCTTGTTCAATTAATCCTGTATATACTCCTTTTTCTTTTGCCATAATTTTAATTTTTTTCAAAGGTATAAAAAAACAGCCATTAAAAATAATGACTGTTTTATATAAAATAATTTATGTTATTCTACTTATGAACCACACATTTCGCAATCGTCTGGACCAGCATTTTTAGCTAGTTCAATCATTGCTCTATATTCTTCAGCAGACATTGCATTTGTAGAAACTGGCTCTACCGCTTGTACTACTTCCAATTGTTCTTTAGGTTGAATGTTTTGTATCGGTTCTGCTTTTTTATCGTTGTTTAAAGTAAATTTAATCGCATCAACTGCTGCTTTTGTTCTTAAATAATACATTCCTGTTTTTAAACCCGATTGCCAAGCATAAAAGTGCATTGACGTTAATTTTGCATAATTCGCATTTTGCATAAATAAGTTTAACGACTGCGATTGATCTACGAAATATCCACGATGACGCGACATATCAATAATGTCTTTCATAGACATTTCCCAAACCGTTTTGTATAATTCTTTTAAGTCTTGTGGAATATTTAAATTTTGAACTGATCCATTTTCACGCATTAATTCTTGTTTTAAATCTTCTGTCCATAATCCTAATTTTACCAAGTCTTCTAGTAAATGTTTGTTTACTACAATAAACTCTCCAGACAACACTCTACGGGTATAAATGTTTGAAGTATACGGTTCAAATGCTTCATTGTTTCCTAAAATTTGAGAAGTCGAAGCTGTTGGCATTGGTGCTACTAACAATGAATTTCGTACTCCAAATTCCATTACTTCTTTTCTTAAACTTGCCCAATCCCAACGACCTGATAAATCTGAATCTTGAATTCCCCATAGGTTATATTGAAACTCTCCTTGAGAAATTGGAGAACCAGCATAACTAGAATACGGACCTTCTTCTTTTGCCATTTCCATTGAAGCGGTTACTGCTGCAAAGTACATGGTTTCAAAGATTTCTTGATTCAATTTTTTGGCTTCATCACTCGTAAATGGTAATCGTAACATGATAAAAGCATCTGCCAAACCTTGTACGCCTAATCCAATTGGTCGGTGACGCTTGTTAGAATTTTCACCTTCAATTACTGGATAATAATTTCTATCAATTACTTTATTTAAGTTTTTTGTTACACGTTTGGTAACGGTGTAAAATAAATCGTGATTAAAGGCTCCATTTTCAACAAACATAGGTAGTGAAAGTGAGGCTAAATTACAAACTGCAATTTCATCCTTTGAAGTATATTCCATAATTTCGGTACATAAATTCGAAGAACGAATGGTACCTAAATTTTTCTGATTTGATTTTCTGTTGGCAGCATCTTTATACAACATATATGGTGTTCCAGTTTCAATTTGCGATTCTAGAATTTTTTCCCATAATTCGTGTGCTTTGATTGTTTTTCTACCTTTTCCTGCCGCTTCATACGACGTGTAAAGTGCTTCAAATTCTTCACCATGCACATCATATAAACCTGGACATTCATTTGGACACATTAATGTCCATAGACCATCTTCTTGAACACGTTTCATGAACAAATCTGATGTCCACATAGCGAAGAATAAATCACGTGCACGCATTTCTTCTTTACCTGTATTCTTTTTCAAATCTAAGAAATCGAAAATATCAGCATGCCAAGTTTCAATATAAATGGCAAAACTTCCTTTGCGTTTTCCACCACCTTGATCTACGTAACGCGCAGTATCATTAAACACACGTAACATCGGAACAATACCGTTAGAAGTACCGTTAGTGCCACGAATATAAGAACCTGTAGCACGAACATTGTGTATAGATAATCCAATTCCACCCGCTGATTGTGAAATTTTTGCAGTTTGTTTTAACGTGTCGTAAATTCCATCAATACTATCGTCTTGCATCGCTAAAAGAAAACAAGATGACATTTGAGGTTTTGGTGTACCCGCATTAAATAATGTTGGTGTAGCATGCGTGAAGAATTTTTTCGACATTAAGTCGTACGTTTCCAACACTGCTGGTAAATCATTTAAGTGAATTCCTACAGAAACACGCATTAACATGTGTTGCGGACGCTCAACAATTTTTCCATTAATTTTTAATAAATACGAACGCTCCAAAGTTTTAAATCCGAAATAATCGTAATTAAAATCTCTGTTATATATGATATGAGAATTTAAATATTCTGCATTTTCTTGAATTACTTTATGTACTTCTTCTGATAAAAGAGGTGCTGCTTGATTGGTTCTTGGATTTACATAATGGTACATTTCATTCATCGTTTCTGAGAAGGACTTGTTGGTGTTTTTATGTAAATTAGAAATGGCGATACGAGCGGCCAATTGTGCGTAATCAGGGTGAGCAATAGTCATTGAAGCGGCCGTTTCAGCTGCTAAGTTATCTAATTCTGAAGTAGTTACCCCGTCGTACAACCCTTCAATAACTCGCATAGCTACTTTTACAGCATCTACTAAATCGTTTAAACCATAACACAGTTTTTTAATTCTGTCTGTGATTTTGTCAAAACTTACTGGCTCTTTATGGCCATCTCTTTTAATTACGTACATAGTTTTTGTTTTTTTTGAAACAGAAAATCCCTTTACTGTTTCGGTTTATTTGTAATACTTATTTTTGCCAATAATTAAGGCTTATCACTTCTTTAAAAAAAGTGAGCATACACATTATGGAAAAAGTGAATAGCAGGATTTGGGGAAATCTGTATTGTAAGTTTTTCTTTTAAAAATCAGCATCAAAAGTAATTTTTTGTGCCTCAGTATCCGTATTCATTACACCTGCTTTTTGGTATTCGGCCACTTTTTTCTCAAAGAAATTTGTTTTTCCTTGTAACGAAATCATATCCATAAAATCAAATGGATTTGAAGTATTGTATTCTCTTTCGCATCCTAATTCTACTAATAATCTATCCGCTACAAATTCTAAGTATTGGGTCATTAATCCGGCATTCATTCCAATTAATGAAACAGGCAACGATTCTGTAATAAATTCTCTTTCGATATTTAACGCATCCACGATAATAGTTCGGATACGATCTTTTGAAACTTTGTTTACTAAATGATGGTTGTGTAAGTGAACTGCAAAATCGCAATGTACGCCTTCGTCACGAGAAATTAATTCGTTAGAAAAGGTTAAACCTGGCATTAATCCACGTTTTTTCAACCAATAAATAGAACAAAATGCTCCTGAGAAGAAAATTCCTTCTACAGCTGCAAAGGCGATTAAACGTTCGGCAAAAGAATCCGATTCAATCCACTTTAATGCCCAATCTGCTTTTTTCTTAATTGCAGGAAAAACATCTAATGCATTAAATAATTCGTTTTTCTCGGCTTCATCTTTTACATAGGTATCAATCAAAAGCGAATAGGTTTCTGAATGGATATTTTCCATCATAATTTGAAAACCATAGAAAAATTTAGCCTCTGCATATTGCACTTCATTTACAAAATTTTCAGCTAAGTTTTCGTTTACAATTCCGTCTGATGCAGCAAAAAAAGCTAAAATGTGTTTGATGAAGTATTTTTCATCAGCAGACAACTTATTATTCCAATCATTTAAATCTTGAGACAAATCAATTTCTTCAGCTGTCCAAAAACTGGCTTCCATTTTTTTATACCATTCCCAAATATCATGGTGTTTGATAGGAAAAATTACAAATCTGTTTTTGTTTTCTTGTAAAATTGGCTCAACGATTGACATAAGTAATTGATTTTTATAATTTAAACGAGATTGACTCTCTATATTTTTAACTCTACAAATTTCAATAAATCAATTGAATAAAAAAAGTCAAACTTATTCACAATTTAACTAAGTTTTTAACAATCATACCTAATTGCAAAATTAAAAATATTTTTTATAAGTATTTGATTGTCAATAAGTTAAATAACGTTAAACAAAATAAAAAAATCGGGTTAATCAGCTGAAAACACAACTACTAACACGATTTTTAAGGTGTGTTTTTTTAGGCTTATTTTTTTAAATCTTCGGCTACTTTTTCTAATTCTTCATACCATTCTATTCCAAATTTTCTAACCAAAGCTTCTTTTACAAATTTATATACCGGAACTTGTAATTCTGCTCCTAAAGAACAGGCGTCTGAACAAATATGCCATTTATGATAATTTACCGCTGAAAAATCGGAATATTCTTTCACTCGGACAGGATATAGGTGACACGAAACTGGTTTTTTCCAACTTACTTCTCCTTGATTATACGCTTGTTCAATTCCACAAAGTGCGGTTTTATTATCAAAAATTACATACGCACAATCTTTCCCATCAATTAATGTAGTTTCTAATTCGCCATCCGTTCCAATAACATGTGTACCTTGTGCTTCAATAGCGGCAATACCTTCTTTTCGTAAAAATGGTTTCACTTTCGGATAAATATCTGCTAAAATTTGAGTCTCTTCTTGGGTTAAAGGAGCACCCGCATCGCCATCTACACAACATGCGCCTTTGCAAGCGGATAAATTACAAACAAAGTCTTTTTCTAAAATTTCTTCAGAAACTATGGTTTTTTGAAGTTGAAACATACATTTTTTATTTAAAGTACAAAGATAGTAATTAAATACGGCAAATTTCATTTTGAAAACACGCCAATTGAACTTAATCTGTATCTTTGCAAAAAACATTTTATGATTGACTGGAAAGAAGTTTTTACCATATCGATGATTTTATTTGCAGTAATTGATATTTTAGGGAGCATTCCTATTATAGTAGATTTACGAAGTAAAATTGGACATATACAATCGGAAAAGGCAACGATAGTCTCTGCTATTATTATGATAGCTTTTTTATTTGTAGGAGAAGAAATATTAAAATTAATTGGTATTGATGCCAATTCGTTTGCTGTTGCAGGATCGTTTGTCTTGTTTTTCTTAGCATTAGAAATGATTTTAGGCGTACGATTGTATAAAGAAGACAATCCCTCAACCGCTTCAATTATACCCATTGCTTTTCCATTAATTGCTGGAGCTGGAACTATGACAACTTTATTATCATTACGAGCCGCTTATGATAAAATTAATATCATTATTGCCATTTTAATTAATGTTATTTTAGTGTATGCCGTATTAAAATCGTCTGGAAAAATTGAAAAATTATTAGGTGTAAATGGTTTAGGAATTATTAGAAAAGTTTTTGGCGTAATACTGTTAGCTATTTCAATCAAATTATTTGCCGCTAACGTAAAAGGATTATTTGTATAAATTTAAATATGAAAAAATGAAGATATTTAGTTACATTATTATCGCATTATCAGTAATCACAATTATTTTTAATGCCACAAAAATTGATTTTAAAAAACCTTTTGAAGGTGAAAGCACGATTGCTTTAATTGGAATTATCGCATCGTTTTGCGCCATCCTTATAGTAACACTGTTTATGGTGGCTAGAAAAGTAGTAGAACAAACAAAATAATATGTTTGACGTTTTAATAATTGGCGGCGGTGTTTCTGGAGTTTCAGCCGCATTAATTTTTGGTTCAGCTAAAGAGAAGTCTTTTATGGCTGATAAACAAATTGGCATTATTGCACATCAGAAAGCCTCTTCTTTACAGAACGCCTTATTTAATAATGCATACGGAATTGCGCCTGGAAAGTTAGGTAGCGAATTGTTAGAGGAAAGCGTAACTCATTTATCGGAAAGTTATCCGCATATTACACAAATTGAAAACGAGAAAGTTTTGAAAATTTCTGGCGAGTCAGGTAATTTCAAAATTACTACAAATAAAAACACCTATCATACAAAACTAATTATGATTGGTATTGGCGCTGGAAATCCGTTTACGATTGAAGGATTGGAAAACTACATTATTCCACACAAAAAAGCGGCGCCAGAGAAAAATAAAATTCAGTTAGAAAATAATGATCATTTGGTATCTGAAGGTATTTATGCTATCGGAACTTTAGCTGGGCATAGAAGTCAACTTGTAATTGCTGCTGGAAGTGGCGCAAGTGCTGCGACCGATGTGTTAACTTTATGGAATGATGGAAAACCCGTTCAGATTCATAATGCTGTGAAGGAATAAGTTATTATTTCTGCTTTTCTAACACTTTATTTATCATTTTGTCTTTTGGAAGTACAATTTTATAATAAGAAGTATCGTTAAATAATTGTTTAGAAAATTCAGCATAAAGATATGTTAGCACTTGCTCTTTTTGATTAGATATGTTAAAAAGCAATCCATTGGAAGTGATATATTCTTTAAATTGAGTAAAATATTTATCATTTTTTGACAATTCGCTTTTTAATTGTATCGCATTCATTTTACTAAAAAACGCACGATTTTCATCTAATTTTTCAAAGGCATAATAACTCATTATTTCCGATTGCAGAAGTAACGCTAAACCTTCTTTATTGTGATTTTTTTCTATCGGTACAAATACATCAGGAATAATTCCGCCGCCGCCGTAAACAATTCTGCCTTTTTTGGTTTTAAATTTTAAACTATCGGCAACTTTAATACTGTCTGCTTCGTATAATTCGCCACTTAAAAAACGCTTTTCAAATTCGTTAAAATACTTTTCGCCTTTGTCTTCATAGGGTTTTTGAATACTTCTTCCAGATGGTGTATAGTATCTTGCAATGGTTAATCGTACTGCAGAACCATCATTCATTTTCATTTCGCGTTGCACCAATCCTTTTCCGAAAGAGCGACGTCCAAGTATAGTTCCTCTGTCGTTATCTTGAATGGCACCTGCAAAAATCTCACTTGCCGAAGCACTATTTTCATCGATTAACACATACACACGGCCTGTTTCAAAAATACCTTTTGAAGTAGCGTAAGATATATCAATATTTCCTTTTTTATTTTTAGTTTTTACGATTACTTGCTTGTCTTTTAAAAATTCATCGGCCATTGCCACCGCCATTTCTAAGTAACCGCCACCATTTTCTCTTAAATCAACAATTACCTCTTTACTTCCTTGCTTTTTTAAAGAAACTAAAGCGTTATGAAACTCATTATATGTAGTTTCGGCAAAACGATTTACTTTAATATAACCTGTTTTGTCGTTAATTTTTGTAGCAACATCTATACTTTTTACAGGAATTAAATTTCTAACCACAGTTACTTTAAATTTTTTGTTTTCCGATTTTCTATATACTACCAAATTAACAGGCGTATCAATTTCACCTTTTAAAATTGGAAATAAATTTTCTGATTGGTATTTTTTTTTGAAAAGTTGCTTATTGTTGGCAAATAAAATTCTATCTCCTGATTGTATTCCTGCTTTTGCAGAAGGTCCGTTTGGAATGGGTTTAATCACCGTTAACGTATCTTTATACATATAAAAATTTATGCCAATGCCTACAAAATTCCCTTCCATACTTTCATTTACTGCGGCCAATTGTTCTTTTGGAATGTAAATAGAATGTGGATCGAGATTTTCTAAAATTCCAGAAACGGTTAAATCTACAATAGAATCGGTATTTATTTTATCTACATATTCAGTATCAATAAAATCAATTAGCTGATTTAATTTTAATTTTCCTTTTGTTTTAGCACCAATATTTATCTGATTTAACGCGTCTAATTTACTGCCTAAAAGCAATCCGCCTACAAAAGACAAGGCAATAATTATAGGGATAAAAATGTAGTATTTATTTTGTTTTTTACTCATTAACTGCATGTAAATGTTTGGCTTCTACACCAGCTTTTCTTAAAAAATCTACACCAGAAGTGTCTTTATATTCATCTAAATACACCACTCGTTTTATTCCAGATTGATGAATTAATTTACTACATTCTTTACAAGGTGAAAGGGTAATATACAATGTGGCACCTTCACAAGATTGTGTAGAACGCGCGACCTTTAATATAGCATTTGCCTCTGCGTGAAGCACATACCATTTTGTTAGATTTTCTTCATCTTCACAACAATTTTCAAAGCCGCTTGGCGTACCATTGTATCCGTCAGAAATTATCATTTTGTCTTTAACAATAATAGCACCAACTTGTTTGCGTTTGCAATAAGATAACTTTCCCCATTCTGATGCGATGCGCAAATAGGCTAAATCGTATTTTAATTTTTTCTTTTCTTTCATTGTTTAGGTGCAGGGTTTAGGGTAAAAGGAAAAGGTTCCGATTTACGTAAAAATTTCGCTTTGTAATATCATTGGCAAAACTACACCAATTATACATCCTGACAATACCAAAGCCCAATCTCTTTTTGAAAAACGAAAAAAAGTTTGAAGAATATACGCTAGAAGCAATACGGCAAGAACCACTATTAGTTGAGCAGCCTCAATTCCTAAAGCAAATTCTAATAAAGGAACTAACTTAGTCATTCCAGAACCTACCATTATGGCATTAAAATAATTTGAAAATCCAAGTCCGTGAATTAATCCGAAGCACACTGTTACCATAGCTACAAAAGAAACAGTTTCTTTTTTTGCCGATTTACCCGTAGTAAATAAATGATACAAAGCAGTGATTAAAATAGTAATTGGAATAAGGAATTCTACAACAGTTACCGATACAGAAACTATCCCAAAAACAGATAAAACTAAAGCAAAAGTATGTCCCAAAGTAAATAAACTTACTAATAAAAACACGCGTTTCCAATCTTTAAAGGTGTACGGAATTAGTAACGCAATTAGAAAAACGATATGGTCATAAGCCGTGATATCTAACACATGCTTTAATCCCATATTGAAATATATTAAAAATTCTTGCATACCATTTCATTTAAAAGGTTTTTCAAACTTACAGAATTTTTAGGAAATAAAAAAGCGACATTTCTGTCGCTTTGTATTTTTATTTTGCTTGTTCCATAAATTCCTCGGCTTTTTCCACCATACTTTTTACCCCGCAGAAAAACGGCACACGTTGATGCAATTCGGTTGGGATAATTTCCATAGTTCTACCAAATCCGTCAGAAGACTTTCCTCCTGCTTGTTCGGCAATAAATGCCATTGGATTGCATTCGTATAACAAACGTAATTTTCCTTTTGGCGCTTTAGAACTGGTTGGATAAATATAAATTCCGCCTTTAATCATATTTCTATGAAAATCAGATACTAAACTTCCTATGTATCTTGAAGTATATGGTCGGTCGTTTTCTTCTAATTGGCAATATTTTAGGTAATTTTTCACCCCTTGAGGAAAATGCACATAATTTCCTTCATTTATAGAATAAATACTTCCATTTTCTGGAAATTTCATATTGGGATGCGACAAATAAAACGTTCCGATAGCTGGATTTAAGGTAAATCCGTTAACGCCACAACCGGTTGTATATACCAACATAGTTGACGTACCATAAATAACATACCCAGCCGCTACTTGATTGATTCCTGGTTGTAAAAAATCTTCTAAAGTTACTGGCGTGCCAACTGGTGTAATTCTTCTATAAACTGAAAAAATTGTTCCAACAGATACGTTAACATCAATATTTGAAGAGCCGTCAAGCGGATCCATTAATACCACATATTTGTTATTATGACTTTTATCTGAACCTGCAACCGTAATAAAATCGTCGTTTTCTTCCGACGCAATTCCGCAAACAATTTCTCGGTTTATTAATGTTTGAATAAAAACTTCATTGGCATAAACATCTAGTTTTTGTTGGTCTTCACCTTGAATATTTTGATCTCCAGCAGCACCTACAATATCTACTAAACCTGCTTTGTTTACTTTGTAGTTGACTACTTTTGCAGCTAAACGGATGGAGTTGATAATTCGGGATAATTCGCCAGACGAATATTGAAAGGCATTTTGATTTTCGATGATGTATTCACCTAAGGTTTTGTTGCTTTGTTCCATTACGAAATCGATTGAGTTGAATTGTTGAACAAATATCGTTATTTTTGTGATAATGCGAAATTAATTTAGAAAGTTGTTTTTGTATATGTATTTTTGCGGTAGATTTCTCTTCGAAAATAAAATATATAGTAGAAAAAACTTCAAAAAAATGATTATAAGAAAAGGAATACCAGAAGATATGCCAGAAGTTTTGGCTTTAATTAAAGAATTAGCTATTTTTGAAAAAGAACCGAATGCGGTTGTTGTTACTGAAGAAGATTTAGTGCAAGATGGCTTTTCTGAAAACCCTTTATTTTATACTTTTGTAGCAGAAGTGCAAAATGAAATTATTGGTGTAGCTTTGTATTATTATCGATTTTCAACTTGGAAGGGAAGAACCATTCATTTAGAAGATTTAATAGTTAAAGAAAAAAACAGAGGAACAGGCGCAGGTTATGCGTTGTATACTGAAATAATAAAACAAGGCAAAAAAGATAAGGTAAGACGAATAGAATGGAACGTGTTAGATTGGAACACACCTGCTATTGAATTTTACAAAAAAAGCGGGGCGAGTGTTTTAAATAATTGGCGCGTGGTTCATATCGATGAAATAGGAATAGACACATTTATAAATAATATAGAAAAAACAACTAATTATTAATTAATATAAACTTGGAGTTTGGAGTTTAGAATTATACTATTGTAATTGATAAGTTATGAAAATATTTAAATTTGGGGGCGCTTCTGTAAAAGATGCTGCAGGAATAAAAAACGTATTAAATGTATTACAAACCGTTGGGTACGAAGATGTAATGTTAGTGATTTCCGCTATGGGAAAGACTACAAATGCGCTTGAAGTGGTAATTAAAAATTATTTTGAAAAGTCAAATGAGCTTTATGCTTCGTTACAAGACATTAGAAAATATCACAATCAAATTTTATTAGATTTATTTGACGATGAGGAGCACGAAGTATTTTTTGACGTAAATACGCATTTTGATGATTTAGAATATTTTGTTAGAAGCAATAAATCGCCAAATTATCCTTTTGTATACGATCAGATAATAAGTATTGGAGAAATGGTTTCAACCACTATTGTTAGTCATTATTTAAATGCTGCAGGAATTACAAACCAATGGTTAGATGTGCGTAATTATATAAAAACCGATGCCAATTACAGAGACGCCAATGTAAATTGGGAATACACTCAAAAATTGATATCTAAAATAAATAGAAAAAAATCGTTATTTATTACACAAGGATTTATAGGTGCAGATGAAAATAACTTTACCACTACATTAGGTCGTGAAGGATCGGATTATACGGCTGCCATTTTTGCTTACTGTTTGGGAGCTGAAAGTGTAACTATTTGGAAAGACGTTCCAGGTGTATTAAATGCCGATCCAAGGTATTTTGAAAATGCCGTTTTACTAAATCAAATTTCGTATAGAGAAGCAATAGAATTGGCCTTTTATGGTGCAAGTGTAATACATCCAAAAACGTTACAACCTTTACAGAAAAAAGAAATTCCGCTTTATGTGAAGTCGTTTCTAAATCCTACACTTCCTGGAACGAAAGTGGGTACTGGCGTAGATTTAGAACCAAAAACTTCTTGTTTTATTGTAAAGAAAAATCAAATTTTAGTTTCCCTTTCTTCAATAGATTTTTCATTTATTATGGAAGAAAATATTAGTGAAATTTTCGCTTTATTTCATAAACATAAAATTAAAGTGAGTTTAATTCAAAATACAGCCATTAGCTTTTCCGTTTGTATTGAAGATACCTTTGATAAATTTAAAGATTTGAAAACCATTTTATCAAAAAAATTCAAAGTTTCTTATAATGAAAACGTTTCTTTATATACCATTCGTCATTTTGATGCCATTTCTGCAGAAGTAATTGAAAAAGACAAGAACGTTTTAGTAAAACAAATTAGCCGCGAAACGTTGCAAATTGTAACGCAGTAAATTTTTTACAGATAATTAAAAATCCCATACCTAAAAAGGTATGGGATTTTTAATTTATAGTAAATAATGTTTACTTTTTCCCAGAAGCTTCTAAATTTCTTTCAATTTTATGCTCTGGTCGGCTCCATTTTGGTTTCTCGCCTAAAGCTTCAAATTTAGAATCTTGTGCTTCTACTGTTTCAGGTTGCATTTTTTTAATGAATGGTTTTTGCGGATTTAATCCAAGCATTTCAAACATTTTCATGTCTTCATTTACGTCTGGATTTGGTGTAGTAAGCAACTTATCACCGGCAAAAATAGAATTGGCACCTGCAAAGAAACACATGGCTTGTCCTTCTCTACTCATATTGGTTCTTCCTGCAGATAATCTCACTTGCGTTTCAGGCATTACAATTCTTGTAGTGGCAACCATACGAATCATTTCCCATATTTCAACTGGTTTTTCATCTTCTAATGGTGTAACTTCAACGGCAACTAATGCATTAATTGGTACCGATTCAGGTTGCGGATTCAAGGTAGAAAGTGCCACTAACATACCTGCTCTATCTTCAATACTTTCACCCATTCCTATAATACCACCGCTACAAACCGTAACATTGGTTTTTCTAACGTTTTCTATTGTTTCAAGTCTGTCCTCAAAACCACGAGTTGAAATTACTTCTTTATAATATTCTTCTGATGAATCTAAATTGTGATTGTAAGCATATAATCCTGCTTCTGCCAAACGATGTGCTTGATTTTCGGTAATCATACCTAAGGTACAACACACTTCCATATCTAATTTATTTATGGTACGAACCATTTCTAACACCTGATCAAATTCTGGACCATCTTTAACATTACGCCAAGCGGCTCCCATACAAACACGTGATGAACCAGAAGATTTTGCTCGCAACGCTTGTGCTTTAACTTGTGAAACAGACATCAAATCATTTCCTTCAATATCCGTATGATATCTAGCAGCTTGCGGACAATACCCGCAATCTTCAGGACATCCACCTGTTTTTATAGATAAAAGTGTAGAAACTTGAACCGTATTAGGATCGTGATGTTCTCTGTGAATTGAGGCGGCATCAAACAACAAATCCATTAATGGTTTATTGTAAATAGCAATTATTTCTTCTTTGGTCCAGTTATGTTTGGTAAGACTCATAAAATCATAAATTAATGCTTCAAAAGTACTAATTTACATTTGAAGAAAAAATTTATGCGCTAAGTTTTTATAAATTTTGATAAACAAGAAGCGGATTTTAAAAATAAGAAAATAAATTAGTTACGCGTTCCAATTTTCAAAATAGTGAAAGGTGTTTGCTTTATCCATTTCTAATTGCAATTTAAGCGCTTCGAAAGATTCGAATTTTTGTTCGTCTCTAAGTCGCTCAATAACATTTACTTGAATTTTTTTACCGTAAATATCTTCTGAAAATTGTAATAAATGTACTTCGATTGATAATAAATTTTCACCTAAAGTTGGTTTTACACCAATATTCATCATCCCAAAAATGGTTTTGTAGTTTAGAATTGCAGTTACAATGTAAACTCCGTTTTTAGGTATTAGCTTATAGTTTTCTGAAATTTGAATATTTGCGGTAGGAAAACCAATAGTTCTTCCTAATTGATTGCCTTTTACAACGATTCCTGACAACATATACGAATATCCAAGATAATCGTTCGCTAATGAAATATTGCCTTCTAAAAGCGAATTTCTAATTTTTGTAGAACTTACAGAAACCTCATTTACTTGTTTTGCTGAAATTTCTTCTACATCAAAACCAAATTCGTTACCAAAAGCAATTAAATCATTAAAATCGGCGGCTCTGTTTTTTCCGAACTTATGATCGTATCCAATAATGATTTTCTGAATATTGAGTAGTTTTATTAAAATTTGTTCAACAAATTCTCTTGGTGATAATTCAGAAAATAATTTGTCAAATGGATGAATAATAAAATTTTGAATACCTTTTTGTTCTAACAACTTTGCTTTTTCAGACATTGTATTTAACATTTTTATTTCCGAATCGTTAGAAACGATTAATCTCGGGTGAGGAAAAAATGTAAGCACAACACTTTCTAAATTTTCTTGTTTGGCTATGTTACAAATTCTATCCAAAATAGCGGTATGCCCCAAATGAACTCCGTCAAAAGTTCCAAGGGTTACTATTGTTTTCTTTGTGGCTGTAAAATCCTGTAACGTGGTATATATTTTCAAAGTTGATTCTATTTATGCAAAAATAAAAAGGATTGGCAAAAACCAATCCTTTTTATAAAAAAATATTTTAAAATTACTCTTTAATAAAACGTAATGTTTTAGAAAATTCTCCGATAGTTAAATTGATAAAATACATACCTGCTTGGTAGTTATTTGTATTAATTGTTAAATCGTTTTCAGTTGTAATTTTTTTAGTTGTAATTTTTTGACCTATTGCATTATATACATCAAAATTTCCTGATACTTCTATCCCTTGAGGAATAGAAATTGTAACTCTGTCTTTTGCTGGATTAGGATATAAAGAAACCGAGTCAAATACATCAAAAGATTCAGAAGAAAGAATTGTATTTGTAAATGAAGTAACATCCACATTTGTGAATACTCCTCCTGAAGCTACAGTTGTTGCACCTGAATTAGTTGAGATACTATAAGTACCCGGATCAATTCCATCACCGTAAGAATCGAAGATAGAAAATGTGTAACATCCATTAACTGGTAATGTCCAATTTTGAACAACAGGAGGCGGTGTTTGACCAGCTGCTAAGTTCGTATAAGGACCACCAGAATATAAAACTGTACCTGCTGCATTTTTCACATTCCAAGTTGTTTCAGCTCCCCATCTATCACCTTGTAAATTAAAAACATAGCTTGTGTACTGATAATTTGCAGGTGCTACTGGCGCAGAAAAAGCAAACGCTGAAGTAGCAGTATTATTAGAAGCTCTTTGATCTGCAACACCATTTATTGTAGCAACTGAAACGTTTAAAGTACCAGATGACTGAGTGGTTGAAAAAGCAACCATTACATACTTGTTAGGCAATAAAGTACCTGTCCAGTTAACTGGTGTATTAGCAGCTCCATTAACATTATAATTAATTGTAGCTGAAGTTAAATTTGCTGTACCTCTATTATATAATAATACCTGATGTTGATTTGCTGGAGCACAAGGATTTGAAGCAGCAGTAGAACAATATGCTTCAATTTTCACCTCTGCATCATTTGCAAATAAAGGAATAGCTACATCTTTTACAGATGTTTTTAATGTAGATCTTCTTGGAGAGTTATTCATCACAGTTGTAATTCTAGCTTTTTGACCAGTAGTAAAAATATTCATACACGTATCATCCGTATAATCCATATAATTTTCAATCATATCATTTCCAGGATTTGCTGTACAAGTATTAGTACCTGCTGGACATCCAAAATTAGAGGTGTTAGCCGCTGGAGTATCAGCTACAAAATCTTTGTTTGTAGCTACATTTGTTGCTGGACAAGTTGCATCATCACCCCAAATATGTCTTAAACCTAAAAAGTGTCCTACTTCGTGAGTCATCGTTCTTCCTCTATCATATGGGGCTTGAAAAGCACCAGTAGCCAAAGTTGAACTTCCGAAAAATTTATAACCTGCAACAACTCCATCAGAATTAGCATTTAGAGCAGCTGTACTCATTCCTGCCAAACTAGATTCAGGAAATTGCGCATATCCTAATAAAGTTCCGTCTGTAAAATTAACAGACCACATATTCATATATTGAGTAGGATCCCAAATTGTAGTAGGCTTAACTATAGAATTTATATCTGCAGTAGACCAAGAATCTTGACATAAATTTACTCTATTAATACCATTTGTTGGATTACCATTTAAATTCACTTTAGCTAAAACAAATTCTATTTGAGTATCGGCTCCGACTGCATTAGTATTAAATCCAGGAGTTCCAGTTAATTTTCTGTAATCCTGATTCATTACAGTGATTTGAGACTGCACTTGTTCATCTGTAATATTTTCATTTATACCATATGCATCACCATTGTGAATAACATGTACGACAACTGGAATATAAATAACTCCACCACTTTGAGAAGCAACATTTTGAATTGCTTTTTGCTCCTCAATTTTTTGAGCCATCCAATTTTCAAATTGTTCTCTTGATTCCGTTTTTGAATTTTGCTCTCTTAAATATTGCTCATATTCAGTAGATGCACATCTTATGTGACCAGAAGGTGAAATAAATTCTGGATTAATTTTTTTTCCAAAAACAGTTTTTTCTTTCTTGTCAATTTGAGCAAAAGCTGTAATGCTAAAGCAAATTAAAAACGAAAGGACTAAAGTAATTTTTTTCATTTTATATAAGAATTTGGTTTATTAACAGACAAATATAATAAAAATTTATTATAAAAAAAGATAATAATTTATGAAAACAAGCTAATTATTTTCCATTATATATATTCATAGTATTATTTAATCCTGCAAAAATAAAAGATTTTATTATTTCAGATGAAAGACTTAATCTTTCTTTTAAAGCTTCTTTTTCCTCTACTGACCATTCTCCTAAAACATAATCTACTTGTTTGCCTTTTTTGAAAGCATCACTAATTCCAAATCGAAAACGTGGATATTCTGTAGAATTTAATAACAGTTGTATATTTTTTAGTCCATTATGCCCTCCATCAGAGCCTTTTGTTTTAATTCGAATAGTTCCGAAAGATAAATTTAAATCATCTGTAATTACTAGTAGATTTTCCTTTTCAATATTCTCTTTTTCTAACCAATATTTAACTGCTTTTCCACTTAAGTTCATGTATGTATTTGGCTTCAATAAAATAACTTTACGCCCTTTAATCTTAAATTCAGCTACTTCTCCTAATTTTTGGGTTTGAAAAGAAATATTTTCTTGATTGGCAAAATAGTCTAATATCTTAAATCCAATATTATGCCTAGTGTTTACATATTCCGAACCTATATTTCCTAAACCAACAATTAAAAAATTTTTCATTTTTACAGAATTTATTTTAGCCTTATTATTTGTTTTACTTTTAACATATAAACCCAAAACTTTAAATAAAGATTCAATTATAGTCATATTTTTTATACAAAAATAAAAAAAGGGCTGAAAAAATCAGCCCTTTTTTTATCTTCTAATTTATATTTTTAGAATTTGCCTCTATTGTCTTCAATTTTGGCTTTATCTTTTAATCCTTGAACGATTCTGTACGGAGCAGAACCTTTTGTTTGTTGGTTTAATTGATCAATCTGTGTTTTGAAATCTTTTACAACAGGAGCTTTAGTAAGCGTTTTGGTTCTTACCATAAATAATCCTGAATTCCCTTCGATTACTTTAGAAGTTTTACCTGAAGCTAATCCTATTGCAGTACCTACCACTTTTGGTTCGTACCCTAAATTTGGAATAACTGGAGAGGCCATAGTGGCACCAATAGCTGGTGCTATAGAAGAACCTGTTGCTTTAGAAATTGATTCTAAAGTAGTACCTGTCATTTTCTTTTTAAGAATTGCCGCTTTTTTCTCGTTTTTAATTAACGGCTCAACTTGTTGTTTAGCGACTTCTAGAGGCAATAACCCTTCATCATTTTTAGATTTTAATTTTACTATAGCAAATCCTTGATTTACAATATCAAAACGTTTTACATCATCTACATTTGTATCATCATTGAATGCCCACGTTACAATTTGTCTTTGTAAACCTAAATTGGCTACATTTTCATCATATGCTTTTACACTAGTAACTGGAGCAATTTTTAAACCTGCTGTTTTCGCTGCTTTTTCAAGACCACTTGCTGTAGCATCGGATTCTATTTTTAGAGCTTTATTATAGTTTACATCTTCCGTTTGTTCTGATGGTTGAATTTTTAAAGCTACAGTAGCTAATAATATTGCATCATTCTTTCCGTCCACTTTCATTACGTGGAAACCAAAATCAGTTTCTACAACTCCTGTTTTTCCTACTGGATTACCAAATAAGAAATCGTCAAAAGGTTTAACCATTTGTTTTGGAGCTACATTATCATATACTCCCCCATTTTGTTTCGAACCTTGATCATCAGAATTTACCATTGCCAACATCGCCATACTTGAAGGATTTGCATTAACTTGCGCTAATAATCCCTCTGCTTTAGCTTTAGCTTCTTCTTTAGTTAATTTAACTGTTGGAGCGGCTTGCATAGCACCTTTATATGCTACTAAAATATGACTAACTTTAGCTGTTGCACCAGATTTTCTTCCAGTTACTCTTGAAAGTTTTGAATACCCATTATCTGTATAAGGCCCAAAAACTTGCCCCGGTGACAATGCATATAATTGTTCTGCAAACTGTGGGTTAATATCTTTTTTAGCTAAATATGTAGAATCAAATTTAATTTCTGAATATTTATTTACATAAGCGGACACATTTGTTGCTGCACGGAATGAAGGAATGGTATCGTTTACTCCATTTTTAAATTCGATTTTTCCATTAATAAATCCATCTATTTTCGATTTCATTACTGCTTCATCAGCTGCAGATGGTTTGTTTTCAACTAATACATATTCTACAGATCTTGTATTGTCTGATTTGAATTTTTTAGGATTTTTCTTCATGTATGCCATAATTTCCTCGTCAGTCACCTTTACTTGGTCATCACTAACTGTAGAAAATGCTAAAGCTACATAATCAAAATCAACTTTATTATTGTCTCTTTCGTATTTTAATTTTCCTTCTGCTTTTGTAGTATATACACTTGATTTAATCAAAGTATTATATATTTGTTCTTTCGCGAAATCTTCAATTTGAACTTCATAAGCTTTCCAGCTGTTCCATTGGGTTTGGTCTGGAGCACTTTGTAGAGAATTGATGTATTCAGCAAATTTTTTATCGTCAAATTTACCTGCAGCATTTAAAAATTGTGGTGATTGAGACAATTGTGGGTCGTTTTTAATAACCGCCATTAATTGCTCTTTCCCTAACAATAATCCAATTTTATCGTATTGTTCAGATAATAATACTTTTCTTACTTCTTGTTCCCAAACTGAATTCAAAGCTTGAGTTCCGCTAACGCCTTGCTGTTGTTTTTCAACATTAGCTACTTTATTCATGAATTCTTGGTACTCAAATTTTGTTCCATTAATTGAACCAATGTTATTTGAACTACCGCCAAATCCACCACTTTTAATTACATCTGCTAATACAAATGAGAATAATGCTAATGCTATGATTAGAATTAATAAGATAGAACGTTGTCTAATTTTTGATAAAATTGCCATTTTTATATTGATTTTTTTTATTCAGAGGGCGAAAATACAATTATCTATTTAATAATAAAATAGTATTGTCAATTTTTTATAAGTTTTTTTTGTTGCTTTCCATTTTTTTAACAAAACTGCGTCGTACAAAAAACATGATTACGAATCCAACAGCTATAATAGCTTGCAATCCATACTCTTCATTTTTCATTATTTTTACGATTACAGAAATTAAAAAAAGTATTGATGCAATTAAATATAAGTATTGTGTGTATTTAAAATATTTCATATTTGTATTATTATTTCATATTGTTTACTTCTCCATTGTTATTTTGCATATTGAAAATTTTAAAATCTTTACTGAAATCAATTCCTATTCCTTGTAAAAAACTTCCATCAGCATCTTTAAATATGAAAGCTTCTTCGGTAAAAAACCATTCGTTTTTCTGATCAAAATACAATTGATTGGTTTGTAAAACTTTTCCATCGTAGGTTTGAATTTTCACATTTCCAATTAAATCAATTACTTCAGTTTTTTTATAAGAAATAGCTTTGTCAGCAACTACTGTAGTTTTATTTCCATTTGCATCAATAAGTGTAACTAAAACGGATTTCGGAAATTCAACAAATGGATTTTTTGCTGTAGCATAATCAATCATTTTTAAACTCTGTAAGATGGATTTTACTCTTCCAGAATCGGTATATTTTAAATTGATAGAATCGGCTTCGCCTGTAGGAACAAATGATGTTTTATAAATTCGTTGAACTTCTTTTAAGTTACTTTCGCAACTTTGTAGAAACAAAATCGCTAAAAGAAAAGCAATATATTCAACTCCTTTTCTCATTATTTTAGTTATATAATGTTTTTCTGAACCATTTATCGTTAAATAACAAACCGATATTTATTGAAAAATAATCTTCTTTAATTAAACCATTACTTGTTGTTCCTCTTGACCCATATTCGATACCTAAATTTAAACTTGAAAAAGTACCAGAAATAGGTAATCCAAAACCTAAAGTTACTGATTTGTCTTTTATAGCTGTATTATTTATTACAAGTCCTGTATTTTCAAATTTGAAACCACCTCGGTAAGTAACTCTTTGAAAATAGCTATTATAAGAATCAAACTTTGGTATAAAAAATCCTCCAATTGCTACTTTTACACTATTTTCATAAGACACATTAGAATAATTTTCAAAACGATTGACTTGATTTCCTGTTCCAGAAAAAGCTATATCACCGCCTAAAAACCACTTTCTGTTTCCTAAACCTGCACCAAGAACTAATTTAGATGGAACTATTAATTTAGTATCTGCTACAATTACTTCTGTATTTGCTGAAGCTTGAACAGAACTTCCATTTGATAGTATTGTAACCAAAGAAACATTCCTAACATTATCTGAATTTAACTTTACTTCAGGAGCATAGGTTATACTTGACATAAAATTCAATTTACGATTAAGTTTCGTTTGGTAATTTAAACCTACATTTATAGCAACACCGGACAAAGTAGATTCATTAACTTCTCTAGATCCATTAATAATATTTTGAACATATACATCTGATTGTGTATTTATAATACCAAATAAGTATTGAAAGTCCATTCCTACACTTATCTTATTATTTATTTTATATCCAGCGCCAAA
The DNA here is from genome assembly GCA_964593435.1 of uncultured Flavobacterium sp. GTDB lineage: Bacteria > Bacteroidota > Bacteroidia > Flavobacteriales > Flavobacteriaceae > Flavobacterium. The sequence goes on along the minus strand of CAZQGY010000012.1, from coordinate 26,069 downwards.
AAACACTTTATTTACGCCGCCTTTTCCTTTATATTGTTTAGCAAAACCATCAACAGATCTAGTGTCAGAATTTAACCTGTAACCCACTGCACTATGAGGTAAAAGACCAACAGAAAGTCCTATTTTTTTGGATATCGGAAAACCCATAACTAAATAATCAAACGTTGTCTTTTTAGCTTGTTCTACATCAGATGCCGTATTTAATTTATAAAAATTAGAAGTGAAACCAACTTGAAAAGTAGTAATTAATTGGTTCGAATAAGAAGCTGGATTTAAGACATTAATATGTGTACTATCTGAATATACAGAAATTCCACCCATGTTTACAATATCATTAGTTCCTTTAAACCTAGTGCTCCCAATCCCATAAAAAGAATAAGGAGAGGCGGTGTTTTCTTGAGCAAAACTGAAGTTCGCAAGTAATATCGTAATTAATAAGACAATTTTTTTAATCATTTTGTAAACTATAAGTGTATAATTGATGTAAACTTTTTAATAAGAAATTTTCATCGGCAAATATGGTACTTTTTAATCGATCCGCCAAAAAAATAGCATCGCCGCCTGTTAAAATTATTGTAAATTGTTCGTTTTTAACAGAAAACTCAGAAATAAAGCCATCAATTTCATAACATAACCCGTTTACAACACCAGAATGAATTGATTGATCTGTGCTGTTTCCAATAAAATTATCTGGCAAATTATTTTCTAATAAAGGTAACTTAGCTGTATAATCATGAAGGGCATGATAACGCAAACGAAGACCGGGAGAAATAGCCCCTCCTAAATATTCATTTTTATTAGTGATGAAATCATAAGTTATACAAGTTCCTGCATCAATAATTAATACATGTTGGTTTGGATATTGTAATACTGCACCTGATGCTAAAACCCTTCTGTCAATACCTAGAGTATTAGGTGTATTATATTCGTTTTTGAATGGAAAAATCGAATCTGAGTTTATTTCAATTACTTCTATTTGATTTATTAACCATACACTATCCTTTTCATCTAACTTCGCAACGGAAGCTAATACTGCTTTAGCATGATTTGGATATTTTTTGAAAATTATTTGAAAATTATTTTGAAAATTATTTTTTTGAAAAACAAACTTATCAATAATGTTAAACTGCTTAAAAACAGCAACTTTAACATTTGTATTGCCCACATCAATTGTAAGTATCATATATAATTATTAGAAATGCAAATGTACGAAAATGATTTTTTTTAATAATTGTTTTGGAAAATATAAAATAGGTTCTATATTTGCACCCGCAATGAACAGGTAGTAGTACCTAAAGTCGCAAGGTACCTTAGCTCAGATGGTAGAGCAACGGACTGAAAATCCGTGTGTCCCTGGTTCGATCCCTGGAGGTACCACAAAAAACATCCCTAATCACTTATAAATTAAGTAGTTGGGGATTTTTTGTTGCTAAAATTAAGTTATTTCTAAGTCTATTACAGATAGTTAATTGTATAATTAATGAATATTTCTTCCTAAAAATTCTGTAAAAATCTAAAACTTTTCAACACGAAAACGATGTAGTTTAAGCATTAATAATAAACTGTTTTTTTTTAATTAAACAAATAATATATTTGAAAAATAAATATTTCGTAAATTTTTAACTAAAAAACAATCTTATGATTAAAAAATTATTTTTATCCATCATTACTATTTTGCTTTTTTCGCTGAATAGTAGTGCGCAGTCTATCTCGATGATAGGAGATGCTGTAAGTGGTTGGGGTACAGATGTTGTGATGAGCACAACAGACAATGTAAATTATACTTTATCTAACTTTACCTTTTCAAATGGTGGGGCAAAATTTAGACAAGATGCCAGTTGGGGAACCAATTGGGGGGCAAATGCATTTCCATCAGGAACTGCAAATTTAAATGGAAGCAATATTCCTGTTGTTGCTGGAATATATGATGTTTCATTTAATAAAACTACAAGAACATATAGCTTCTCCCCTGCAGTAACAGGATTTGATGCTATTAGCATTTCAGGAACAGCCGGACCTGGATTAAATACGGATACTGCTATGCTTACTGTTGACGGAGTCAATTATACACTTAATAATTGTGCTTTGACAGCAGGTACGTTAATATTTAGAAAAAATAATTCTTCTGCTATAACATGGGGATCTGCAAGTTTTCCAAGTGGAACGGCTACTCAAGGAGGGGCAGCAATGATAGTTACACCTGGTACGTACGACATTTCTTTCAATAAGACTACTGGTGCTTATACATTTTCATATGCTAAGATTAGTATTATTGGGTCTGCAACTCCAGGAGGATGGAATACGGATACGTTAATGAGTACTACAGATGGTATTAACTATACTCTTGAAGGCATTACTTTAACTACTGGAGATTTGAAATTCAGACAGAATCTAAATTGGGCGGTTAGTTGGGGAACCAACGCATTCCCAATTGGGACAGCAACATTAAATGGTAACAACATTCCTGCAACAACTGGTACTTATAGTGTTAGTTTTAATAAAAATACAGGAGCATTTAATTTTAGTGCTGGATATCCTGTAATTAGTTTGACATCAGCAGGCAACACTGCTATCGATTTAATTACCTTAGATGGCGAAAATTATTACATTAATAATTATAATATTACAGGTGGAAATTATTTATTTACACAATCTGGTAACAATAATTCATGGGGAACTAATTCATTTCCTTCAGGAACAGCTACTTTAGGCGGCGTTTCAATTCCAGTACTAGCTGGAGATTATAATATTACATTTAATAGAACTACCGGTGCATTTAGCTTTAATTATCTTACAATTAGCGTAATTGGAAGTGCTACTCCAGGTGGATGGAATGCAGATACTAATTTAACTTCAACTGATGGTGTAAATTATACCTTATCAGGATTGACATTAATTGAAGGAGAATTAAAATTCCGTCAAGGTAATGCATGGGCAGTTAGCTGGGGAAGTGATGGTTTCCCTGGAGGTACAGCTAATAATAGTAACAACATACTGGTTTCTAGTGCTTCAAATTACACCGTGCACTTTAACAGAACAACAGGAGTATTTTATTTTTATGACGAAGTAAATCTACAAGCTACTTCTACTCTTAATCTATGTAAAGGAACAACAGCAACTTCTCTATCTGCACATGTACATGCTGTACCGGGAAGTATTGTAAAATATTTTACCCGAGGTGGAACAACAGCAAGTCCAACTTATACACTTATTAATACTGGTGCGCCAACACCATCTACTTCTACTATAGGTTCTAGAACTTATTATATGTCACAAACTATTGGAGGTACGGAAGGTCCAAAAGTTGCCATGGTAGTTAATGTATTTGGAGTACCAACAGTTCCAACAACTTTAACGGGTACTGCTGCACAAGGGCCGCTAGTTGGTACTACTACAACCACTACATATGCAACTACTGCTGTAACAGGTGCAGCTTCCTATTTATGGACAGTTCCTACTGGAGTAAACATAGTATCTGGACAAGGAACAACTAGTATTACAGTTGACTTTGAAAATGTTTCAGCTGGTGCAGGTGCTATGGGAACTATTTCTGTTAAGTCTGTTAACGAAAATGGATGTCCTAGTGCTACTGCTAAATCAATGTCACTTACTAAAGCTTTACCTGCTGCTCCTGCTGCAATTAAAATGATGGATGCTTCATTGCCAATCCCTACTTCAGGAATTGCAACAGCTGTGACAAGTTTTGCAAAATATATGGGTACCAATAAAGTTTTAACTTTAACTGCTACACCATCTGCTACTGCAAGTTCTTATGTTTGGGAATTACCTATAGGTGTTAATCAATTATCTGGTGGTACTTCAAATGTTATAACAGTAAATTTCTTAGGAGTTACTAGTGCTAATAGTTTTAACTATTCCACTACAGCTGGAGTTTCTACTAATGTGTTAAGAATTGGTGTTAAAGCTAGTAATGGTGTTGGTAATTCAACTACTAGCAATGCAGCACTTTCGAATCCAACAACAACATCTACTGCTAAATTATTAACATTATCAGCAGTAAAACCTGCGGCCGTTTCAGCCGTTGCTGGTCAAATTACTGGGTTATGTGGTGGAAGAACTTATACATATACTATTACAGATACAGCTTTAGCAAGTTCTTATACAGTTACAGCACCAGCAGGAGCTATAGTAAACTTTACAAGCGCGTTAGTGTTTACGGTAACTTATCCTTCTGCATTTGTTATTAATTCATCTACAACTGTACCTAATAAATCATTAGTTATTACTTCTGTTAATGGTATGGGTTCTAGTGCAACTTCAAAAATGCTAACTTTATCTACTGCAATACCTGCTATTGGGGCTGTTTCAGGTGGAACTACTTATTCTAGATGTAACCAAACATTTTCTATTCCTGCAGTTGTTGGAGCTACAACTTATACATGGACTGTTCCTGCTGGAGCAACTATTGTAAGTGGTCAAAACACAAACTCAGTAGTAGTAAATTACGGTACGCTTACAGGAAATCAAACTATTAAAGTTGTAGCAGCTAATATTTGTGGCGTTTCAACTGCAGTTAAAAGTGTAACTTTAACACGTGGAAATTGTCCAACTGCTAAGGAAAGCGAAGCTAATAGCCTTTTAGTAAATGAAGTTAAATTGTATCCAAATCCAGCAAATAATGTATTTAATGTTGAATTAAATGCTTCGGCAGATGCACAAATAGAAATGACAGTTTACACTATGAGTGGTTCTTTAGTTAATTCTAAAAACATTCAATTGAGAGAAGGAAATAACACTATTACTGAAGATATTTCTTATTTATCGGCTGGAATCTATTTTGTGAAATTCAATAATACTTCTAGTAATGAAATGATAATCAAAAAATTAATTAAAGAATAGATTAATTTAAAGGGCGCATTTAGCGCCCTTTTTTATTTGTTATTTTTAAAAATAGAAAACTTTCTTATATTGTTATTTGGTATTTGAATTAACTAAAATTACAACTTCTTTATAATAAATTCACTTCTTCTATTGGCTTGATGCTCTTCTTCTGTACAAAGCACATCATCTGAACATTTATTTATTAATTGCGATTCACCATAACCTTTTCCTGTCAATCGTTTAGAATCAATACCATTAGTAACTAACCATTTAATAGTAGCTTTTGCTCTTTTATTTGATAAAATAAAATTATAAATTTCAGTTTGACGACTATCTGTATGCGAGCGAACATCGATTTCCATAGTTGGATATTGCTTCATCACTTCTAAGATTTTAGCTAATTCCACTTCGGCATCTTTACGTATTATGTCTTTGTCTAAATCGAAGTAAATGATCTCTATTCCTAAAGTTTTTCTTAAATCGCTACCTACTTGAATTGGCTGTAATTTTGGAGTCATTGAAATTTCTAAATCTTTCAAACCTGAATCTTTGGTAATTAGTACCATTTTTTCTAAAGTATCGAAATCTTTATATTCGGAAATAATTCGAAATGTATTACCACAATCTATTGTGCCAAAATCAAACCTCCCAGTTACATCAGATATTTTTTCATCAAATTTTACATAATTTACATCAAAAAGAACCAATTTAACCCCCTGAATGGGTAGTTGTGTGTTTGAATCTACAACTACTCCTTTTAAATTCTGTTGGCAATCTTTTGGAATGGGTACAGTTTCTGTACATTTATAAATGTCATCATATCCCAAATTATCTTTTTCTCGGTTTGAACTAAAAAAACCAATTTTCGAATCCGTATTCATAATAAAACCAAAATCATCAAAATTTGAATTTACTGGCTCACCTACATTTTTAATTTTACCATGCTTTCCATCTGCTTTTAAATGAGTAACAAAAATATCTAATCCACCCAAACCTGGGTGGCCATCTGAAGCAAAATACAATTCATTGTTGTTAGAAATAAATGGAAACGTTTCTCTAGCTTCGGTATTAATTTTATCGCCTAAATTAATTGGTTTGCCAAAATTTCCATCAGAAAGTATGTCCACTTTATAAATATCCGACATTCCTTTTGTTCCCGGCATATTTGTTGAAAAATATAATGTTTTTTCATCAGGAGATAAGGCTGGATGCGCACAACTATATTCGTTACTATTAAATGGTAATTCAGTAACAGTGTCCCACTCCTCGCCATTTTTAGTGGCTTTATATAATTTTAGTAAAATACTTTTTTCACTATCTCTTCCTTTTTTACCATTCAAGAAATTATTTCTAGTAAAATACATCGTCAATCCATCGTTTGTGAAAACTGGAGTAGATTCGTGATACTTTGAATCTATTTTTTTAGAAAATTTCAGAGGCTCCGACAGGCTTCCATTATCTGTAATTAAAGAACTGTATAAATTTGTAAAAGACTGGTTGGTCCAACTGTGCTTTTTTACAAAAAAACCACTAGTGTCTCTTGCAGAAGTAAAAACCAAAGTATTTTTATAAAAAGAAGTACCATAATCGGAAAATTCTGAGTTTATTCCTGCATTTTGAATAGTATACCTTCCAGAATTATTTTTTATTTCGTCCAAATAGTTAAACTGTTCTTTGGATAATATGGCACGCAAATCGGAAGTATTTACTTGATTGAAAACATCCATCATTGCATCAGCTTTTTTATAATTACCAACTGTTTTTAATGTTTGGGCATATCTAAAATAATATTCTGAATTTAATTTTTCATTTAATGAAAACAATTTATCATACCAATTGTTTGCTTCTTTTAATTTAGATTGAAAGTAATTAGAATCACCTAATTTACTGAATAATTCAACAGATTTATACCCTTTTTCTACTACTTTTTCATACATTTTAATGGCATCAATATATTGAAAATTCTCGTAATTAGAATTTGCTTTTTTCAGTTGCATCTCTTGAGAATAACCCAAAAAACTAATCATTATTAAACAAACCTGAAAACTATTTTTTATTTTCATACCACTTATTATGTTAGAAAAATCTAGGCGAAATAATCTTTTCTTGTTTTTCTTTAAACTCATATCTTAAAAAGATTTCATGTGAACCAGAATTATAATTGGCTAATTTTGTAGTTTCAGAATCATACGTATATCCAACAAACCAATTACTATCCATTTGAAAACCAACTAATGCACTTGCAGCTGCGCTCCATCTCCAAGCTGTACCAAGAACAAATTTATCGAAAAACATAAAATTAGCGGTAACATCTGCTTGAAGCGGTGCTCCTTTTACAGATTTAATTAAAAATGCAGGTTTAAATTTAGTAGTTTCTGAAATATCAAATACATATCCACTAATGAAATAAAAATGTAATGCATCTTTTGCAACTGAGGTAGTATTGTTATCAAAATGTTTGGTTTCTAAGATAAAAGGGATAGAAAAACCTGCATATAGTTTATTTGAATGATAATATATACCTGCTCCAATATTTGGCGAAAATTGATTATCAATATTGTTTTGAAACTTTGGATCGTTTTTATCATACTTATTTAGTTTGGTATAATCTACATTCAACAAACTTGCTGAACCTTTTATACCAAAAGATAGCTTATAATTTTCAGCAGTATTTATTGTATATGAAAAATCTGTAGAAACTGTTTTTCTGTCTGAAATTCCAATTTCATCTTTTGAAAGCGAAATTCCAAATCCAACTCTTGAATTATATATAGGTGAATGTAATGATGCCGCTTTTGTTGTTGGCGCACCTTCTATTCCTAACCACTGATCTCTATACACAGCAAAAACACTCATTACTCCTCTAGAACCAGCATAAGCTGGATTTACATTTATAGTATTATACATATACTGTGTAAACTGGGCATCTTGCTGGGCTACTGATTTTGAAGTATAAAACAAAATCAACATGATAATGGCATTTAAAAGCGGTTTATTATATAGTTGTACTGCTTCATTCATACTTAAATTATTCGTTAAATATAAAAATACTACATTTTTTCAATATTTTCTTTGATAAATTTTAAATGAATTAATGTGTACTTTACAACATATAAAAATACTTTTGATAGTTTGTTATTTCTTAAACATAAGTTGTATAAAAGTAAAAATACAACAAATGAAATTAATATTTCAATTATATGAATAAATTGAAAAATTTTATACTTAACAAATAAAATACATTTTTTTGCATAAAAAAAGTGAGTCCTTTCGAACTCACATTAAAATTAAAAAAATTTTTATTGCTGATATTTATATGTAAATCTAACTTTATTGCCTACTTCATTACCACTAGCATCTTGTTGAAACACTTCAAAAACATATTCAACCGCAGTTGCAGGGGCAACCGGTGTAGCTGAATTTTGAATTTTATTTGCTCCACCACCTCCAGCAGTACCATTAGCAGGAACAATAATTTGAGCTTCGTTATTGCGTGGATAAATACTATTAATATTTATCAAAGATCCTAACAAACAAACGCCATCATTAACATTAGGTCCGTAACAAAATGACAAACCATTTGTGTCTGACACACCTGTATTTGAAATTAATCTCATTTTTACTTTCATATCTGTTGATGAAGTATTTTTAAAATAGAACTTCAATGCATTTGTTGGATCAACTAAACCTGCTGAACCAGAAAATAAAATTGTACTTCCGTCTAAAATTTCTATATTTGATGGATAATTGAATACTTTTAGGGTGTTCGTATCCGTAACAGCAGGTGTTCCTTCTTCATCTTTTGAACAGCCAATTGCAGCAAATCCAACCAATAATACCATTATTATTTTTTTCATATGATTTAAAATTATTTGATTATTATTTTTTCAGTTTGTTCTCCTAATTCGTTTTTCATTTTTAACAAATAAACGCCTTTTTGCAAACTAGATACGTTTATTGAAGATTGATTTGTGATATTTGAAGCTTTATAAACTTCTTTTCCTGTAACATCAACAACATTAATTTCTGTTGGTAAAGTTGTATCTATTGTAAATATTCCGTTTGAAGGATTAGGAAAAACCTTAATTTTAGCTACTTCAAATGACGCACTTGACAATTGCTGAGAAGCCATTGCTGAATTCATAATTTCTTTTGTTGCATAATCTTGTACAAAAACTATCACATCTAAATCCGTAAATTCTTCAATAAAAGTACTAGTTAAATCTACAGATAAGCTTGTTGAAATTGGTGTATCTGCAGTACAGTTTAATACAGTTCCGTTTGCATCTGGCATCATCTTCATCATTACATTTTTAAATGTTGTTTCGCCATTAGAAGAGGCATTCCCAGAAGTTATTTTTTCTACTACAGCTACAAACAATCTAAATTGACCATTTAAATAAGGTGTAGTATTAACTGTAACATTCATTGTATTTCCAACTAAATTTTTTGTTGCAGAAACTAAAAAATACCCAGGCAATGCTGCTTTTTCATTTACTTCTGTTTGTAAAGCAGCGGTTGAAAAACTACCTGAAGTTTTTGAGTCAATAAATAAAGTAGGAGCAGCAGAAACTTGGTAATAAGCTCTTCTCACACCTGTTTCAGCTGTATAATAAGGATCTCCAGAACCTGGCCAGTTAACTTGGTAGTTAATTAATGTAACATTTGCTGCATTTGTTGTAGTATAAAAAGGCGAAAACACACTTCCGTTAAATGATGCACAAGGACCACATGTTGAACTTGTAAATTTTTCCAATAATGGTTTTCTAGCTGTAGAATTACTTGCTACACGAATTGATTTTGTAACTTCATTATCTGCTAAAAAATTATCTGTTGAACCATTTGGATTCGAAACCCAAACCTTTAACGTATAGTTTCCAGGTGTTGGCGTCCAAGTTGTAGTATGAGAATAATTATAAGTTGCTCCAACAGCTAAATTTAAACCTGTTATATTCTGAGAATAAATAGTACCATTATTTACTTGCCAATTCAATGTTGCTGTATTTATAACATTTGTTCCATAATTTCTAAATGAACCTGTAATATTTGTAGCTACATTTGATAAAATAATAGGTGAGACTCCAACTGATTCTAATCCTAAATTATTTGTTACTAATTGTTGCACCGAAACATTATCTACATATATATTATTTCCGTATTGCGAAGTTGCCACTAATCTTAAAAATTTTGATCCGGTAGTAGAAGCTGGAATATTAAATTGATAAACATACCATCCTTCAGCGCTAACAACAGGAGATAAAGCCATAGATCTATTCACTGTACCTAATAAATTAGTAGTTGTTGGTGCTGTTGTAGCAGTAGGCACTAGATGAACTGCTACTTTATCTGCGTCCGTATTGTAACCATTATCACGAAACATTGCAAATTTAACACAATACGTATTTGAACCATCAAGTGTAAATGCAGGAGAAGTTAATGCAAACACGTTACCTGCAGCTACATCATACGATGCAAATTTTGTCATACCTGCTCCTGCATAAGGTGAACATGACGGATTAGTACCTGTTGTAACTCTTGACCAACCAGTACTAGTATCTGTACCAGATACTCTAACGGTTGTCCAATTTAATGCAGTATCAAAAGTTTCGCTCATTACTTGTGCATTCATTTGTAAAGCCGCAAATAATAATACAATTAAAGTAATTTTTTTCATATTTATAGTTTTAGTATTTCAATACAATAATAATAAATTTATTTTGAAAATCAACTAGATAGGTTAAAAAAAAACAAAAAATGAATTTATTTTTTATTAAAATGTGATTTTTTACAAAAATGGTAAAATTTCATTTTTTAATTTATCATATTCTCCTTGAAGAATTAATCCATTGTCTAACAATTTTTTATAATTATTAAGCTTGTCAAATAATTCCTCTTGAGTAAATTCGGATAACTTTTTCTCGTGAGAAGGTATTGGTTCTTCTAATTCTGTGTCTTGAACTACAGGAATGATTTCTGCAAAATGAGTGACTTCTTCTGTTAAAACCTCTTCAACTTCAACTGATGTATTTGAAATCGAATTTAAGTTTGTTGCAACCCCATTTTTCAAAATATCCAATTGTTCTTTAGCATACGTATATAATTTACGCGCTTGATTTTTTGGTAAATATTCTACCGTATGTGTTAAATCTGTTTTGGTTGAAAAAGAAAAATCAGATCCTAAAAACCCCTCTTTTACAAATGTCCCAGCAATATCATCCCAATCATAATCCATAAATTCCATGGACAATCCTAAATTTTTTGGTTTACATAAAATAATACGTTTATTAGTCACCACTATACTATCAGGAAAAACTGTAATTGCAGGTTTTTTCTGAACTGCAATGTATCCCACTTCTTCATTAGACATTAATAAATTTTCTAATTTTGAAGTAATTTTTTCAATCGCTTTTGGATCTTGGTCTTCGTTTAATATTTTTTTTAAATTATCAATCATTTTTTTTAGTTTTAAGATGATGGGTTAAAATTTTATGAGATAATATCAAATGTAATGCCTAATTTTAAAATTATTGAATTTCAGATTGAATTTTTTTAGTCAAACTCTTAAAAACCAAATCGTACGAGTCATTAATTAACTGATACATTAATTTATCATTCACATCAGAATGAAAATCTATCGTATTCCAATGTTTTTTACTCATATGATATCCTGGATTTATTGCTTCATATTCGGCTCTAAGTTCTTCAGCTATGTCTGAATCGCATTTTAAATTTAAACTTGGCTCGTTACTCTCCCATTGTTTTAATGATGTCAGACAGAACATTTTTCCACCTACCTTAAACACCAAAGTATCTTCATCGAACGGAAAATGTTCGGTTACTCCTTTTTTAGACAGGCAAAATTCGTATAGTTGTTGGATGTTCATTTTTGAGTGATTCGTAAAAAGTAATTAGTGATTAGTTTCCAAGCCATATAAAATAGGCTTTGAAGGCGAAGCATCATTTTCAAAAGAAGCAATTTGCAAATTCAACAAATAGGTTCCATCAGAAACGGAATCGTTCACATAAATTAATTCTGTGATTGTGCAATCTAAACGCGCATCATCGTTTAAAATTGTCGTATTTTTTACATTCCAAAACGCTTTGTGAGTGAGTAACTTTCCTTCATCTTCTTCTCTGTCTACACTTGGTAAATCGATAAGAAGGTGTTTAATTCCGATTTCTCGAATATAAGTTGCCGCTTCTTCTAACAAATAAGGCGGATTGGTATGCGAATAGTTATTAGATTTTTTATCTGAACTATTTGGTAATGTTCGAATGATTATGGCCTCAGGCGTTTTTCCATTTAAAGAATTTTCAATTTGATTTTTTGTAATGACAAAATCGTCATTTCTTACTTCTGGCGAAATAGAAAGTAGTTCTGCCATGAAAAAAAACTGTTTTAAACACTGATTGATAGAATAAAAATCGGTGGTAATATGTCCTAAACACTCGGTATGCGTGCCGTGCCCGTGTGGATTGAAAAATATATTATTAAAATTTGTAGAACTTCCTTCCGATACTTTTCCTATCCAATTTTCAAAAGTTACGGGTTCAATTACCGGTTTTTCAATATACCACGCAATTGGATTGGCATCTGTATTAGATAAAGGTAATGAAATATCAATGGGCTTTGAAAGATCAATTTTGAATTTACTATCTATTGTTACAATCATATTTGTATGCGAATTTAGGAATTTTGAAACGCGGATTTAAAGGATTTATCAGCGTTTTTATTTATTCCAAATTTAGCAAAAACAAATCACTTGCAATACCATCGCTTAAAAATTTTCCTTTTTTAGTAGTTTTTAAAATATTATTTTCAACTGTCAACAAATTATCTGAAATATATTTTTCTGCTTGTTGGTACAAATACTCCAAATAGCTACTTCCAAATTCGGTTTCAATTTTATCTAAAGAAACGCCCCAGATGGTTCGTAAACCCGTCATTATATATTCATTATACTGATCTGTTTTTGATAAAATTTCCGTTTCTGATGGGAGCTTATTTTCTGCAATTGCTTTTAAATACAATGAATTATTTGATACATTCCAACTTCTACTTTCTCCATTAAAACTATGCGCAGACGGACCAATTCCAATGTATTTTTTACCTAACCAATAGGCGGTGTTGTTTTTTGAAAAATAATTTGGTTTTCCAAAATTGGATAATTCGTAATGTACAAATCCGTTTTCTTGTAATTTGTCAATTAAAATATGAAAATGTTGTTGTGCTAAATCATCGTCTAAAGAAGAAATAGTTCCCGATTTTATCATTTTATGTAATGCGGTTTTTGGCTCCACTGTTAAGGCATAACTGGAAATATGTGGAATAGTAAAACTTAGTGCCGTTTCAATGTTTTTCAACCATTTCTCATTACTCATATTTGGCATTCCGTAAATTAAATCAATAGAAATATTATCGAAATGTTGTATTGCAAACTCTAAACATCTTTTAGCTTCTTTCGAATTGTGTGCCCGATTCATCAGTTGCAAATCGTCATCAAAAAAAGATTGAATACCAATGGATAAGCGATTTATTGGTGAATTAGCAAATTGAAGAATCGTTTCTTCATCTAAATCGTCTGGATTTGCTTCTAAAGTAATTTCTGGATTCTCAATTACATTGTAATTTCTGTAAACGGAATTAATCAAAAATCGTATATCGTCAATCGACAATACGCTTGGAGTTCCTCCACCAAAATAAATGGTTTCTACTTCTTCATTTTTAAATTCATCTTTACGAAGTTCTATTTCTTTCGCCAAAGCCAACACCATTTCCTCTTTCTTCTTCATTGAAGTGGAAAAATGAAAATCGCAATAATGACACGCTTGTTTGCAAAAAGGTATGTGGATGTAGATGCCGCTCATTTAAAAGTGTTCAGTTTGACAAAGTGTAAAATGTAATTATCTTAGTTTCCAAACAAAAGTACTTCATTATTTGATTTAATTATTTTTGGATTTAATACATTAAAATTATTCCAATTTGATGCTGTTGTAATTTCATAACCTGTTTTATCATTCACTTCATTATATAAAATTCCAGAAACAACATTTTTGGCGTTTTTAATAAAATATAAATTATTATCTTTCACAAATTCTGTTATCGTACTTTCATTTAAATATTCTTTGTTTGTATATTTTGATAAATTATTTTTCAAGACATAACCATCTCTGAATGATATAGGAAAATCAGTAACTTGCCAATTTTCAATAATTTTTATAATAGCATTATCAGATTTATTAATGTAAATATAGCCCGAATAATTACTTAAGTAAACACGCCTTGTAAATGTAGAATGATTTCTTGGAGAAGAAAACTGAATTATAATAACTTCTTCATTATTTATTTTGGTTGTTCCTTCAACGTTTAACTCAAATTTTTTAAACTTGTTGTCTTTTAAAAGCGGAGCGTATTGAATTGGACTATTATACATCAAACCATGATATTCTTTAAAACTTTCTGTTTGAAAATTTTTACTAACCTTCCATTTTGTTTCCAAAACTTTTTTCGTATTTCTAAAATCACGATTTACATAACCTAAATCATATTGTTGAGCCAAAACATCCGCATCAACACAAGTCGTATCAGCAACTTTTATCAAAATGTTCGTTTTTAAATCCGAACTAAATCCTTTAGTTGGATAATTTTTATCAAAACTTCCGATAGCTTTTTTTAGAATTTGATATGGTGTGTTTTTACTATAAATAACAACTTCTTCAATTAAAGTTTCGTTAGGTCTTTGCTTTATATCGAACTCTTTTTCATCATCAACTACTTCTTTTTTATTAGTTGTGGTATGAATTTCATCGTCATACTCGTCAATTGTTGACAAAGAAGTTTTTGGGAAAAATAAATAGCCATCATGAAAGTCGGATAAATTTCCCTCTATGAATGTAATTGGGCTATATAGCCTATTTTGTTTTATTTCATTTAATTCTAATTGTTTTGCACTAAAAAATACAGGATTAGTTATAAATTGTTTTTTTAAGACATCTTCAAATGAGCTCTCTTTTATTGGAGTGCTATACCATTTATTTTGAAGAAAAATGGAATCATTAGCTGTAACTGCTGCTAAACTATACATTTTATCTTCTAATGCCTTTTTTATGTATGTTCCCATTGGCATAAAATCTTTTATAATAGGTGTTTTTACAGACTTCAAATTATTAGTAAAATGTTGATTGGCACCCCAACAAATAATTTTCGCTTCAGGATTTTGTTTTATATATACTAACAAATTTTCAGCCATTTGCTTATCTCTAATATTGTCAATACTTGTGCAATTGAATGTACTTGTAAAATTTTGACGTGTAAAAGCATCTTCACCTAATGTCAACAATCCGTTTAAAATTTGTGACCAATAAAATTTTTCTTCTGAGTTTTTTTGCTGAATTACTTTTTGTTTCAATTTGTTTAATTCTGAAGAAAAAATTAAATATGAAATATCACTTTCATCAAACATACCAGAATTTGATATAGATTCTAAAAGCAAACTAAAATCATCTTTATTTAATTTTATATTGTGGTTTATTTGTTTCGAATAAGAAAATAAATCGTTTGATAAATTTGAAATACCGTCCGTACTCGTAATTTGATGGTCAAATCCAAAAAGCTTTAATTTTGCTTTATTAGTTTCAAAAAACGTAATAAAACTTTGAAACTCTTGTCTTTTTGCCCACATAGAAAACAAAGAATTTCTAAAAACTTGTTTGCAATTTGCTCCTCTACTAATTTCATTTTGGGCTTTCCATAAATCGTATATTCCAGATTCAAATGCAATTACATTAAATCCCATATTCTCCACCAAATATTTTATAATCTCGGTTTTAGTTTCAAAAACATTTCCATCAAAATGACTAATTTCTCCAAGCATTACAACTTTAACATCTTTTAATTCCTCTTTTAAAAAACTAAAGTCCTTAGAAATAGGAGGCTCAGACAAAATAATACTTTTTGAAATGGTGTTTTGAGAAAAGAGCACAAAACTTATAAATAGTAAAAAAAAAGTAAATGTTTTTTTCATTTGGAATGATGTATAAGAACTAATAACTTTCATTACAAAAAATTATTGCATCAATATTTTATTCTTTCGTTATTTTCTAATTTTATCTTCATTATTCTTCACAAAAGCATCCCAACCCGAATAACTTGTGGTTCCCGCCACTTTTCCTGTATTGAAAAAATGACAAACCGCAGCAGCTAAACCGTCTGTAGAATCGAGGTTTTTTGGTAAGGTTTTTAGCCCTAATAGTTGTTGCAACATTTTAGCAACTTGTTCTTTACTGGCATTACCATTTCCTGTAATGGCCATTTTTATTTTCTTGGGTTCGTATTCGGTAATTGGTATTTCTCTTGATAAACCTGCAGCCATAGCTACTCCTTGCGCTCTACCTAACTTTAGCATCGATTGCACGTTTTTCCCAAAAAACGGAGCTTCTATGGCAATTTCGTCTGGGTGATAGGTATCAATTAATTCGATAGTTCGCTCAAAAATTCGTTTCAACTTCATATAATGATCGTCCATTTTATTAAGTTGTAATTCGTTTAACTGAATAAACTCCATTTTTTTATTGACGACACGAATGAGACCGAAACCCATAATGGTTGTTCCAGGATCAATGCCGAGTATGATGCGTTCGTTTGACAAAATTTTTGTTTCAGGTTTAAGGTTTCAAGTTCAAAGTTTTGTTTCTTTGCAAAATGATTTCAAACAAAACTAAACAATATCTTACACTTATAATCAAACTCACGATTGTTTTTGGTGCTTTTTATTTCATATATGAAAAATTAGCAAATGACGACAAGTTAAGTTGGAATCAATTTACAGGAATCTTACATGAAAAATTTACTATTACGTGGTTAATTTTTATGTTAGGATTTAGTTTTCTAAACCGTTTTTTTGAAATTTTAAAATGGCAGAATTTAGTTGAAGTAGTTGAAAAAATTTCGCTTTACACGGCAACAAAACAAGTTTTAGCTGGTGTAACTGCGGGATTATTTACTCCAAACGGAATTGGTGAATATGCTGGAAAAGCACTTTATTTTCCAAAATCTGAAACCAAAAGAATATTATTTTTAAATGTAATTTGTAATGGAATTCAATTAATTATTGCCATTTTATTTGGATTAACTGGCCTTTTATACTTGGGTTATAGTTACTCTTTTTTAATTATTTTATTCATTGTACTATCCATAATAAGCTTTTTGTTTTTAACAAAAAGCGCTACTATAAAAGGCTATTCTGTTCAATTATTTATTGAGAAAATTACAGGAATTCCAAAGAAAATTCATCGGAAAAACATATTGTTAGCTATTGCAAGATATATAACCTTTTCGCACCAATATTATTTTTTATTTTTGTTGTTTGGAGTAAATATTGATTATTTTACGTTAATGGCTACAATAACTGCAGTATATTTTATTGCTAGTTCTTTACCTTCTTTTCAATTTTTAGATTTTGTAGTAAAAGGAAGTGTCGCCATTTGGTTTTTCAATAAATTAAATATTGACGACTACATTGTTTTATTCATCAGTACCTTTATGTGGATGGCAAATGTAGTGTTACCAGTACTAATTGGGAGTTATTTTGTATTGATTTTTAAACCGAAAAGAAATTAATACCCACCAAAGTTTATTCTTCTTTGTGTAAAACTACTGGTAATTGGAATTCTGATTTTACTGGAACGCCTCTTTTTATAGCTGGATTAATTTTAGGAAAATCGGTTAATCGCAATTGAAAAATACTATCTAATTGGATTTTATTATAGACAATTGAATCTGAAATAATGGCTTCAAAATTAACATTCGAATTTGAAGAAATAATTACTTTTACCTGAATGGTATCTAATTGCGGAAACAATTTAGCAATACTATCATCTTTCAATTTTGAATGCAATTGTGAAGAAAGGGTTTCATAAAAACAAGTTTGTTTGCTATACGTATCTGATAAGGAATCACAAGCCGTAAATGATGGAAATTCGTCTACTTGTCCCCAATTAATTTTTTTGAGTTCTTGTTCTAATAATACGTTTTCATCTGGCACTTTCTTATCAAAAAACTGGCAAGATTGCAGTAAGAATATTAGAAAAAAAGCAATTACTTTATTCATTTTGATTTTCAACTATTTAGATTTTCAAAAATACAATTTTATGGAATATGTTTTATTGATTTTTATATTTTTATTCGGACTATTATAAATCCTTACTTTTAGACATAAAAAAATCCCGAATGAATCGGGATTTTTTTATTATTTTATTACGATTATTTTTTTACAATCTTATGAATACTTCTTTGATTATCTGCTGAAATAACTTCCAATACATATAAACCTGGAGTATAGTTAGTTAAATCAAGTTCTGTAGTAGAAACAGTTACTTTTTTATTTGTAAGTTTTTTACCTAATAAATCATAAACATTTACTTCAGAAATAGTTTGATTGTTTTTAGATTGAATATTCAAAATTGAAGTTGTTGGATTTGGATATACCATAAACTCATTAGTATTGAATGATGCTGATTCTAAAAGTGCCACAAATTCAGTTGTAAAGGTATTCGTTACAATAGCTGGGTTGTAATCAAAATAAATTGATGCCGCATTTGGAATAATATCACCAACTACATAACCCGCTTTTGGTTTAATTTTGAATGTTACATATCCTTTTCCGATTGTAGAATTAGCTACCGAAACTGGTAATTGAATGTTATTGAATCTCCAATTTAATTCGGTTCCTACTCTGTCTAATTCATAAGCATGACTTGAACTAATCATAGATAATGTACTTTCATCTAATTTGCTATTTAAAACATCGTTGATTCTAACATTAATGGCACTAGCATTACCTGTATTTTCAAAACGGATTGTGTAGTATAAATAATCATTAGAAGTGAAACTAGAATGTAATATTTGAGGTCCACGAGATTCCATTTTATCATTTGGATCGTAAGCATTTACTACAATTTGAGTTAATGTATTACTGTTATTTTCAAGAACTACATCACCAGTAGTAGGTACAATTGAAGCTTGACTTACTAAATAATCATTAGCATTTACAGTAGGGATAGTAGGTACTAACATAATCACATCAACTGTTCTTACCTCAAAAGGTAATAAATTTGTAAAGTTGTAAGTAAAACCTGTTGCAGTACTAGTAGTTGCTGGATTAGTTGACACAATTGCTACTTCACTAGGTTTTGTATAGGTTAACGTTCCAGAAGGAATGATTTGATTTCCTAAGTTGGCATAAACAATTCGATTTATATAATTAAATCCTGGTCTTGGTGCATTAAATGGCACAACTGCAACTCCTAAATCGTTATAATTTTGAAGTGATGTTACTGGGAAATTATAAGTAGTCATTCCTGCTCCAGTTGGTGTTAAATTTAAAAACTGAGAGGGATTAACATTATACATAGTTGCATATGCTGGGTTTACTACAAAAGAAACATCATATGAATTAGTAGTAACCATATCATAAATACTAAATGACCCTGTTGGCGCAATTACATTATGCACTACACCATTATCATTTTTCTCATGTGTAAACTTACCTAAAGGGAAATTCACTTCGCCAGTATCTTTTGTACCGTTATTATTTGCATCTAAAAAGGCATTAAATGTAAACCCAGTACAGTTAATTACGCCTGTAGAAGTTGACATATTATTAATAGTTACAAATCCATTTTGATTTGAGAAATTTGTAACCATCATTAAATAATATTGTCCTGCCTGTGCATTTTGAATCGTAGGATATTCTGTAGGAGAAGCTGAATAACTACAACTTACAATATTATTTGGTCCTACTAAGTTACAACTTGAAGTACCGCTGGTAAACGGACCATATACGATATAATCTACATCTTGATTGTTATAACTAGGTGCATTATTTCCTTGTGTAATTACTAAATTAATATTTCCAGAAGCGCTAATCGGTAAGTAAAACCATGTTGGATTTGGTGTAGTTCCCAAACATCCCGCATTACTTGTACTAGCAACACTAATTGTATTTGAAAAAGGAATACCTAAAGAATTACACAATAAATTTGCGTTTGCACATGAAGAAGCTAAATTACAATTCGATTGCGCAAAAACAGTTCGTGGGTAAATTTTATCACAAGCATCACCAATAATCTCTCTTATAAAAATAGTACTATTTGAAGCCGAAACAGGAACCACAAAATTAGTAGCCGGTGTTAATGGATTTACTTGATTTTGTGCTGCAACTAATGTAGGATAATATACTAGAGTATTATTTGTATTAATTACTGCTTGAGATGTTGTTAAATCAAACACCACTTGCAAGTCATTATTATCATCACACTGCACCATAGGATTTAAAGCTGGCATCACTTGATAATCAACAGCATTAATTGTAAAACCACTAACTTGCATCATATTTCCAGAAGAAATTTCACTAACTCTAGAAAAAACAGTGTAACTTCCTTGATTCACACAATGTGGACTTACCAAAGGATTGGTACCAGAAACTGCATCGGCTTGAGAAGCATGATAGGTTACTGTATATAAATTTGAAGGTTGATTGGCTAAAATAACAGAAGTATTACTCGCTAAATCAAAACATCCGAATCCGTTTGTTACGCAAGCTGTCATGCTTTGAGGTTGTCCAAACTGAGGCGGACATGGCAATGTCATAAAAGTAACTGTAACACTTGGTGCGCTAATTACATTAGGTGCACAAACCGATACAATTTGAGCAGTACATGTGGTGTCGCAAGGCAAACCTGATAATACAAATGGACTAGTTTGTGCTTCAAAATTTCCAGCTACAGTTCCATTCATAAATAATTGAATGTTGTAATTCGAAGTAGAAGTAGTAGTTGTCTCCCATGAAATTACAACAGAATTGTTTGTAATATTTGAGACAAAAACATTGGTAGGTGCAGAACATTGTGCGCTGACAAAGTTAATTGCCACACTCAAAAGAACTAATAATGCAAGTAATTTTTTCTTCATTTTATAGGGTTTAAATATTAATTTCATATTTTAAGCGTATAAATATAAGTAAATTATATATAAAACAACTATTTATGTAGGATAAAATAGAAAAAAGGGGAAACTTCCATTAAAGGCATCTTTTAAATTTTATTTTAGAAGAAAAAACGAAACCTATTAAAATCAAAAAAGCCATCCACAAAAGTGGAAAGCTTTTCATCGGTCTAACTACTAAACCTTTGTCCGCCAAGGCGGACTAAACAACACAACTACGTTTCTCTTGAAGACTCAAGATATTTGGGCAAAAAAGCATTCTAAAAAATTAGAATGCTTCCCAAATGTTGCGGTCTGGACGGGACTCGAACCCGCGACCCCCTGCGTGACAGGCAGGTATTCTAACCAACTGAACTACCAAACCGTTGCTGTAATGCGAGTGCAAATATACTACTGTTTTTGTAACTTGCAAATATTTTAGTAAAAAAAATACGAAATAACAACCATTACTTATCCAAACTTCTGTTTTTCAACCAAATATGTAGTTAGTATTTTTTCGAAATTTTCATCCACCGAAACTGGAACATACTTAATTTTATAGGAAGCACACGTATTGGCTATGTTTTCAAAATAAGTATTCACTACTTTTTCGTAACTTTCTTTCATGTTTTCGGCAAATAAATTTACTTCTTCACCTGTTTCCATATCTATAAATTTTCTAGGGGTTTTGTCAAAATCAAAATTTAACTCCGTTTTTTTATCAAAAACATGAAATAAAACCACCTTATGTTTGTTATGCTTTAAATGCTGTAAAGCACTAAATAATATTTCATTATCTTCGTCGATAAACATATCTGTAAATAGAATAATCATAGAACGACGATGTACTTTTTCGGCAATTTGATGCAGAAACGTAATCGTATCTGTTTTTTTAGATTCTTTTGAATCGTTCAATATATTTTCAAATTGATTTAAAATCATTCTATGATGCCGTTC
This sequence comes from uncultured Flavobacterium sp., assembly GCA_964593435.1. GTDB lineage: Bacteria > Bacteroidota > Bacteroidia > Flavobacteriales > Flavobacteriaceae > Flavobacterium. Next base: position 4,288 of record CAZQGY010000012.1, on the reverse strand, counting down.
GCTTCCTTTTTCTGAAGCATAGTATTCATAAGTGTCCGAATACACGGAAACCCCAACAGCATCTCGTTGTTTCTTTAATAAATTCATTAAAACGGCTGCCGCTAAAACAGAAAATCCAATTTTACTTTCGGAAAAATTTTGATTAGATTTTAACTTTGGATAATGCATCGATGAAGAATTATCTATAATTAAATGACATCGTAAATTAGTTTCTTCTTCATACTTTTTAGTATATAACCTATCCGTTTTGGCAAATAATTTCCAATCTATATGTTTGGTGCTTTCGCCTGGATTGTATATTTTATGTTCGGCAAATTCGGCAGAAAATCCATGAAACGGACTTTTATGCATTCCAGAAATAAAGCCTTCCACTATTTGATTGGCCAATAGTTCTAAATTTTTAAATTTGGATATTTTTTCGAGTTGCGATTCTAAATTCATATCGTAAATATAAGAAAAGATTTTAAATTCTGCATGAAAGTTATTTGTTAAAAAAAAAGGCTCAACTTGCGTTGAACCTTAAATAATTAATTTATTCTATTACTTATAGTAATGCGTCAATTGCGTCCGTATAGGTTTTTTTAGGAGCTACTCCTACTTGTCTTCCAACTACTTCTCCGTTTTGAAACACTAATACTGTAGGAATATTTCTTACGCCATATTTTGCAGCAAATTCTTGATTTGCATCAACATCTACTTTACCAACAACTGCTTTTCCTTCGTATTCTGTAGCTACTTCATCAATAACTGGCCCTACCATTCTGCATGGTCCACACCAAGCTGCCCAAAAATCTACTACTACTGGTTTGTCTGATTTTAATACTACTTCCTCAAAAGTAGCATCTGTAATTGCTAATGCCATATTTTTATATTTATTTTTTTATACTTTAATTATTATACTGCGAAAGTAGAAAATATATTTAAGCTGTGAAAAAAATTATGATTTCTTTTAGCTATTTAAGAATTAGAAAAATCAATTTATAAGTTTTTACGAATTGATTACATTAATTCAATTTGAAATTAATTTGCATTTTTTCCAATCCTTCCAACAAATCCTTAGAAATATTAATTTTTAGTTTTCTACTTGGCATTTCTAACTTATTTTTTATAATAGTTTCTTCAATTTCTTCCATTTGATTTTCTATTATAATTTCAGCGTTATTTTCTACCTCATCCTCTATTTCTAGAAGATTTTCGTCTTGAATTTCCTCATCGATTTCAATTTCTCGCTTTACAAATCGTTTCACTTTTTCTAATTCTAACAATTCGAATGTTACATTAAAATCTCCTTGATGATAAGAGAAAAGTTCGTTTAATTTTGAAATTAATTGTTCTTTTAATTCTTCAACAGGCAACTGAATGGTTAATTTTTTTGCAAAATCTGGCAATACATCTTGTAAACTCTGAAGATGAGTAAAATTAATTCTTGGCTCTGATTTTTTTCCGGTATCTTTATTTGTCCAACCTTCTTTTACAAAAATTTTAACAAAAACAAACTGATTTGCCACCAAATAATGGCGAAATTTTAAATATTCTTCATTAAATATTCTAAATTCAAAACTTTCTTCATACCCTTCAATATTGAACGTGGCCCAACCTTTATTTTGTTGCGTGGTGCGATGTTGCACATTGGAAACAATTCCTCCAAACGATAGGTTTTTACCAACTAAAGACTCCAAATTATGTAAGGCTTGTAACTTGGTATTGCAGAAATATTTCATTTCAAATTTATAATCATCTAGCGGATGACCTGAAATATAAATTCCAACTACTTCTTTTTCACGAGATAATTTTTCTAAAGTATTCCATTCTTCACAAGGCGGCACAATTGGTTCGGCAATTTGTACGTCAGAAGCGTCGCCAAATAGGCTTACTTGGGAAGAATTTTCATTTTCTTGAAACTTCGCACCAAAACGAATGGCTTTTTCCAAAAATGTACTATTATCACCATCTGTATGAAAATATTGTGCACGATGTGTGTCTCCAAATTCATCAAAACCACCAGCTAATGCTAAATTTTCGAATGCTTTTTTATTCGCTGCACGCAAATCAATTCGCTTTGCTAAATCAAAAATAGACTTATAACGGCCTTCTTTTCGAACTTCAACTATTGTTTTTACAGCGTTTTCACCCACACCTTTAATTGCTCCCATTCCAAAGCGAATGGCATGATTATCATTTACCGTAAACTTGTAGAAAGATTCATTTACATCAGGACCTAAAACTTCTAAGCCCATTCGCTTGCATTCTTCCATAAAAAAGGAAACGGATTTGATATCATTCATATTATTAGAAAGTACTGCTGCCATATATTCTGCCGGATAATGCGCTTTTAAATACGCGGTTTGATAAGCAATCCAAGCATAACATGTAGAGTGCGATTTGTTGAAAGCATAACTTGCAAACGCTTCCCAGTCTTTCCAAATTTTTTCTAATATTTTGGCATCATGACCTTTTTCTTCTGCTTGCGCGATGAATTTAGGCTTCATTTTATCCAAGACAGGCTTGTCTTTTTTACCCATTGCTTTACGAAGCACGTCGGCATCCCCTTTTGTAAATCCAGCTAATGATTGTGACAAAAGCATTACTTGCTCTTGATAAACGGTAATTCCGTAGGTTTCTGCTAAATATTCTTCACAAGCATCTAAATCGTAAGCAATGGGTTCTATACCATTTTTTCTACGCACAAAAGAAGGAATATATTCTAACGGACCTGGTCGATAAAGTGCATTCATAGCAATTAGATCTCCAAAAACTGTTGGCTTTAAATCCTTCAAATACTTTTGCATTCCTGGCGATTCGTACTGAAATATCCCTACCGTTTCTCCACGTTGGAATAATTCGTATGTTTTTTTATCGTCAATAGGAAATGTATCGGGATCTAAATCGATATTTCGTTTATATTTTACGAGTTTAACCGTGTCTTTTATAAGTGTTAAGGTTTTTAATCCTAGGAAGTCCATCTTTAACAAACCTGCACTTTCAGCCACTGCATTATCAAACTGAGTAACATATAAATCCGAATCTTTAGCTGTCGTTACGGGTACAAAATTGGTAATATCATCTGGTGTAATAATTACTCCACAAGCATGAATACCTGTATTTCGGAGCGATCCTTCTAATATTTTTGCTTGTTGTATGGTTTCTCCGGAAAGTTCGCCTTGATTGGCAATTTCAATTAATTCTTTTACTCGGTCAAATTCATCTGAACGAACGGCTTTTTTAACTTCTTCTTCTTTTTCCGATAAAAATCGTGCTAAATTCCATTTTCCAGGCATCATAGCTGGAATTAATTTCGCAATTCTATCTGCTTCGAATAAAGGTAAATCTAAAACTCGTGCTGTATCTCGAATAGCGGATTTCGTAGCCATTTTACCATACGTGATAATTTGTGCCACTTGATTAGAACCATATTTTTTAATTACATAATCCATTACTCTACCTCGACCTTCATCATCAAAATCGATATCTATATCGGGCATCGACACACGATCTGGATTTAAAAAACGCTCGAAAAGCAAATTGTATAATAAAGGATCAATATTCGTAATCCACAAACAATATGCAACAACGGAACCTGCTGCTGAACCACGACCTGGACCAACCGAAACGTCCATTTTACGGGCTTCGGCGATAAAATCCTGTACAATTAAAAAATAACCCGGATAACCTGAATTACTAATTGTTAATAATTCAAAATCAATACGTTCTTTGATTTCTTCTGTGATTTCTCCATAACGTTTTTTTGCTCCTTCGTAGGTTAAATGTCGTAAGTAAGCATTTTCGCCACGTACACCTTTATCTTCATTATCTTCTGGAACTTGAAATTGTTCTGGAATATCGAATTTTGGAAGTAATACATCTCGCGAAAGCGAATATATTTCAATTTTATCTACAATTTCTTGAACATTACTTATGGCTTCCGGTGTTTGCGGAAACAATTTTTTCATTTCATTTGTAGATTTGAAATAATATTCCTGATTGGGTAATCCAAATCGATATCCACGTCCTCGTCCAATGGGTGTGGCCTGTTTTTCGCCTTCTTTTACACACAATAAAATATCGTGTGCGTTGGCATCTTCTTTATTGATGTAAAACGTATTATTTGTAGCAATTAGCTTTACATTATGCTTTTTAGAAAATTGAATTAACGTAGTATTTACAGCTTTTTCATCCTCTTGATTGTGATTCATTACTTCGATATACAAATCTTCACCAAATTGTTCTTTCCACCACATTAAAGCTTCTTCTGCCTGATTTTCTCCGAGATTCGTCGTCGTCCTTTCCC
>CAZQGY010000011.1:0-61542 GCA_964593435.1 uncultured Flavobacterium sp. | reverse complement strand
GCGTCAGCCTTCCAAGCTGAATGTCGCGAGTTCGACCCTCGTCTTTCGCTCTAAAACTTATTGAATTTAAAAATTCTACCATGCGAAAGTAGCTCAGTTGGTAGAGCGTCAGCCTTCCAAGCTGAATGTCGCGAGTTCGACCCTCGTCTTTCGCTCTAAAGTCTCAAATTTTTTGAGGCTTTTTTTATTTTAAATCACTTAAATCAGCTCCTGTTTTTATTTCAATTGGCGCTTTGCCTTGTTGAAATAGTCTAGCCGGTAAATCTCCTTTCAAAGTTATTTTATTTCCAAATACTTCCAACCAACTCCCTTCTCTTAATCCTAGAACAGGCTGCGAATTATAGTGATGAAATTCTTTAATTCTAGTTTCTCTAGTTTCACCCATGTGCTGCAAACCTTCTATTGGATCTAGATAATGTGGATTTAAATTAAAAGAAACCAATCCCAACGTTTTAAAACTCGGAGGATACACTATCGGCATATCATTGGTAGTATTCATAGTTAAACCACAAATATTACTTCCTGCACTTGTTCCTAAATAGGGTGTTCCGTTTTCAACGACCTTCTGAATGACATCTAATAAATTATATTTGTACAACATAGCTACCAAAACAAAGGTATTCCCACCTCCAGTAAAAATAGCTTCGGCTTTTTGTATCGCATCAATTGGATCTTTAAATTCATGAATTCCTTTTACTTCAATATTCAATTGTTTAAAAAAAGGCTTTACTTTTTCTGTATATTCATCGTGAGTAATTCCATCAGGTCTTGCAAAAGGGATAAATACTAAATTTGAAACAGATGCAAAATGTTCTTTCAAAACAGGTAATAAATAATCTAAATACGTGCCACCGAATAAGGTGGAAGTGCTTGCTATAATAACTTTTTTCATATGCTTTACAAATTTTACTCTATTCTTAACAAAATTTTATATCGATTGTAATTTTGTTCTTTTATTTTTACAAAAAATTAATTCTTTTACTTATCAAAAAATACATACAAATAGTTTTTCTGCTTCTCTTTCAAATTGTAGTCTCACAAAACGATTCTATAATTAAAGGAAAAATCATTGTAGATACTAATTACAATGACGGAATAACTATTGTAAATATTTCAAACAAAACTAATACAATTTCCGGAAACGGAGGCTATTTTGTTATAAAAGCAACGGTGAATGACACACTACTATTTTCGTCATTAAACTTTGATGTAATTAAATTAAAAATAACTCAAAGTGATTTTGGACAAAATTTATTATTTGTAAAAATGACACCACGATCTAAATTAATTGAAAAAATATTAATTACTGACCAAACTGTTATTACAGCTGAAAGCATGGGTTTGATTCCAAAAGGACAAAAACGATACACCGTAGCAGAAAGAAGAATTTTATCTAGTGAGGTTGGAAAAGTTTCAGTTGGCGGTATAATAAATGCAATAACTGGATACAACAAAGAATTGAAAAAGAACCTGGAAATAGAGAAAAAAGAAATGTTAATTGAAAAAATTAGAAATCAATTTGAGAAAGATTATTTTGTATCTACATTACAAATTCCTGAAAATTATATAGATGGTTTTTTATATTATATTGGTGAAGATAAAAAATCATATGAAATATTAAATGCTACAGATAAATATACGAAAATGTTTAAATTAGCAGATTTAGCTGTAGAATACTTAAAGACAGTTCAACCCGAAATATCGAAATAATTGAGAACCTTTACACAAATCTTATTATTACTTTTCACTCAGTTTGTAGTTTCACAAAACGATTCTATAATTAAAGGGAAAATTATTGTGGAAACCAACGACAATGAAGGTATTACTATTGTAAATATTTCTAACAAAATTAATACAATTTCTGGAAACGGCGGCTATTTTAAAATAAAAGCAAAAGTAAATGACACCATTATGTTTAGCGCCATTCATTTAGTTGGTAAAAAACATGTGGTTACAAAAAAAGATTTTGGTAAAGATTTGCTTTTTATAAAACTAGATATTTACACAAGGCATATACAAGAAATTATGGTTACGAATGCTGACGACATTACTGCAGAATCTTTAGGTTTAGTCCCTAAAGGACAAAAAAAATATACGCCTGCAGAGAGACGTTTGAAAACAGCAGGTGATTTTAATGGACAGTTTGGTCTTAATACTGCATTCAGTATTGATCCATTATTAAACGCTATTTCTGGAAGAACCAAACAATTAAAAGCAGAATTAGAAGTAGAACGAAAAGAATTTTTACAATATAAAATAAACAGTAACTTTGATTCCGAATATATTATGAATCAATTACACATTCCAGAAGAATATGTACAAGGATTTGTTTTTTATATTGTAGAAGATGAAGAATTAAAAAACGCGGCTAAAGCAAAAAACAAAACGCTAATTTCTTTTCGAATGAGCGCGCTTGCTGTTGATTTTTTGAAATTGAAAAATTTACAACCCTATTATACAAAACCAGTTGAACCAGAAAAAAGTACAGAAGAAAATTCTATACCAAAATCAGAATCTAAAAAAAATGAATAAAATAAAGTTAAGCTTACTGGTAATATTGTTTTCTTTTTTGAGTGCTTTTACCTTGCATAAATTTTATGTTGGGGTTTTTCAGATAGATTATTTTAAAGAAAAAAAAGCAGTTCAAATTACAGCACGATTATTTATTGATGATTTAGAAAAGGCATTATATAAAAAACACAACAAGCATATTTACATTACCACAAAAGATGAAATTGCAGAAGCAAATACTTTAATTGCTAATTATTTATCCGAAAAATTAAAAATTAAAATCAATAATAAAAGTCAATCACTACAGTTTTTATCTAAAGAACAAGAAGATAATATTGTAATTTGCTATTTAAAAATACCTTTTAAAGATAACCTAAAAGAATTAGACATTTACAACAATGTTTTATCCGATATTTTTAATGAACAACAAAATTTAGTACATTTGAACATTAATGGTAACAAAAAAACACTTTTGTTTACTAATACAGAAACCAACCAAAAACTGAAATATAAATAATTATGAAAAAACTACATCTAATTGTATTCTTAATTTTTGCGTCATTTACTGCTTTCGCTCAAGAGATAAAAAAAGAAGAAACTAAAAAAGAACCTCAAGGGCACACCGACATTAATAAATTTAGTCAAATGTATGCCGAAATGGCGACGCCAAATATGTTTCGTACAGCATCTGGTGCGCCAGGTCCTGCCTATTACCAACAACGTGCAGATTATAAAATTAATTTAGAATTAGACGACAAACTTTCCAGAATGTATGGTAGTGAAACCGTTACGTATTATAACAACGCACCAGAATCTTTAGATTATTTATGGGTGCAATTGGATCAAAACATCGCCAGAAGAGATTCACAAACACCTTTGATTGATTCTCAAACAATGCCACAAGCAACATCTGTAGAAAACTTCACCAAAACATATATGGGTAAAGGTTTTGATGGTGGTTTTAACTTAGAATACGTTAAAGACGAAAAAGGCAACGGAATGAAATATACTGTAAACAATACTATGATGCGTATTGATTTACCAAAGCCTCTTAAAAAAGGAGAGAAAGTAGTTTTTTCAATCAAATGGTGGTACAATATTAACGATTATATGAAAGATGGCGGAAATGGTCGTTCTGGATATGAAGTGTTTCCTGATGGAAATAAAATTTATGTTATTGCACAATTTTATCCAAGAATGTGTGTGTATAACGATGTTGAAGGTTGGCAAAATATGCAATTTTGGGGAAGAAGTGAATTTGCTTTAACTTTTGGAAATTACGATGTTAAAATTACCGTTCCAGCCGATCATATTTTAGATGGAACTGGAGTTTTACAAAACAGAAGTGAAGTCTATACTGCAGAACAAGAAAAAAGATGGCAATTAGCCGAAAATTCTTTTGATAAGCCTGTTATAATTGTTAATCAAGCGGAAGCAACTGCTGCAGAGAAAAGCTTCGCAACTACTAAAAAAACGTGGCATTTAAAAGCTGAAAATGTTAGAGATTTTGCCTTTTCAACTTCTCGTAAATTTATTTTAGATGCAATGGCGGTTCAAGTTGGAAACAGCAAACCTATGGCCATTTCTATGTATCCAAAAGAAGCCAATCCGCTATGGGAAAACTTATCTACAAAAGCAGTAGCACACACATTAAAAACCTATTCAAAATACACATTCGATTATCCTTATCCAAAAGCAATTTCTGTTTCTGCTGAAGATCAAGGAATGGAATACCCAATGATTTGTTGGAATTATGGTCGTCCAGATGAAAACGGAAAAATAAGCGACCGAGTAAAATACGGAATGTTAGGAGTTATTATTCACGAAGTGGGACATAACTTTTTTCCAATGATTGTGAATTCTGACGAAAGACAATGGACTTGGATGGACGAAGGCTTAAACACCTTTTTAGAATATTTAACTGAACAAGAATTTGATAAAAATTTCCCAGCAGATAGAGGTCCAGCAAAATCAATAGTGCCTTATATGAAAGGTAACCAACAGTTTTTAGAACCAATTATGAGCCACGGAGATGTAGTATATAATTTTGGCGCAAATGCTTACGGAAAACCAGCAACTGGATTAAATATTTTACGTGAAACGATTATGGGACACGAATTATTTGACCACGCATTTAAAACCTATGCGAACCGTTGGAAATTTAAACACCCTACTCCAGAAGACTTTTTTAGAACAATGGAAGATGCTTCTGCGGTTGATTTAGATTGGTTCTGGAAAGGCTGGTTTTACTCTACTGATGTGGTAGATTTAGGAATTAAAAACGTAAAACAATTTTATGTTACAGAAGATGCTTCTAAAGAAGCGGCTGCAGCGGTAAACAGAAGAGGTAGAAGGTTACCTAACAGCGGACCAATGATTTATTTAGTAAATAGTGAAAGTACCGAATTGAAGCCAGAATCTAAAACAGCACTTGAAACAGAAAAAGTGATGGCTTTAAATGAGTATTTAAACAAAAATTATAATGCGGAAGAAAAAGCAGCTTTAAAAAATCCAAAATATTTCTACGAAGTAGAATTTGACAAACCAGGAAGTTTAATGATGCCAATTATTGCTGAATTACAATTTGAAGACGGTACTTCAGAAACACATAAATTTCCAGTTCAAATTTGGAGAAGAAACAATACTACTGCAAAACGTATTTTTGCAACAGAAAAAAAAGTAGTTAAAATTCAATTGGATCCAAAATTAGAAACAGCTGACATTGATGTAACTAATAATACTTGGCCAAAAGAAGCCGTTGTTGATAAATTTGAACAAATAGAAAAGAAATAAAACAAAAAAGCCGTCCAAAACATCTGTTCTAAGACGGCTTTTATTTTTGGTATTAAATTCATAACTTTTATTACCTTTGTAATTCATAAAACACAAAACTATGTTTGGTATTGGCGGAGGCGAAATATTTTTTATTTTAATTGTAATTCTAATGCTTTTTGGATCAGATAAAATTCCAGAAATTGCCAGAGCATTGGGTAAAGGTATGGCACAATTAAAAAACGCTACCAATGAAATTAAGCACGAAATTCAAAAAGGTGCTGAAGATAATGGTTTAGATATGCGAAGTTTAACAGGTGGTATATCCGATGAAATTGCAAGTGCAAAAGAAAGTATGACAAAAGCAATTAGTCCAACTGAATTTACAAATCCCATTACTGAAATAAAAGAAGATATTGAAAACGCTACAGGACCTATAAAACGTCAAATGTAATGCTGGATTATTTAATATATTTAGATAAAAAATTATTTATATTTCTTAATAATTTAGGCTCTAATCCATTTGATGAAATTTGGTTACTTCTAACAAATCAATTAAATTGGATTCCGTTTTTCTTAATTTTACTATTTATTTTATATAAAAAATTAGGTGCTAAAAAACTAGGAATAGCCATACTAATAGTTGCTGCATTAATTACGTTTACTAATGAAATTACGGATGTAATTAAATTTTCAGTACAACGAATTCGCCCTTGTAATGATGAAAAACTGATAGGCTTAATTAGAGTAGTAAAAGACAGCGATACCTTTAGCTATTTTTCTGGACACGCAGCAAATTCAACAGCAGCCATGATGTTTGTGTTTTTAATTTTAAGAAAACACTATAAATACAGTTACCTATTATTTCTGTATCCTTTAATTTTCGCATACAGCCGAATTTATTTAGGACTACACTTTCCTTTAGATATTATCTCTGGATTTATTTTTGGAGGCTTTACTGGGATTGTTTTTTCTAAAATATACAACAAAATTGTAAAAAAATATGCAACAAATACCTAATTTAACTTCTTTACGGTTTATTTTAGCGTTACTTGTTTTGCTTTTTCACACGCCTGAATTTTTCGGAAATAGAAACTTACCTTATTTTAATGATTATTCTCTATTTTTAAGAGGAAATGAAAGTGTTTGGATATTTTTTTCACTAAGTGGATTTTTAATAATTCGCCAATTATTCAATGAAAAATTAAAAACAAATTCTATTAATTTGAAAAGGTTTTTTCTGAATAGAATATATAGAATATTTCCACTTTACTACTTAGTATTAATATTCGGCTTTATTCATTACCAAATTATTTTACCGAAGTTGGGTTATCAATTCGAAAATTCATATAATATTTTAGAGGGAATATTGCTTTCAGTAACATTTTTTTCAAATATTTTTTTAACATATTCGCCTGGTGGAATTATAGAAATACTATGGTCCATAGGAATTGAAGAACAATTTTACATAGTAATTGCACCATTGTTTTATTTCTTACCAAAATCAAAACTAAAAACTACTCTAATATTATTGACATTAGTTTATTTACTTCTTTTTATAAGTAATATTGTTCCTTTGTTGACAGAATATAAAATGTATTTTTTCTTTTTTACATTTAGTGGGCTTTGTTCCGTCTATTTTGAAAAAACACATTTTAATAAGTTATTTTCTAATTTAATTTATTCAATAACAATAATATATTTTTTAAGTAATTTGTTTAAAAACAACCTTAGCGAAATTCAATATTATGTATTTAGTATGATATTGTTTGGTTTATTTATAACAGTTCTTTCAAAAAAATCAATTTTTATTTTAGAAAACCGAGCTTTAAAATATTTAGGTAAAATATCTTACGGAATTTATATGTTACACGCAATTGCAATGCAAATTGTATGTTTTGTATATATAAAGTTGCAAATTGAAAACAAAATACCTGAATATCTGTATATTTTTAGTTATACTTTTTCAATTATTCTTTTGACCATAATTATGGCTCATTTATCTTATAAATATTATGAATCATATTTTTTAAAATTCAAAAAACCTACAACACACGAGTAACCGTCAAGCCATCTCGAATAGGTAACAAAACCGTTTCTACACGAGCATCTTCATTAATAATTTTATTATAATCTAATAGAATTTGCGTGCTTTTGTCGTTTGTTTTTACTTCTTCTAAAACCTTTCCGCTCCACAATACATTATCAGATAAAATTATACCACCCTTATTCATCAAAGGCACAATCAAATGAAAATAATTAATATAATTTTCTTTGTCGGCATCTATAAAAACCAAATCAAATTTTTTACTTAAAGCGGGAATAATTTCAATGGCATCGCCAATATGTTGCACAATTTGATTGGAATAGTCAGACAATTCAAAATATTTTTTTTGAATTTCTTCCAATTCTTCATTTATATCAATGGTATCTAACGTTCCGTTTTCTTGTAAACCTTCTGCCAAACATAAAGCAGCATAACCTGTATAGGTTCCAATTTCTAAAATAGATTTAGGATTAATTATTTTAGATAACATACTCAAAACCCTACCTTGAAAATGACCACTTAGCATTCGTGGTTGCAAAATTTTCTGATGCGTTTCTTTATTTAATTGCACCAATAATTCTGGTTCTTGTTGCGAATGATTAACTACGTAATTTTCTAAATCTTCAGATATAAAGTGCATAATTTTTTAAAATTTCAAAGTACAAATGTACAAAAAGCGATGGCAATGACAATATCAAAAAAAAATGACGATATCAAAAAGTAATTATAATTAAGAAAATAAAATATTGAAATTAAAATCGTCTCCAAAAAAGACTAAATTTTGAATTTTGATATTATCATTGCTATTGCCATCGCTTTTTGTACTTTTGCAGTATGCAAGCAGAAAAAAAAGACATACGCGCTTTATCTAAAGAGCAATTACGAGATTTCTTTGTAACTAATGGCGATAAAGCGTTTCGTGGCAATCAAATTTACGAATGGCTGTGGAGCAAAAGCGCACATTCATTTGAAAGTATGACCAATGTTTCTAAAGAAACTCGCGCCATGTTAGAAGCCAATTTCGTAATTAATCATGTAAAAGTGGATACGATGCAACGCAGTGAAGACGGAACCGTAAAAAATGCGGTGCGTTTACACGATGATTTAATTGTTGAAAGTGTTCTGATTCCAACCAAAACGAGAACAACCGCCTGTGTATCAAGTCAAGTAGGATGTAGTTTAGATTGCAATTTTTGTGCTACTGCCCGATTAAAACGAATGAGAAACCTAACACCTGGTGAAATTTACGACCAAGTAGTAGCTATAGATAACGAGAGTAAACTGTATTACGACAGACCGCTTTCGAATATTGTTTTTATGGGAATGGGTGAACCTTTGATGAATTATCCAAACGTAATGAAGGCGATTGACATTATAACATCAAACGAAGGATTAGGCATGTCACCAAAACGAATTACGGTTTCTACTTCGGGAGTTTCTAAAATGATTAAAAAAATGGCAGATGATGCCGTGAAATTTAATTTAGCAGTTTCTTTACATTCGGCTATAGAAGCAACTAGAAATCAGATTATGCCATTTACAAAAAGTTTTCCATTAACCGAATTACGCGAATCATTAGAATATTGGTACGCCAAAACAAAAAGCAAAATCACCTATGAATATGTAGTTTGGAAAGGTATTAATGACGACAAAGCCTCTATTGATGCCTTAGTTAAGTTTTGTAAATATGTTCCTTGTAAAGTTAACTTAATTGAATATAACGCTATTGATGATGGGGATTTTCAACAAGCTAGCGAACAAGCTACAAAAGAATATATTACCGCTTTAGAAAAAAACAATATCGTAGTAAAAGTAAGGAAAAGCCGAGGAAAAGATATAGATGCCGCTTGTGGCCAATTGGCTAATAAATTATAAAAAAAGAGAAGCAAATGCTTCTCTTTTTTTATGATTATATGCTATCAATTAATTACCAATTGTAATTGTATATGAATTTCCGTTGATTGTGAATATGGCAGTATTATCACAATCTCCATTTCCGTAATCTAAAGTAGCGGTTACTCCATTTTTAACAAAAGTAATAACTCCTAAAACCAATAATGGCTTATTTACTGCTAAACAACTCATTCTGGCTCTTAACGGTGTTGTAATTGTTGCCGTTTGCACGGTTCCGTTTGGATGTGTAGTAGTCCAGTTTCCTGTGATTTTATAAATATTATCTGCGAAAATTTGAGTTGTACTAAATCCTTCCACTAATTCTCTTGTTCTTGTTCCTACACGTGTGTAAACATCTCCGTTTGGCATTGTAATGGTCATATCCAATAACATAACTACAATAGGATGTGGTGCAGATGTTGCTGTAGCAGCGGTTAAAGAACGAGTAAATGTTTTTGTTCCAACAAATTTAATATTGTTATGATAAAAATTATCAAATGTATAAGTTACGGTATGAGAAACCGCTGTTGGTTGAAAAACGAAATTAATAATAATTTTACCTTTCACTATGTTCCCATTATTCAACTGACATCCTGTTGTTCCAAAATCAATGGTTTTTGTTACTTGAGTTCCTGGAGTAAGTGATGTTCCAAAAGCTGGCACTCGGGTAATTGTAGCACAATTTGAAAAAACGGAATTGTCATTGTTTATACCTCTATAAGAAATAGTATTTCCATCAACATTATCAAATAATTGATCTGCAATGTTTGATATGTCATCACTCGCCATATCAATTTTCGCATTTACTAAAGCGTCTTCCGAAGTTAACGTATCAGGAGTAGCTTCATTATCTTTTTCACAAGCAAAAAAGGCCACCAATACTAAGATTGGAAATAAAAATTTTGTTGTTTTTTTCATCTTTAAAAATTTAATGTTCAGTTAATTAGACTCAAAAATATCAAAAAGGTTTAAATTAAAAAAATATTTTTCTAATCCTTTAATGTGTAGTATCTTTGAGGTAATGAAAATTACCGAACAAATAAAAGAACCCATAGCCTATGAGATGGAACTTTTCGAGAAAAAGTTTCAATTAGCTATGTCTTCAAAAGTCGCCTTATTAAATCGTATTACGCATTATATTGTCAACCGAAAAGGAAAACAAATGCGACCAATGTTTGTGTTCTTAACAGCAAAAATGATTTCTGGCGGTACGGTAAATGACCGAACCTATAGAGGTGCATCGGTTATTGAACTTATTCATACCGCTACTTTAGTTCACGACGATGTAGTAGACGACAGCAATAAACGCCGTGGTTTTTTCTCTATAAATGCACTTTGGAAAAATAAAATTGCTGTTTTAGTTGGTGATTTTTTACTTTCTAAAGGACTACTACTTTCGATAGACAATAACGATTTTGACTTACTAAAAATAATTTCTGTAGCGGTAAGAGAAATGAGTGAAGGCGAATTACTTCAAATAGAAAAAGCTAGAAAATTAGATATTACAGAAGACATTTATTACGAAATTATTCGTCAGAAAACAGCTACGCTAATAGCTGCGTGTTGTGCACTTGGTGCTTGTGCTGTAGCCCCAGACAAGCATAAAACAGTTGAAAAAATGCGAAAATTTGGTGAATTAATTGGAATGGCGTTTCAAATAAAAGATGATTTGTTTGATTATACTGAAGAGGCTATCGGTAAACCAACAGGAATTGACATCAAAGAACAAAAAATGACTTTACCACTCATTTACACGCTCAACAACTGCACTTCAAAAGAAAAAAGTTGGGTGATTAATTCCATAAAAAATCACAATAAAGATAAAAAAAGAGTAAAAGAAGTAATTGCCTTCGTAAAAAATCAAGGAGGTTTATCTTATGCCGAACATAAAATGGTACAATTTCAACAAGAAGCACTTCTTCTTATCAAAGATTTTCCTGAATCTATATATAAAGATTCCCTTGTTTTAATGGTAAACTACGTTATTGATAGAAAGATATAATTCTAGTTTGCAGTGTTCAGTTATTAGTAATCAGTGGATTTTTTACTTGAAACAACCATATTAAAACAATAATTGTCTTAACAAATAAAAGCAAAATTGAAATTTGGAATTTTTATTTTGGGATTTTAATAAAGATACAACCTTTTTTAAATCATTCTCGTCTATAGTAATAAGTACATAAATTGGCACACTGACTAATTGGCACATTGACTAATTAAATCTATGAAAGTAATCGCATTGCATAAAGAAGAAGCACAACTAATACGTGAAGCGATTGCTAATAATCGCCAAGCACAACATTTGTTGTACACCAAATATGCTTCTAAAATGTTGAGTACATGCAGACAGTATATAAAAGATACACATCATGCAGAAGATGTAATGATTACGGGTTTTATGAAAATGTTTACCAGTTTGAAGAAATTTGAGCACAAAGGCAGTTTTGAAGGTTGGATAAAACGCATCATGATTCATGAATGTATCGATTATTTACGAGTAAAGAAAAACAGTTTTAATCATAAAAACATTGAAGACGTAGTATATGCTGAAGCAGAAGATAACTACGAAATGGAAGGTGATTTTTCTGTAGATGATATTCAATTTTTAATAGACAATTTGCCCGAAGGCTATAAAATGGTGTTTAATTTATTTGTGATTGAAGGATATAAACACAATGAGATTGCCAAATTATTACATATTTCAGAAGGCACATCAAAATCGCAATTATCACACGCAAAAAAAATGTTGCAATCTCATATTACAATATTAAAAAATAAAGAAAATGGAACAAGATAATTTTAATAAAAACATACAAGAAAAATTCAATTTTCGTACAATTGAACCAACTGAAACAGCTTGGAACAAATTAGACGCTATGTTGACTCTTGCAGAAGAAAAAAAACAACCTAAAATCTTTTTTTGGTTAAGCATTGCAGCGACATTTCTTTTATTTACAGGTGTAGGATATATTTTCCTTCAACAAAACGAAAAAACTAAGTTAACGCCAGCAACCGAAGAAATTGTTACATCTAAAGCAAATTCAGAATCCGAAACTTACAAACAAAATATGGACGAAAGTAGTATTTCATCTGAAAATGAATTAGCAAATAACGCGACAATAAGTACTACTTCAGAAACGAAAAAAAGTGCTACTATCCATAACGCTCAAAACGAAAATTCTAAATTAGAAATCTATGAAACGGCAGTACTAAAACAAGAAGACTTTACTGTAAATAAAATTAAAAAAGAAAATAAAGAACCTACTTTTAATTACACCACACCAGAATCGCTTTTGGCAGAAGTACAAGGACAAAAGAAACCAAGTAATATTGGTTCGTTTAAGTCCACATTACGAGTAAATCCAAACGAGTTATTACAAGCCGTAGAATCAGAATTAGATCAAACCTTTAAAGAAAAAACCATCACAAAATTAAAACAAGCGAAATCAGCATTTGTAAACAGAAATTATAATTAAACTTCGAAAACCTCAGCCAATTAAAAACCCCAATTGAAGTTGTCTGAGGCGCTCGAAGGAAATAAATTTAAAATAAAAACTAACTTTTAAAACCCCCTAATTATGCAAAAAATTATTTTGTACATCAGTATCGCATTACTAACCATAGTAAATAGCGTAGTAGCACAGGAAAAAACATTTGAACTAAAAGCAAAAGAAATAGCTGTTCAAATAAAAACTATTGCTGAAGAAGAAAAAAGAGCCTTAAAAGCTGAGGTAGAAGCCCTTGACAAAGCAGTAGAATTAGGTAAAATGACTAAAGAAGAAGCAAAAACTTCAAAAGCAAAAATTGCAGAAGAACGTGCAAAAAATATCGAAACTAAAATTGCTGAACAAGAAAAAGCATTACGAGATTTAGTAAATGAAAATGTAAATGAGGAAGAGTCTAATGATAGTTTAAAGAAAAATAGTTTTTCTATTCCTGGTGGTTTAAAATATAAAAACTACGACAAAAATAAGTCTGAAAATAGAACCACAAGTCAGTTTGTTCTTGCTACAGGTTACAACAACTTAGTTACTAATAATATGGTAGCCAATTCTCAATTTGGTTATGCTCGTTCTGTTTTTTTCGAATGGGGTGTTACTTGGAATACGCGTTTATCAAACAACAGTAATTTAGTGCATTTAAAATACGGAGCTGGATTTATGTACAACCAACTGCACGCCACAGATAATAGAGTTTTTGCAGACATCAATAATCAAACTGTTTTGGTAGATGCTGGCGTAGAAACAAAAGCCAAAAGAACGTATTTTAAAAATGTGTATTTTGTGGTACCAATGCATTTAGAATTTGATTTTTCAAAAACAAAAATAGTGGACGATAAAAAAGTATTCAAATCGCATACAGGAGCGCGTTTTGGAATTGGTGGTTTTGTGGGTGTAAATACCAACTCAAAACAATTTATAGAATACGAGCAAAATGGATATAAATTTAATGAAAAACAAAAAGGCGATTTCAATGTAAACGATTTTACGTATGGTGTAAGTACTTACATTGGTTACAGATCCACTTCACTATATTTAAAATACGATTTAAACCCAATATTTAAAAACAATCCAGTAGATCAAAACAATATTTCATTAGGTATTCGTTTTGATTGGAATTAAAAAATCTGAGTTAGTAGACAATACATTGCAATGCGACAACCAAATCGGCAACTAGAAAACAATTAGTAAGAGACAATTGAGAAATGGGAAAAAAATTATCAACAACACAAGTTTTTACTTTGCTTGCAATATTAATTCTTGGCAATGCCTGCAACGGACCAGTAAAAAAAGACTTACCAAAAGAAAAAGAACTTCCAACTGTTTTTAAAAGCTTGGGGAATTGCAATGTTTCACGTTTTATGCAAGACAAATCAGGTAACCTTTGGTTCGGAACAACAGATAATGGGCTTTATAAGTATGATGGAAAATCGTTTAACCAATTTACAATAAACGATGGACTGGATTGTAATAAAATTTATTGCATCTTGGAAGATAAAGATGGTAAAATTTGGGTGGGAACTGAAGTGGGACTTTGTCTTTACAATGGAAAGACATTTTCCAAAATCCAGATTCCATTACCCAAAAATCTGCCACCTAATAAGAACCCCTACTATCAAACCCATTGGGTGTACAATATGTTACAAGCAAAAGACGGAAAACTATGGTTTGTAACGATTGATGGTGTCTTTATTTACGACGGCAAATCTTTTAAACATTTTCCAATGAATGATGCCAAAAATGGTTTTTTTACCAGTAACGATAAGGTGGAACGTATTTTAGAAGACAATACAGGTAATATTTGGTTAGGTAGTCGAACCAATGAAGGTGTTTTTCGTTACGATGGAAAATCTGTAACCAACCTCAAACCAATGGATTTGTTTCAAGATGGACCAAAACCAAAAGCTCATAATTGGGGATGGCCTCAATTGCAAGACAGCAACGGTAATATTTGGTTCAGTAATTGGGGTGGAGCCTATCGATATGATGGAAATACATTTACAAGTTTTACAACAAAAGATGGTTTGCCAAGCGAAGTCACTCGAATTATAGAAGACAAAAAGGGAAATCTTTGGTTTGGTGCAAGCGACGGTCTTAGACGTTACGATGGTAAAACTTTCACCTATTTTAAAGATGGGCTAATCAATCCTTGGATTTGGGAAATTTTGGAAGATAAAAACGGTAATATTTGGGTGGGAACTAGAGAAAGTGGTTTATACTTTTTCAATGGAAAAAAATTTATTAATTATACTGAATATAAACATTAGGCTGAAACAAAGTGACAAACAAAATTTACCATAGCAGCTAATAAAAGGAATCAGCTACGAACAACTGTGAATCATAAAAAAATGCTTTTTTCAAAACCTACAAGGAAATTTTCTTGTAGGTTTTTTGTTTTAATTTAATAATGTGTATTTTTACGAACTTTGAATTTTCAAATCACCTCATTTTCAAATTATCACCATACATTTTGATATCTAAAGAAACCATAGAAAAAGTATTTGACCAAGCTCGTGTAGAGGAAGTCATTGGCGATTTCGTACAACTCAAACGTTCCGGAAGTAATATGAAAGGACTTTCGCCGTTTGTGAACGAAAAATCGCCTTCGTTTATGGTGTCGCCAGTGAAACAAATTTGGAAAGATTTTAGTTCTGGAAAAGGCGGAAATTCGGTTACTTTCCTAATGGAACACGAACATTTTACGTATCCTGAAGCCATAAAATATTTGGCAAACAAATACGGAATTGAAGTAGAAGAAACCATTGTTTCTAATGAAGATATAGAGCAAGCAAACGAAAAAGAAAGTATGTATTTGGTCTCGGAATTTGCTCGAGATTATTTCCATAAAACGATGCTCAATACCGATGAAGGTCAAGCAATTGGTTTATCTTATTTTAAAGAACGTGGGTTTTCAAAAGAGACTATCGAGAAATTTCAATTGGGATACTCGCCTGATATTTGGGATGCGTTTACCAAAGAAGCCTTAGGAAAAGCATACAAATTAGAATATTTAGAAAAAACCGGATTAACCATCGTAAAACAAGAAGATGAAAAAACATTTGACCGATTTAAAGGTCGAGTAATGTTTCCTATCCAAAGTATGAGTGGCCGTGTTTTAGGGTTTGGCGGTAGAATTTTAACTAACGATAAAAAAGCGGCGAAATATTTAAATTCGCCAGAAAGCGAAATCTATCATAAAAGTAAAGTTTTATACGGAATTTTTCAAGCCAAACAAGCGATTGCCAAGCAAGACAATTGCTATTTAGTTGAAGGATATACCGATGTAATTCAATTTAACCAAAGCGGTATTGAAAATGTTGTTGCTTCTTCTGGAACGGCATTAACACCGGATCAAATTCGTTTAGTAAACCGATTAACCAATAATATTACCGTACTTTTTGATGGTGATGCCGCAGGTTTACGCGCTTCTATCCGTGGAATTGATTTAATTCTGGAAGCCGGAATGAACGTAAAAGTTTGTAGTTTTCCTGATGGAGAAGATCCAGATAGTTTTGCCAAAAACAATTCGTATGAGGTTTTAAAACAATATTTAGACGAGAATTCAAAAGATTTTATTCAGTTTAAAGCCGATTTATTAGTTAAAGAAGCCAATAACGACCCCATAAAAAAAGCAGAATTAATTAGAGATATGGTGCAAAGTATTTCTAAAATTTTTGACCAAATTAAACGCGAAGTCTATATTAAAGAATGTTCGCGCATTATGGATATTTCGGAAGACGTATTGTATAATACGTTAGCCCAAATGCTCAAGAAAGATATTTCTGAAGCCAATAAAAAATATACAGAAGAGAAAAAAGCATTTGAAGTTCATAAAAACAATGACGACTTTAAACCCGAAAAAATTGATAGTCAATATATTTTTGAACAAAAAATTATTGAAATTTTATTAATTAACGGTTTGAAATCGGAAACATTTACAGAAATTTTTCAAGCAGAAGATGAAACAGGAAATTTAGTAGATAGTAAAGAAACAAATTCTTATAAAATTTACGAAAAAATATATTTGGCGCTTCAAGAAGATGAAATTGAATTATCTAATCCAGTTTTCAAAAACATTTATACAGACATTATCAATTATTACAATCAAAATATCGAATTTGAAATTGATAAATATATTTCTGAAACTACACCTGAAATTACAGAAAAAATCACTTCAATTTTAATGTTAGATGAACGTGAAACTATACACAAATGGCATTTAAGAAAAATTGTCGTTGATGACAAAAATATTACTTTAGAGCAGCATGTCTCTGAAACCATTTTGGCTTACAGATTACTTTTAATTTGTAAAATGCTGAATGAAAATATGAATAAAGTATCACAAGATAGTACAGTTGATAATTCTGAAATACTCGTTTTTAATCAAGACTATTGCAAATTAAGAGATGTAATAGCGAAAAAATTAGGTCGGGTTTTGGTCCGATTTTAAACTAAATTTAAGCTTTTCAAAGATTTTGGAATTTCACAAACCGGAATGGGTTGCATTTTATGTTGATTTATAGTATTTAATCGTTGATAAATTTTAAAAACTTCCGCT
Source organism: uncultured Flavobacterium sp. (assembly GCA_964593435.1). Taxonomy (GTDB): domain Bacteria; phylum Bacteroidota; class Bacteroidia; order Flavobacteriales; family Flavobacteriaceae; genus Flavobacterium. Next base: position 44,261 of record CAZQGY010000011.1, on the reverse strand, counting down.
TGTCTGCCAACAAAATTAGTTACTTTTTCGCTTTTTTCCATTGCTTCCATCGCCCACTCTAATTCGTCATACGAAGCGCCTAATTGATCTTCGTCGCTTCTATCATCACCAAAAAGTCCATCTGTTGGTTTAGCAACAATAATACTATCAGGCACACCTACAAATTTAGCTAATTGTCTCACTTCGCTTTTCATTAAATCGGCAATCGGGCTTATATCTACACCTCCATCACCATATTTTGTGTAAAATCCTACACCAAAATCTTCCACTTTATTTCCGGTTCCAGCTACTAAAAAACCGTGAATTCCTGCTAAATAATACAAAGTAGTCATTCGCAAACGCGCTCTAGTATTGGCTAAAGTTAAAGCTAAAGCTGCCTCGTTTTCACTAATTGGCACGCTATTTTTAAACGTTTCAAAACTTGGTGTCAAATCCACTCTTTCGTTAAACACGTTCGGGAAACGCAATTTTAATTGATGAATATGTTCATTCGCTCTATCCACATGACTTTCTGCTTGATGTATTGGCATTTCCACACACAAAACAGGAAAACCCGTTTGTGCGCATAATGTTGAGGTTAAGGCGCTATCTATTCCTCCAGAAATTCCAATTACAAAACCTTTAACACCTGAATTTTTAGCATAAGTTTTTAACCAATTGACAATATGTGTTTGAATTCCTTCTAAATGTAACGTTGTGTTATTTGACATAATTTTAGTAAATAATTTAGGTATATAATTATATATTTGCAGTTGAATAATTTTTGATAAAAATAGTAAATTTCATACGATGAAAAAATTAATATTCTTGCTAATTTCATTTTTTTGCTTCATTCAGTGTAAAAAAAATGATGCTATTGAAAAAGTTGACATTAAAAAATCAGTAGATTTAAATATCGAACGATTCGATAAATTATATGCCGCAGCCACTACAAAAACATTACCTGAATTAAAAAATGAATATCCGTTTTTATTTCCAACGCAATTTCCAGATTCAATTTGGTATGCCAAATTAAACGATCCTATTTTTAAAGAATTAAATGTAGAAGTTTCGAAACAATTTTCGGATAATTCGAAATTTGAAGACGATTTAGAAATGTTGGTTTCTAGAATCAAACATTATTTTCCTGAAGAAAAAACGCCAAGAGTTATTACTTTAGTAAATGAAGTTTTAATTGATAAAAAAGCGTTTTACACGAATGATTTAATTTTAATTTCGTTAGATACATATTTAGGAAAAAATCATAAATTTTATGAACCGTTTGCTGAATATCAAAAAGCCAACTTAGAGCCAGACCAAATACTACCCGATTTAGTAACTAATTTTGCCTTCAGAAAAATAGTACCATCACAAGACAAAACATTAATTAGTGAAATGATTTATTATGGAAAATTACATTATTTAAAAGATCTTTTACTTCCTGAAACACCAAATTATCAAAAAATTGGATATACAGCAATACAAGAAAAATTCTGTATAGAAAACGAATTTCAAATGTGGAGTTATTTAGTTGACGAAAAATTGCTGTACGATAACAATATAAAAAATTATCAACGTTTTATCGAAGACGGGCCATTTACGAAATTTTATTTGGAAATTGATAGAGAATCGCCTGGAAGAATTGGACAATGGTTGGGTTGGCAAATTGTAAAAAGCTATATGGAAAACAATGATGTAACCTTAGACCAACTATTAAAAACAGAACCAACCGTAATTTTTAACAAATCGAAATACAAACCAAAAAAACAATAATTAGTTATATTACTGTTTTACCCTACACCCTTTACCCAAAACCTTTCACCTTAAAAAAATGAGCAAAACATCTGAAATTAAAGTAAACATAGCATTAGACGAAAATAATGTACCCGAAAAATTAACTTGGACAGCGCAAGACGGTGGCGTAAATAGCGAAGAAGCCAAAACGGTTTTATTATCCATTTGGGATGCAAAAGCAAAAGAAACCCTTCGTATTGATTTATGGACAAAAGATATGCCAGTAGATGAAATGAAAATATTTTTTCATCAAACTTTGGTAGCTATGACTGATACGTTTCAACGCGCTACGGGCGATGAAAAAATGGCAGGTGCTATGACCGATTTTTGTGATTACTTTGCCGAAAAATTAGAATTAAAGAAAAACTAATTTTTTTTTAATGACACTAAAAAGCCATCTCCACGATGGTTTTTTTATGAAAATTTCTTAAATTATAGTTAAACTATTACATAATGATAGTATTACTATTATATTTGCGTTTTAAAATAATAATTTATGCAAGATTTATTAGTAAACATTAAAATACAAGTCAATCCGAAAACATACGTAAAAGATCCTGAAACGTCTGATTTAGGGAAAAAAATTATTGAAAAGAGTATTTTACTTATAGACGAAATTGGTTTTGAAGAATTTACATTTAAAAAGTTAGGTGAAAAAATTGGTTCAAATGAAAGTTCTATTTACCGATATTTTGAAAACAAACATAAATTATTGGTGTATTTATCTTCTTGGTATTGGGCTTGGATTGAGTATCGATTGGTGTTTTCTACCAATAATATTGAAAATAAAATTGAAAAATTGAAAAAAGCAATTTCAATTGTAACTGAAACTATTGAAGATGATAGTAAAACAGAACATATTAATGAGGCTATTTTGAATAAAATTATCATTGAAGAATTCACTAAAACCTTTCATAGCAAGCAAGTTGACGAAGAAAATAAAGAAGGTTTTTTCTTGATTTATAAACAAGTAAATTATAGAATAGAAAAAATGATATTGGATATTAACCCTAAATACCCTTATGCTAAAAGCCTAGTTTCCTCTATAATTGAAGGTTCTTTACATCAGCATTTTCTGAAAAATCATTTAAAAACATTAACCAATTGTAATGAAAATGTAAGCGCTTCCGATTTTTATGTTCACTTAATTGAAAACCTTTTAAAATAAACCGTTATGACGCCTTTAAAAAGATATTTTAATCTCTTAAGAATAGACAAAAAAGATATTGTACAACTTTTTTTGTATGCTATTTTTTCAGGTATAATAAGTTTATCATTACCCATAGGTATTCAGGCTATAATTAATTTTATTCAAGCAGGAAGAATTAGTGTGTCGTGGATAGTTTTAGTTATTTTGGTTGTAATTGGGGTAATTTTTGCAGGAATTTTATCCTTAATGCAATTGCGTATTTCAGAAAATTTACAACAAAAAATCTTCATACGTTCTGCATTTGAATTTGCATATAGAATCCCGAAATTAAAATTTAATGAAATTCATAATTCACAAATGTCTGAATTGGCAAATCGATTTTTTGATACTATTTCTATTCAAAAAGGAACATCAAAACTACTTATTGATTTTTCTTCCGCGTTTTTGCAAATATTTTTTGGTATCATTTTACTTTCATTATACCACCCGTTTTTTATTTTATTTGGTATATTTTTGGCTATATTATTGTATTTAATTTTTAAATTTTCTTATCAATCTGGATTACAAACTAGTTTAAAAGAATCCAAATCGAAATACAAAGTAGCCAATTGGCTATTGGAATTAGCAAAAAATAATTTTAGTTTTAAAAATCCAAACCATCTTGAATTTGCTTTAGAAAAAAATAACCATTTGGTATCTACATATTTATCTTACAGAGAAAAGCATTTTAGTATAATAAAAAAACAATTTTCGCAATTATTAATTTTTAAAGTCTTAATTACTTCAAGTTTACTTCTTATTGGTGGCTTTTTGGTTATTAATCAAAAAATGAATATTGGACAATTTGTGGCTGCTGAAATTATTATTTTATTAGTAATTAATTCAGTTGAAAAAATAATTTTAGGATTAGAAACCTTTTACGACGTACTTACATCTGTTGAAAAAATTGGACAAATCACCGATTTAGAGTTAGAACAAGAAGGTGAAATAGCAACTGAAAATAACTCTTGTTATTCCAATTTATCGATTACTTTGGAAAATGCAGATTTTAAATTTGATTTTGAAAATGAAAATGTTTTACACAACATTAACCTAGAAATTAATCAAAGTGAAAAAATACTAATTGAAGGAGAAAATGGTTCAGGAAAAACAACTTTAATCCGATTATTGAGTGGCTTATTACAACCAACAAAAGGTCATTTTATTATCAATGACGATACCTACAACAAAGTAAACATAAACGATTATCGCAAACATTTTGGTAGTATTCTTTATGGCGAATCGCTCTTTGAAGGAACAATTTTAGAAAACATAGTATTTAACCAAAAAATAGAAAACAGTAAATTAAAATGGGCTTTAGATGGTGTGGATTTAACCTCATTTATTAAAACGTTGCCTTTAGGATTACAAACACCAATTTCATCTGATGGTAAACAGCTTTCGTCATCCAATATGCAAAAAATATTAATTGCAAGAAGCATTATAAATGAGCCAAGGATATTATTTTTTGAAAATGCATTGGACAAAACCGATTCGGAAGCTGCTAAAAAAATAATTGACTTCTTATTGCATAAAGATCAAAAATGGACCATAATAGCCGTTTCTAAAAACGGACATTTTAAAGAAAAATGCAGCCGAATAATAACATTAAACGAAGGGAGAATTAGTAACGATATTAAAAAAATATAATTATGCTAAATATTTCAAATAAAAACAGCATTCCAGTTTCTAATTTAGAAAAACATAGTGCTATACAGCAACTTAATAACCCAAAACATTATAAAATACTAAACAAAATATTAGCTATTTTTTCTGTTTTATGTGTAATTATCATATTCTTACCCTGGACACAAAACATATCGGGTTCTGGTGCGGTAACAACCTTAAAACCAAATCAACGACCACAAACTATACAATCATTAATTTCAGGAAGAATTGAAAAATGGTATGTTAATGAAGGTGATTATGTAGAGAAAGGCGACACTATTTTATTCATATCGGAAATAAAAGAAGATTATTTAGACCCGAATTTGGTAGAAAACACAAAAAATCAAATGGATGCCAAAGTGAATGCCGTTGGAGCATATGAAGGGAAAGTCGATGCATTAGGCTCGCAAATGGGTGCAATAAATAATGAAAGAAACTTAAAATCAAAACAAGCAAAAAACAAAATAAAGCAAGCTATTCTTAAAATAAAAAGCGATAGCATGGATTTAGAAGCTATAAAAACACAAATAAAAATTGCCAACACGCAATTTAAACGTGCCGTTCAACTAAATAAAGAAGGATTAAAACCGTTAACCGATGTTGAAGAAAAACGTTTAAAATTACAAGAAATTGAAGCAAAAATAATTACCCAAGAAAATAAATTATTAAGTAGCGAAAACGAATTGATCAACGCACGAGTAGAAATTAGTCGAATTAATGCAGAATATTCCGAGAAATTTTCAAAAGCACAAAGTGATCAATTTACGGCACAAAGCAATAAATATGACACAAAAGCACAAGTAAACAAATTGGAAAACCAATATCAAAATTACAAAATAAGAAATGGAATGTATTACATAACTGCGCCACAAAGTGGTTATGTTAACCGTGCATTAAAATCTGGGCTAGGTGAAAACATCAAAGAAGGAACACCAATTGTAAGTATAATGCCAGCAAAATATGATATTGCGGTAGAAACGTATGTTTTACCAAACGATTTTCCTTTAATTCAAAAAGGTGAAAAAGTACGTGTTTGGTTTGATGGATGGCCAACAATAGTCTTTTCAGGATGGCCAAATTTATCCTATGGAACATTTGGAGGAAAAATTGTAGCTATTGAAAATTTTATTTCAGAAAATGGAAAATACCGAATTTTAATTGCACCTGATGAAACCGACAAACATAAATGGCCAAAACAATTAAGCATCGGTTCTGGAGCACAAACCATGGCGCTTTTAAATGAAGTGCCTATTTGGTACGAAGTTTGGCGAACACTTAATGGATTTCCACCAAACTATTACAAAACAACTAAAGAAAAAAGTAAAGATGTTTCTGAAAAATAACACAAAAATGAAATTTTATTATTTTATACTATTTTTTGCAATACATACTGTAAATGCTCAAGTAAATAGTGAAATGTCCTTTAACGAGTACTTAGGAATGGTGAAAAAATTTCATCCTTTAGTAAAAATTGCCGATTTAGAAATTTCGCAAGCACAATCAAATTTATTAATGGCTCGCGGTGCTTTTGACCCAAAATTAGAAGCCGATTTTAATACTAAAGAATTTAGTGATAAAAAATATTATTCCGTTTTTAATGGCGGATTTAAAATTCCAACTTGGTACGGAATCGAATTTAAAGGCGGTTTTGAAAGTAATGAAGGTACTTTTCTAAATCCAGAAAATAATACACCAACAGATGGGTTAAGTTACGCTGGAATTTCCATTCCGCTTTTACAAGGTTTTCTTATTAATCAAAGAATGGCCGATTTACGAAAAGCAAAAATAAATATTAATTTAAGTGTCGCTGAAAGAAAATTACAAGCCATTCAGGTTTTGCACCAAGCAGCTATTTCCTATTTTAATTGGAAAAAAAACTATGAAGAATATACATTATACGATACCTATTTAAAAAATGCTGAAATACGATTAACCGGTATTAAAACATTAATTGAACAGGGCGATAAAGCTGCAATTGACAGTGTGGAAGCAAATATTATCGTAAAAAATAGACGATTAAACAAAGAAGATGCTCTCCTAAAACTTACGAAAGCACGCTTAGAATTATCTAATTTTTTGTGGACAAACAATGCTGTGCCAATTGAGTTAGAAGAAACTATGTATCCAGAAATAAATTTATTTAAAAATATTCAAGAGTATTTAAACACAAATGAATTGAACTTAATAAATTTTCAAACAGAAAATCATCCTAAAATAAATGCTATCAATTATAAAATAAATATGCTTGAAGTAGATAGAAAATTAAAAGCCAATCAATTACTACCAAAAGTAGATTTGGGATACAATTATTTATCAAACCCAAACCAATTTCAAGAATTTCGATTTCAGGATTATAAATTTGGAGTAAATGTTGCACTACCATTATTTTTAAGAAAAGAACGAGGTAGCTTAAAATTAACCAAACAAAAAATTGAATCGGAAAAATTCGGATTAAATTTTGAAAAAGAACAATTAATTAACAAAATTGAATCGCAAAAAGCTGAAATTGAATCTTTAAAAAGACAAGAAAACCTAATTACAGACTTGGTAAAAGACAATTCAACTTTATTAAATTCCGAAGAACGACTATTTAATATGGGTGAAAGTTCGTTGTTTTTAATTAATACACGTGAAAACAATTTGGTTCTGGCACAATTATCAAAAATTTCAATTGAAAATAGATTTTACGTTTCCAATGCCGATTTGTTTAAAACAATAGCAAATCCGGATTAATTTTTTACTTTTGTGGTCTCAATTTCAAGAAGATGATTATAATAAAAACTGCAGAAGAAATAGAATTAATGCGTGAAAGTGCCCTAATTGTTTCCAAAACATTAGGTATGATTGCAAAGGAAATTAAACCGGGAGTTACCACATTACATTTAGATAAATTAGCAGAAGAATTTATTCGCGATCACGGTGCGGAACCAGCATTTTTAGGCATGTATGGTTTTCCGAATTCGTTATGCATGAGTCCAAATACGCAAGTAGTGCACGGTATTCCCAACAATACTCCATTACAAGATGGCGATATTATTTCTGTAGATTGTGGAAGTTTTAAAAATGGATTTTACGGAGATCATGCCTATACTTTTGAGGTAGGTGAAGTGGCTGAAGAAACCAAAAAACTACTACAAGTTACCAAAGAATCTTTATATGTTGGAATTAGAGAAACAAAAGTAGGCAATCGTGTGGAAGATATTGGATATGCCATTCAAACGTATTGTGAAAGTCACGGCTATGGCGTAGTTCGAGAATTATGCGGACACGGTTTAGGAAGAAAAATGCACGAAGATCCAGAAGTAGCGAATTATGGAAAACGTGGTAGAGGAAAAAAATTAGTTAATGGAATGGTCATTGCTATTGAACCTATGATAAATTTAGGAACAAAAAACATTGTGCAACATAAAGATGGCTGGACCATCACCACTGCCGACAACAAACCATCAGCACACTTTGAACACGATGTAGCCATAGTAAACGGAAAACCAGAATTACTATCAACATTCGCTTACATTTATGAAGCACTTGGGATAGTAAGTGATGAAGAAGACGGATTGAGAAGTGTGCCGTTAGTATTGTAAATCAAACAAGTTTTAAATTATCTAGCGGCCTCTAAATGTAAACTTGGCTTATTGAAGACAGTTAAAATACCAACGTATAGTATTATAAAATTAGTGCTAATTAGTGAAATTAGTATTTAAAAAATTATGAAAAAAATATTTAAATTTATACTGAATACCATTCCGCGTCCTATCTTAATTAGATTAAGTATTGTGGCACGACCAATTATTGCTTTTCTGTTAAAAGGAAATAAATTTACGGATCCAATTGACGGAAACAGTTTCAGTATGTTTTTGCCTTACGGATACGGCACACAAAGAAACAACGTATTATCACCGAGTACCTTATCATTAGAAAGACACCGTTTGTTATGGTTATATCTTCAAAATGAAACTAACTTTTTTACTTCATCAGAAAAAATAAAAGTCTTACATTTTGCCCCAGAACAAGAGTTTTACAAACGTTTTAAAAAACAAACAAATTTAGAATATACTACTACCGATTTACTCTCACCATTGGCTGATGTAAAAGCGGATATTTGCAATTTACCGTTTCAAAATGATACCTACGACATTATTTTGTGCAATCACGTTTTAGAACATATTCCTGATGATACGAAAGCGATGCAAGAATTATACCGAGTAATGAAACCAGGTGGAATGGGAATTTTTCAAATCCCTCAGGACTTAAACAGAGACATTACTTTTTCTGATGATTCGATTACCGATCAAAAAGAACGTGCTAAAATTTTTGGGCAATATGACCATGTTCGAATATATGGAAGAGATTATTTTGACAAATTAAGAAGTATTGGTTTCCGTGTAGAAGAAGTAGATTATACAAATACTATTCCTTCTGATTTAGTTGAAAAATATTGCTTAGCAAAAGGCGAAATTATTCCTGTGGTATATAAATAATTATTTTTAGATTAGTTTTTATATCTTTATGAATTGAATATCATATCTATGAAGCAATTATTAAAAATATTTATCACATTGGTTACCACTTTCGTTTTTTCACAAGAAAAAGAAGTAGCTCCACCTTACAATATTAAAACTATTACTTTTTCGCAAAATGTGAACAATACCATTCCGTTTTTTAGATTAGGTGAAAATTTCGATTTGCAGTTTGATGATTTATACGGTAACGAAGCCGATTATTTTTACACCATTGAGCAATACAATTACGATTGGACGCCAAGTCAATTGCTTAAAAATGAATATTTAAACGGTTTAGATAATCAACGAATTCAGAATTATCAAAATTCATTAAATTGTCTGCAAATTTATTCGCATTACACGTTAAGTTTTCCAAATAAATTCAATCAAATTATTAAAAGTGGGAATTATATTGTAAAAATTTTCGATGAAGATCAAGAAATCGTATTTTCAAAAAAATTTATTATTTACGAAGACGATACGGCTGTAGGCATTACTATAAGACGTTCTCGCGATATGGAAACCGTAAATAAAAAACAAAATATCGAGTTTTTTATCGATTATAAAGACAAACCGTTACAAAACCCAAAGGAAAACGTAAAAGTTTCTATTTTTCAAAATGGAAAATTGAGTTCGGCTATTCATAACATAAAACCACAATATACAATTGGTACACAACTCATTTACAGATATAATAAAGAAACCCAATTTTGGGCTGGAAATGAATTTTTAAATTTCGAAAATAAAAATATTCGAGGGGCTTCAAACTCAGTTTTTAAAGTAACTTCTGGAGATATTTATAACACCATTTTATACACAAACGAAGAAAGAAAAAATAAAATTTACACCTATTTTCCTGACATAAACGGAAACTTCTTTGTAAACAATTTAAATGCCGCACAAAATACAATTGAAGCTGATTATACTTGGGTGTATTTTGGTTTGGCTTCAGATGTAAATCCGTTAGAAAAATCAATTTATGTAACAGGAATGTTTAACAATTATCAAATTTCAGATGAATACAAAATGGAATATAATTCCGATACAAAAACATTTGAAAAACCCATTTTATTAAAACAAGGATTTACCAATTATCAATACACTTTAGTAGATAAAAACGGAAAAATTGATGAACAAAATGCCATTGACGGCAACTTTTATCAAACAGAAAACGAATACATTGTTTTAGTATATTATCGAGGTGGCGCGGAACGTTATGATAGAATTATCGGTATAGGAAGAGCAAATAGTACGGATATTAAGAATTAATTTTTTCCCTCCTATTTCAATAACTTTTATTTAATAGAAATTACAAATGGTTACTCAAATTACAAGTAATATTAAAATTTCGGTGATTACAAACTACGAAGGCATTTACTACAAAGAGTATCAAATGTTGTATGCCTTTTCCTATCAAATTACTATTGAAAATTTAAGTTCAGATGTAGTGCAATTACAAGCCCGCCATTGGGATATTTTCGATACACTAAATAATGTAGAAACCGTTGAAGGCGAAGGCGTAGTAGGACAAATACCTATACTTGCTCCAGGAAAAAAATATGTGTATTCTTCAGGTTGTATGTTAAAAGGTACTATAGGTGCTATGAATGGTTTTTATACGATGGCAAATTTCTCAAATAATACTTATTTTAAGGTTCAAATTCCTACTTTTAAATTAGTTGTTCCTTTTGCGATTAATTAATTAAACCTAAACTTTCAAGGGTAATAATTTATTTTAGAATTCGATTTATCCTTTGTACTTTTGTCTAAGTTTTTTATCTAAAAATCTAATTTGTCTAATAATCTAATAATCTAATAAATGTTAAAAGGATTTTTTAATATACCGAAAGCGGTAAACGAGCCAGTAAAAAGCTACGCACCAAATTCTCCAGAAAAAACAAGTGTTTTAGAAGCTTACAAAACCATGTGGAATTCAAAAATTGATGTGCCTTTATACATTGGTTCAGAGGAAATTTTCACTGGAAACACCAGAAATATGTCGGCACCCCATGATCACCAACACGTGGTTGGAACGTATCATTTAGCCGAAAAATCTCATGTAGAAAAAGCCATTTCAAATGCATTAGAAAGCCGAACAAAATGGGCAAACATGGCTTGGGAACAACGTGCCGCTATCTTTTTAAAAGCTGCTGAATTAATTGCTGGACCTTATCGAGCAAAAATAAATGCGGCTACCATGATTGCACAATCAAAAACCATACACCAAGCAGAAATTGATGCCTCTTGTGAATTAATTGATTTTTTACGTTTCAACGTAGAATTTATGACGCAAATTTATGCAGACCAACCTGCTTCTAATTCCGATATGTGGAATAGAGTCGAATACAGACCTTTAGAAGGTTTTGTATATGCTGTAACACCTTTTAATTTTACTGCAATTGCTGCAAATTTACCAGCCAGTACTGCATTAATGGGTAATGTAGTAGTATGGAAACCAAGCGATAGCCAAGTATTTTCTGCAAAAATTATTATAGATGTATTTAAAGAAGCAGGCGTTCCAGACGGGGTAATTAATGTTGTTTTTGGAGATCCAGTTATGATTACAGATACCGTTTTAGCTTCTCCTGATTTTGCTGGAATTCACTACACGGGTTCCACATTTATTTTCAAAGAAATTTGGAAAAAAATTGGGACTAACATTCACAATTACAAAACATATCCAAGAATTGTAGGTGAAACTGGTGGAAAAGATTTCGTACTAGCACATCCTTCAGCAAACATAAAACAAGTCACTACAGCCATTACTCGTGGTGCTTTTGAATTTCAAGGTCAAAAATGTTCAGCAGCTTCAAGAGCTTATATTCCACAATCTATGTGGTCTTCAGTAAAAGAACAATTGATTACCGATTTGAATTCAATGAAAATGGGGTCGCCAGAAGATTTTTCAAACTTTATAACTGCAGTAATTCATGAAGGTTCATTTGATAAATTAGCGAGTTATATAGACCAAGCTAAGAAAGATGCTGACGCAGAAGTTATTATAGGTGGAAATTACGATAAATCTAAAGGTTATTTTGTTGAACCAACAGTTATTTTAACTTCAAATCCGAAATACGCTACAATGGAAACAGAACTTTTCGGACCGGTAATTACAATTTATGTATATGAAGATGCAAAATGGGCGGAAACATTAACTTTAATAGATCAAACTTCTGAATATGCATTAACAGGTGCTGTTTTAAGTACAGACCGTTATGCAATAGAAGAAGCAACTGTAGCCTTGCAAAATGCTGCTGGAAACTTCTATATAAACGACAAACCAACTGGAGCAGTTGTAGGCATGCAACCATTTGGTGGCGCAAGAGCTTCAGGAACTAATGACAAAGCGGGTTCAGCACAAAACTTATTACGTTGGGTTTCTCCAAGAACAATTAAAGAAACTTTCGTAACACCAGAACATTATAGTTATCCATTTTTAGGATAGTCAAATAAACCTGTCAGGTTTATAATCCATAAAAAAAAGCTGTCCTTTTGGACAGCTTTTTTTGTTTGAATATATGGTATTACTTTCTCAAATCAAAACGATCTAAGTTCATAACTTTTGTCCAAGCAGCCACAAAATCTTTAACAAATTTTTCTTTGTTATCCGTTTGTGCATACACTTCAGCCAATGCTCTTAATTCTGAGTTAGAACCAAAAATTAAATCCGCACGAGTTGCAGTATATTTTGTAGCTCCAGAAGTTCTGTCTTTTCCTTCAAAAACTTCTTTCTTATCATCAATTGCACTCCAAGCAGTACTCATGTCTAATAAATTTACGAAGTAATCATTCGTTAATTTATCATTTCGAGTAGTGAAAAGACCGTGTTTGGATGCATCGTAATTCGCACCTAAAGCACGCATACCTCCTACTAATACGGTCATTTCTGGAGCAGTTAATGTTAATAATTGTGCTTTGTCAACTAATAACGCTTCTGTTGGAACCGTATATTGTGTTTTAATGTAATTACGGAAACCATCAGCCATAGGTTCTAAAACTGCCATTCCTTTAACATCTGTTTGCTCTTGAGCAGCATCCATTCTTCCCGGTGAAAACGGAACTTCAATTGTAAAACCAGCATTTTTAGCCGCTATTTCAACACCTACATTTCCAGCTAAAACAATTAAATCTGCTAAAGAAACCTTCTTATCTTTAGATTTCGTATTAAAATTAGCTTGAATTTTTTCTAAAATCGGCAACACTTTGTTTAATTGAGCAGGATTATTCACTTCCCAATTACGTTGTGGTTCTAATCTAATTCGTGCACCATTTGCGCCTCCTCTTCTATCTGAACCTCTATACGTTGATGCAGAAGCCCAAGCAGTAGTAACCATTTCTTGAATTGTTAATCCAGACGCAGCAATTTCTGCTTTTAAAGCCGTAATTTCTTTTAAGGATACTATTTTATGATTTAAAACTGGAATTGGATCTTGCCAAATTAAATCTTCTTTAGGCGCTTCTGGTCCTAAATAAGACGATCTTGGACCCATATCTCTATGTGTTAATTTAAACCACGCTTTTGCAAAAGCCAATTCAAATTCTTTTGGATTGTCATAAAAACGTTTTGAAATTTTTGCATATTCTGGATCAAATCGAAACGACAAATCCGTAGTTAACATTGTTGGAATATGTCTAATTGATTTATCAAACGCATCTGGAATTATTGCTTGTCCGTTTTTTGCAATCCATTGGTGTGCGCCTGCAGGACTTTTTGTCAATTCCCATTCGTTATCATATAATATTTTAAAAAATCCATAATTCCATTCTGTTGGTTTTGGCGTCCAAGTTACTTCTAATCCTGATGAGATTGCATCCGTTCCTTTGCCTGATTTGTATGCACTTTTCCAGCCAAATCCTTGTTGCTCAATTCCTGATGCTTCTGGATCTGATCCCACATTTGAAGCTGGACCTTTACCATGTGTTTTTCCAAAAGTATGGCCTCCAGCATTCAATGCAGTAGTTTCCTCATCATTCATACCCATTCTTCCAAAAGTTTCTCTGATATCTTTTGCAGCTAATAGCGGATCTGGATTTCCTGAAGGACCTTCTGGATTCACATAAATTAATCCCATTTGTGTAGCGGCTAAAGAATTTTCTAATTTTCCTTCAATTGTTCTCGCACTTTCTAAAAACTTATTTTCTGAACCCCAATACACATTGCTTTCTGGTTCCCATACATCTTCACGACCACCAGCAAATCCATAAGTTTTAAATCCCATAGACTCTAAGGCTACATTACCTGTTAATATCATTAAATCAGCCCAAGAAATTTTATTACCATATTTTAATTTAACAGGTAATAATAAACGACGTGCTTTATCTAAATTTACATTGTCTGGCCAACTATTTAATGGTGCAAAACGTTGTTGTCCAGCTCTTGAACCACCACGACCATCACCAGAACGATATGTTCCTGCACTATGCCATGCCATACGAATGAATAATGGACCATAATTTCCGAAATCAGCTGGCCACCAATCTTCCGATTTAGTCATCAAAACTCTTAAATCAGATTTTAAAGCTTCATAATCTAGTTTTTGAAATTCTTTAGCATAATTAAAATCGGTACCCATTGGATTCGATTTTTCTGAATTTTGACGCAATACCTCCAAATTCAGCTGGTTTGGCCACCATTCTTTGTTTTTGTTCACCTGACTACTTCCGTTTTGTGAAGGTGCAGCAGTCATAGCTTGATACTCGGCACTTGCGTGCGCAGCATCTTTTGAAGCAGCTGTTTTTCCAGTAACTGGACAAGTAGCAGATGGCTGGGCAAATGCAAAACTAGCTAGCAATAAACTTGTAGTTAATAGTATTTTTTTCATAATTAATAAATTTTAATTTTATCAAATTTGATGAAAAAAATAATGAGTTTGTCCTGAAATTAAATGTTATTTCTTATTATAATATAGATTTTATCAATACTATTAATCTATAACCATCGAAATTAACTATTGTTTATTTTGATGATTATAAATATGTTGCGAATAATTAGTTTTTCTTTTTACCGAATAAACCTTTTAAACCGTCTTTTACAGCATTACCAACTTGCTCTTTTGGAGATGATTTTGTAGAATCTTTTGGTTTGTTTCCATTTAAAATTGTAGACAAAACTCCTGTTCCTTTTTGTACAAGTCTTTCTTTTTGAAGTTGAAGTAATTGTAAAGCCACGTTTTTTGACGCTTGTTGCAGATCCGTGGTAACTTTAGGAGATTTAAAACTTCCTGACATCATAGCATTAACTGGAACACTTTCTATTTTTTTAGCATCAGTTGGGGTTACTTTTGCAAGTAATTTATTTACGTCATTTCCTAAATATTTCACTGGAACATCGAATTTCAAATTGTAATCCATATTCTGGTCAAAACCGTGAGAACCTGCAATTTGAACTGAAATATCTTTGTATTTTAAGGTAAATGGTTTTACAGCAACTTTTCCGTTTTTAAATGACATTACTGCTTTTACGTCTTTCAAATTAATATCTTTCCAATCTAAAAATGTTGCTTTATTATCTAATTCCGTTAGCAATGCTGATTTATTTATATTTAATGAACCTTGTAAAATATTCCCCATCAAATCTCCTGAAATACTTTTAATATCCGGAATCATATCTTGAGTTAAAAAACCATTTAATGAAATGGTTGAATTCATTTTTCCATTAATTACATCAGCAATAGGCGCAATAGCTTTTAATGTATTTAGCATCGAAAAAGTTTGACTAATATCAACAGCAGATAAACCTAAATCTAAATCAAAAGTAGGTACCTTACTTTTTGTGGAAACTATTCCGTTAACGCCAATTTTTCCACCAAAAACAGACATAGTTAGCCCTTTTAAGCTTACAGCTTGGTTGCGAATAATTAAAGTTCCTGTAGCATTTTTAAGATTTAAATTATCATAAATAACAGTTGTTGCTTTCGCTGACAAAGTACAATCTAAAAAACTTGGAATTCTTACTTGTTCAGTTGTTTTCTTTCCTTCATCAGTAGTGGTTGTTGGTGACATGAAATCAGACACTGCAAAAAGTGAAGAATTTAAGTTGAAGTTGGCTTTCAAAATTTGATTTTTAAATAAAAATCCGTAGAAATTATCTAAACTTCCAGAAACATTAATATCCGATTTTCCTGTTTTAGCTTGCAGTTTATTCAAGTTAATTTTAGATGGATTAAAAGATAAATCGGCAACAAAAACACTTACGGGTTTTGCCATTTCTGGACCCGAATAATTGAAACCCGTTAAATTGATATTTCCAGAGTTTTTAATATTTTGATATTGACTATTTTCAACAGATTTCATATCAAAAGCCATCTTTACATTGGCATTTAAAATTCCATTTAATGGTTTTTCTAACTTTACTGGATAAGCTTTTGAAACATTTGCTAAATTAATTACTCCATTTAATGCAGCATCAATATTTGGGTTTTCAGTTATGTTTTTGATGTGTGCACTGACATTAAAAACGTCTTGATCTATAGCAAAAGACAACTTATCTAAATCTACAAAAGTATCGTTCATTAATCCGGTTTCATTTACAATATGCGTATCAATTGAAATATTTTTTACTGATTTTGGTAACTCTTTATATTTAAATGAAGCGTTATTTGACAACATTTCAATATCAAAAGTGGGAACAGTTGTATCCGATAAATTACCTTTTACTTTTCCTTTTACTTCAAATTTTCCAGATGTTGCTACATGGGCTAAATTTCCTGCATATTCTGCTGGAATTAAACCTAAAAAATTTTTAAAATCTGATGAAGGTGTATTAAAAGTTAAATCATATACTTGAGCTTTTTCTTCCATTTGAATACATCCATTAAAATGTAAAGGCAACTGATTAATTAGCGCTTTATTTTCTTTAAACGTATACTTGCTGTTTTTAATATCAATACCTAAAACTGCATCTAAAGAAATTTTTACGTTACGCATAAAATTACTTTTATCCATATCAAATGTTAGGTTGGCCGTAGTTTTTGTTTCCAAATCTAAAACCTCTTGTTCAAAATTTCCAGTTCCTTTATGATTGATGCTATCTAAAATCATTTTCATTTTTGACACTTCATCTTTGTATGTGAATTTTAAATTTTCTACTTCGTAATTTTGAATATTTAAGGCAAAAGGTTTTTCTTTTTCATCGGTTTCACTCGCCTCTTTTTTTATTGCAATATCATAATTTCCAATGCCATCTTTATTGAAAAGGATATTTAATTGTGTGTTTTCAATACTAATAGACTCTATTTTCATGGGTTCAGTTTCGCCATTAAACAATTCCGTCATACTCATTTTTAAGTCTATTTTTTCTGAATATACCAACGTATCGCCTTGAAAAGGGGCTTTGTTAATTACACACATTTTATCAAGTGTTACAGTTGCTCTCGGAAAACTTTTAAATAAATTTAAACGTACGTGTTCCAATGCCACAGTAGCATTAAAATTTTTATTAATGGATTCAATAATTTTTGATTTGATTTTGTCTTTAAATAAAAATGGTAGTAGGGCTAACGATATCAACAAAATTAACATGGAAATACCCGACCATTTTAAAACTTTTTTTAACATTGGGCTATTTTTTGGGGTTTATGATTGACTACAAATTTAGTACCAAAGTATAAAATATAATACTTAATTATTGTTAAAAAAAACGCCAAACTAAAAAGAATGGCGTTTTTATACTATTTAAAATTAAAATGTAACTACTACAAATTCAAATCAAAAGGCAGTAACATTTGTACTCCTTTTCGGTTTTGCAATACTTTTGATTTTTTTAATAAATTGTAATTTTCTTCTCCCAATTCTTCTTTCATCATGGTTTCTCTAGATTTGTAAATACTTGCTCCTGCAAATGCTTCTAAAATCTCATCAAAATCTTTTTTATATTCGGGATAATTCTCAGTTCTATAACTTTTTGATTTTCCTAAAGTAGCGGCGTGCGCAATAGCGGCATCTAAATCCCCTAACTTATCAACTAATCCGTTTTTTATGGCATCAGTACCCGTCCAAACTCTACCTTGAGCAATAGCATCTACTTGGTCAAAAGTCATTTTTCTTCCTATTGCCACGCGATTTATGAATATTTTATAGACACGATCTACACCTTCTAATGCTATCGTTTTGTATTCTTCCGATATAGGCTCAAAAATACTGTACCCAACTGCATTTTTATGCGTTTGCACTTGTTCTGCGTTAACACCATATTTTGTGGCAAATCCATGAACATTTGGCAACATTCCAAAAACACCAATAGATCCTGTAATTGTTGTTGGTTCAGCAAAAATAGTATTGGCATTGCAAGCAATATAATACCCTCCAGAAGCGGCTAAATTACCCATAGAAACTACTACAGGTTTTACTTTTTTGGTTAATTCAATTTCTCTCCAAATTAAATCGGAAACCAAGGCGCTTCCTCCAGGACTATCTATACGAAGTACCACTGCTTTTACATTATCATCTTCTCTAGCTTCTTTTAAAGAACGATTGATTGACAATTCACCTATATAATCCACATCGCCTTCCCCTCCATTAATTTCACCTTGAGCATAAATTACAGCAATGATGTCATCCTTAGTATAATCTTCTGATTTTAAAGAAGTAGTAGCTACATAATCTGTAATTGAAATTGACTCGATATCGTCCTCTTTTGTTACTTTTAGTTTAGTTTTAATCGCATCGTTAAACTCATCTTCATAAGCAACTTTATCTATTAGTTTTTGTTTCAATGCCATTTCTGGCGTTCTTGCTAATAAATCTGTAGCAATTGCATTCAATTGAGTTACAGAAACATTTCTGTTTTTTGCAATATCAGTAACAATATTATCCCAAACTGATTGTAGTAAAACCGTTACTTGTTCTCTATTTTCTTTACTAATTTCTTGGGCTAAAAAAGGTTCAACAGCACTTTTAAACTTTCCATGGCGAATTATTTCCATTTTTAAACCGGTTTGATCTTGGAAATTTTTATAAAATAACATTTCTGTTCCTAATCCTTTAAAGTCGATTTCTCCGGCAGGATTTAAATAAATAGCGTCAGCCACAGAACTAATATAATAGTCTTTTTGAGAAAAAATTGTAGCATAAGCCATCACGAACTTTTTAGATTTTTTAAAATCTTCTAATTTATCTCTAAGCTCTTTGCTTTGGGCCAATCCTAAATTGGATTCATTATTTACAATAGTTATTCCCTTAATCTTAACATCTTTTTTTGCTGCTTCAATTGCATTTAAAACTTCTACAAAACCAACTTTATCTTTCTCAAAAAACAAACTACTAAATGGACTATCCGACTCATATTTACCTGCATAATCAAAATTAATTTTTGCTAAATCTAACTGAATTACCGAATTGTCTTTAACTTTTACCTCATCGCCTTCACTACCAACTAAAGCGCCAAGCCCTATTAGGAAGAAAAAACTTAATAAAACAAACAAAAATAATCCTACAATTGTTGCAAATACATTCTTAAAAAAACTCATAATTAATCATATTATTTACACATATGTAGCAAATTAAATCAAAATGTTACATGAAAATTAAAAAATTTGGAACGAAATATGAAAATAAATAGAATGTATGGATAAAAACAGATCTATATTTTTAATAAAAAAATCATATTCAAAAATATTCGGCTTTTGTAGAATAAAAATGTAAAATTGTTTGTTAATTTGTTGAAATAAAAAAACACTGGTGGAAACCAGATTTGTTTTTACAAAATATGAAGTCACAAAATATAATAGTACTTTCTTTAGGAACAAATATGGGTCACAAATTTGAAAATTTGCAGACTTGTATAATGGCTATTCATAAAACAATTGCTACAGTAGTTGACATTTCAAAAGTATACGAAACTCCCGCTTGGGGATTTGAAGGTGATGTGTTTTATAATTGTGCGATTATGATTCACTCACATAAATCAGCCCAAAAAATACTAAATGAGATTTTAAAATTAGAAAAAAAACTAGGTAGAATCAGAACAAATTCAGAGCAATATGAGTCAAGAAATATAGATATTGATATTATTTCCTTTAACGATGAAAGTATTGAAACTGAAAATTTGAAGATACCGCATATTCATTTACAAAACAGAAAATTTGTATTGTTTCCAATGAATGATATAGCCCCAAAATGGAAACATCCAAAGCTAAACAAAACCATTTCTGAATTGCTTATTTCTTGTGAAGACACTTCGGCAATAAAAGAGATTGGAACATTACAAAACCCAACACTTAATTTAGGATTAAAACAATTAAATTATATTGCTATTGAAGGAAATATTGGCGCAGGTAAAACTACATTAGCTACAAAAATAGCCGAAGATTGTAATGCAAAACTGATTTTAGAACGATTTGCTGACAATCCGTTTTTACCAAAATTTTATAAAGATCAAAACCGTTATGCCTTTCCTTTAGAAATGTCATTCTTAGCAGATAGATACCAACAATTATCCGATGATTTGGCACAATTTGATTTGTTTAAAGATTTTATAGTTGCTGATTATCATATTTTTAAATCGCAGATATTTGCAAAAGTTACTTTGCAGGAAGACGAATTTCGTTTGTACAAAACCATGTTTGATATTATGTATAAAGAAATGCCAAAACCTGATTTATATGTTTATTTATACCAAAATACAGATCGATTATTAGCTAACATAAAGAAACGTGGAAGAAGCTATGAACAAGATATATCTTCTAATTACTTAGAAAAAATAAACCAAGGATACTTGGATTATATTAAGTCGCAAACCGATATTAATGCATTAATTATCGATGTTTCTAATTTAGATTTCGTAAAAAATCAAGAAGATTACATTTATATTTTGACTGAAATTAAAAATAAAATACAATAGAAATTATCTTTTTAATGTAAAATGACCTTTAATTTCTGAAGTATTGTTTCCTAAATTTGCTACAAACCAATAATCTGAAGACGGAACAATTTCACCATTCAATCTTCCATCCCAATAGGGATTTTTAATATTTAACACTGTAATTAGTTTTCCATATCTATCGAAAATAGTAATAGTAGCATTAGTAAATAGGTTCATACCATTTATTTTCCAATAATCGTTAAATCCATCCCCATTTGGTGTAAAAAATGTTGGATAATCAATCACCACAAAATTTTCATAATCGAAACCACAATTTGTTCCTATTTCTTTAACGTAACAAGTATAAACTCCGCCTACAATAAAATTGAAAATTGGAGAACTCTGAAAATGGATATTATCTAAAGAATATTCAAAAATTCCTGTTCCTGTTATACTTATTTCGGCTGTCAATCCTTCCACTTTTATTAAAGTAATTTCTGGTGCCGTATTTTCAACAACTGTAAAATTCTTGGTTAAATTACAATTTAAAGGTGTTGTAATTACAACTGAATACGTACCTGCTGAGGCAACAGCACAATTTTGAGTTGTTGCTCCTGTAGACCATAAATAAGAACTCCCCGAAATTCCAGATTGGAGCGTTACAGATGTATTCTTACAAAAAATAATTGTTTCATCTACGACGGTTGGAGCAGGAACCACCTGAACTGGAATTGCTAATCTATTAGATTGACAACCATTGCTTATTGCTTCAATATAATAAGTCGTCGATGCGTTTAAGTTAGGTGTCGTAAATGAAGTTCCTGTAAAAATTGGTGTCAAACTTGTATTGGAATCATACCAATTAATAACACCTATTGAAGTATTTGCCTGCAGGATAGTATTCGTATTTTGGCAAACAGGACTTGGAGTTGTAAAACTAATTACTGGAACGGGTTTAATAGTAGCTGTAACTTGTATTCTATTACCTAAAGCACACCCAACAGGAAAAGCATCTACATAATAATCAGTTGTTGCATTTAAAATAGGGGTAATGAATGTGTTCCCTGTAAAAACTGGTGTACCACCAGTTGGTGTTGTGTACCAATTAATGGTACCAAGACTTCCGATATTTGATGTAGCTTGTAAGGTTACGGAACCACTTCCACATCTTACAGCATTTGCAATATTGGTAATAATCGGAATAGTAATAATTGAAGTTGTGGAAATTTGTAAAATAGGATCACCCGGCATACCTCCGTATTCTACAATATAGCCTTTTGGCTGGTAATTCCCGCTTGAGGCACCAACATTACTTAAATCATTCCACGAACCGGGCTGTCCTACGCCTGGTGCTGTTACATGAGCATAATCTTCTTCGCCTTGGTTGTTAGGTTCGTTTGCATTCCAAAAAGCAAAATTTGGAGAACTACCATTTACAGCGCCATTCCAAAAGGTAGTACCTAATTCTGGACCTGTAACCCATTTCCAAACCCCTTCATTTGCTTCGTCTGAACCACCAATCCACCCTGCTCCAGATGCTTGAACACCAGAAATTTGGACTTCTTCAACAGTAGTAATTGTAGCCAAATACCCTTGTAAACCATAATATGTTGATGCTGCTGCTGCATTTTTAGCGTTTGTCCAACTAATTCCCGTATTTGGAATATATTGATAGTAATGATCTGTTGATTCTAAATAATTTGCTTGCCCTACAGTAATAGAAAAAATACGCTGCCCACTTGGATTTAAAGATGAATTTGTAAAAACCACCGATTCAATGGCTGCTTTAAATTGTAAATAAGTAGGATCGCCACTTGTTCCGCTTAAGGTTAATTTCCCTTCTGTTGCATTCCAAGAAGAAGTAATAGTGGGATGAGTACCTGTTAAGCTTAACACATCTTGTCCAAAAACATAACCTGACGAAATTTGAATGTACATAGCAGCAATACCAACATCGTCAGTATCTGTAATCGACATAGTAGTAACGATTGGCAAAGAAGTTTGAGGACAATATACTTGATTTCCAGTAGCTTGCAATATAGGTGCTGCATTTTGAGCAACTATTGCAATAGAAAATAAAAAAAAACAAAGTAATTTTAATAACTTAATCATTTATCAAAGGTACAATAAGAAAATAAAAATTATTTGTTTTTTAACAACTTTTGAAATAAATCCCAAATTACAATTCCAACACTTACAGAAATATTCAAAGAATGTTTGCTTCCCAATTGTGGAATTTCTATAACTCCAACTGAAGCATTTATAGCTTCTTGAGAAACGCCTTTTACCTCATTACCAAAAATTAAAGCATACTTTGTTTCCATTTCAGGCTCAAAATCATCTAACATAATTGCGTTTTCGGTTTGCTCAATAGCATAAATTTTAACATTTTCTGCTTTCAATTTAGCAACAACTTCCAAAACATCTTTAGCATATTCCCAAGTTACTGTATCCGTTGCGCCCAAAGCAGTTTTATGAATTTCCTTATTTGGAGGAACCGCTGTAATACCACATAAATAGATTTTTTCAATCAAAAAAGCATCCGAAGTTCTAAAAACCGATCCAATATTATGCAGACTTCTAATATCATCTAACACAATAATTAAAGGTGTTTTTTTTGCTTCAGCAAATGCTTCTTTACTGATTCGATTTAATTCGACGTTGGCTAATTTTCTCATCTTGCAAAAGTATAGATAATTTTCAATTCGTCAATATGTCGATGTACCAATTTTGAATTAGGTACACAAATTGAAAAAATTTCCATAATTTATATAATTTCTTAAATCCGTGTTCCAAACTTATAAACATAAAATTGAATTTTGAGATTCTAATTGCTATTGAATTTTGAATTTACTAACTTCGCCTTCACTAAATTTTTACGTTGTGGCTAAAAAATCAGCATCCGAAATAAAAGATTCTACTCCAAAAGTATCTCCGCTAATGCAACAATACAACACCATTAAGGCAAAATATCCTGATGCGTGTTTGTTGTTTCGTGTGGGTGATTTTTATGAAACTTTCGGCGAAGATGCTATACGTGCTTCCAGAATTTTAGGAATTACCTTAACCAAACGTGGAAATGGAAGTGAAAGTGAAACCGCTTTAGCAGGATTTCCGCATCATGCTATTAATACTTATTTACCAAAATTAGTCAAAGCTGGATTACGAGTTGCCATTTGTGATCAATTGGAAGATCCGAAAATGACAAAAACTATAGTAAAACGAGGCGTTACTGAATTAGTTACTCCAGGAGTTTCATTTAACGATGACATTTTACAATCGAAATCAAATAACTTTTTGGCTGCTGTATTTTTAGGTAAAAAAACCAATGGTATTACCTTTTTGGACGTTTCAACTGGTGAATTTTTAACCGCTGAAGGAAACGAAGAATACATTGACAAGTTGCTTCAAAATTTTAGACCGAGTGAGGTTTTAGTTTCAAAACAACAAAAGGCAGATTTCAAACAGCATTTTGGCGAAGATTTTCACGTGTTCTATTTAGAAGATTGGATTTATAAAGAAGATTTTGCTTTTGAAAGCTTAACCAAACATTTTCAAACGAATTCATTAAAAGGTTTTGGTATTGATGATTTCAATGAAGCCGTGATTTCTTCAGGTGCCATTTTATATTATCTATCAGAAACGCAACACAATAAAATTCAACACATTACAAACATTCAACGTATTGCAGAAGATGCATACGTGTGGATGGACAAATTCACAATTCGTAATTTAGAATTATATCATAGTTACAATCCTAACGCGGTAACTTTAATTGATGTGATTGATAAAACGCTTTCGCCAATGGGTTCGCGATTGCTAAAACGTTGGTTGGCCTTGCCGTTGAAAGACATCAATAAAATTAAAGGGCGACACGAAGTAGTGGCTTATTTAAAAGAAAATTCAGAAGAATTACATCAAATTCAATATCAAATAAAACAAATTTCCGATTTAGAACGTTTAATTTCAAAAGTAGCAACTGGAAAAGTCTCGCCAAGAGAAGTCATTCATTTAAAAGAATCGTTAGATGCTATTATTCCAATTAAAACGATGGCTTTACAATCTAAAAATGAAGCTTTAAAAACCATTGGTGATAGTTTGCATTCTTGCGAATTGTTAAGAGAAAAAATAGGAACAACTTTAAATCCTGATGCGCCAGTAGCCATTAACAAAGGAAATGCAATTGCAGTTGGAGTAAACTCAGAATTAGATGAATTACGAACCATTTCTTCAACAGGAAAAGGCTATTTAGAAGCGTTGGAAAAACGCGAAAGTGAGAGTACAGGAATTCCTTCCTTAAAAATATCGTTTAATAATGTTTTTGGATACTATATTGAAGTACGAAATACGCATAAAGATAAAGTGCCATCGGACTGGATTAGAAAGCAAACATTAGTAAATGCTGAACGATATATTACAGAAGAATTAAAAGAATACGAATCGAAAATTTTAGGTGCAGAAGATAAAATTTCGCAACTTGAAAGTATGTTGTACGAACAATTAGTCAATTGGATGGCAACATATATCAAACCCGTTCAGTCAAATGCAGCATTAATCGCTCAAATAGATTGTTTACAAAGTTTTGCACAAATGGCAGTTGAAAATAAATATGTGCAACCTGAAATAGATGAATCATTTGATTTAGAAATTAAAGAAGGACGACATCCTGTCATTGAAAAACAACTTCCGGTAGGAACGCCTTACATATCAAACGATGTTTTTTTAGATAGAGAAACTCAGCAATTAATTATGATTACAGGACCAAATATGTCTGGAAAATCAGCAATTTTACGACAAACGGCTTTGATTGTTTTACTCGCCCAAATGGGAAGTTTTGTTCCTGCAGCACAAGTAAGAATGGGAGTTGTGGATAAAATTTTTACGCGTGTAGGCGCAAGTGATAACATTTCGATGGGAGAATCTACTTTTATGGTAGAAATGAATGAAACGGCTTCTATTTTGAATAATATTTCCGATAGAAGTTTGGTGTTGTTAGACGAAATTGGAAGAGGAACCTCAACATATGACGGTATTTCAATCGCTTGGGCTATTGCCGAATATTTACATGAACACCCAAGTAAAGCTAAAACACTTTTCGCAACGCATTATCACGAGTTAAATGAAATGGAAGCGATTTTTACGCGTGTCCAAAATTTTAATGTTTCTGTAAAAGAACTAAAAGACACCGTTTTATTTATTAGAAAATTAGTAAAAGGAGGAAGCGAACATAGTTTTGGTATTCACGTAGCAAAAATGGCAGGAATGCCACAAACAGTGATTCAAAAAGCACAAAAAATATTAAAAAAATTAGAGAAAGACCATTCTGGAGAAGCCTTAAACGGAATAAGAGCTGAAAAAGAGGAATTGCAATTGAGTTTTTTCAATTTAGATGATCCATTATTAGAAGATCTTAAAGAGGAAATCATGAATATTGATATCAATACGTTAACTCCAGTTGAAGCATTAATGAAACTCAATGAAATAAAAAGAATGTTAACGAAAAAATAAAATTAATATAACTTTTTCACTTTCAAATCATTAAAAAAAAGATTACATATTTTTAGTAAAAGTTCTTGCAAGAATAAAAATATGTACTATATTTGCACTCGCAATACGAAAGAATTGCAACGTTCATTAAAAATCGCGAAAATAGCTCAGCTGGTAGAGCGCGACCTTGCCAAGGTCGAGGTCGCGGGTTCGAGCCCCGTTTTTCGCTCAAAAATAAAAATACCAATTATTGTGTTTACACAATATAATGCTTGAGTGGTGGAATTGGTAGACACGCTGGACTTAAAATCCAGTGGGTAGTAATGCCCGTGCGGGTTCAAGTCCCGCCTTGAGTACTAAAAGCTTCAAACTATGTTTGGAGCTTTTTGCATTTTAAGACAAGTTAAATCAAAAACTTTTTGGTAAATCTTTTGCTCCGTGCAGAACCCTTAAAATCCTAATGTAATCAATTTGTATCGTATAAAAAACTATATGACTCCCAATTGGTAAACTATACACACCTTTTTTAATCTCGTTTCTACTTCTTCCTATTTCAGGGATATTTATTATCTTGACAAATACTTCGTCAATTTCATCTAAATACTTTACGGCTTGATTAAATCCGAATTCTTCAAAAGTATAGTCAAATATTTTTCCCAAGTCGTTGTCCGCTTCCCGAGATAACACATACTTATTTTTTGGCATATGCTGCTTTTTTTGCTGCAATTATATCTGCAATAGACCTATCACTACTTTCAGATGACCAACCCTTTTCGATTTCATTTCTCAAATCAGTAATTACTTTTTCTCTATAAATTTCGTGCAAACGTAAGGCGTCTCTTATCACTTCACTGTTATTTTGATAATCACCTGTTTCCACTTGTTTGTTGATGTAAATCTCCTGTTTTTTTGTAAAACTAATATTCATAACTAATAAAATAAATTGTCTATATGTAGCAAATATAGATAATTTAATTAATTTGAAATACATTTTTTTATGTTTTCTGTTATATTAAAACAATAAATATAATTGAAATGTTTTTAAATTCTACTTATATAATTTCGTTTAAAATAGTATCTTCGCTTCAAATATTTTTAAAAATTGGCAACTTTTGTAATCAGCAAAAAACCCAGCGGACATTACAAATACGAATTGACTTCTCGTAGAGGAAAAACCATTTTTATTAGCAATGCTTTTGAGTTACGTTTTGAATGTGAAGAAGAAATTGAAGTACTAAAACAATCCATAGAACAATTGTTTTTTATGCGATTTCGTTCACCTGCAGGTAAGTTTTACTTTAAAATTATTTTAAATGATAAAGAAGTAGCCGTTAGCAGAAAGTATTCTACCCAATTAATGTTAGAAAAAGGCATCAATGAAATTTTAAAATATGGCGCAAAAGCCGAATATTTAGATTTTTCAAAATCACATGATATTTTTCCGCCAGCGGAAGATGTTTTTGGATAATTGATAGTTTTTTCGCAGAGACTCACAAAGAAACAACTAGATTCACACAGCATATTAACTTATAGTAAAAATTCCTTGTAGATACAAAAGTACTTCATCCAATCAACTTTTCACAACGTTTGTCACCGTGAAAGGGTCTTGCACAATTAATTCACGTGTCGGTATTAAAAAGACGCTTTCAGCATAACAATGCGCGTATGCATTTTATCACACAAACGCCTCATCAATTCATTCACTTTTGAGCAAAAAAAATCCCGACTAAGTCGGGATTGATTTCTTTTCGAAAAGAAGGTCAAATATTATTTTTTAACTTCTTCTTTAACTTCTTCAGTTTTTGTAGCAGCGCTATCTGTTTTCACAGCAGCAGTATCAGCAACAACAGCAGTAGTATCAGCTACAACAGCAGTAGTATCTACAGCAGTAGAGTCAGCAGCTGGAGTTTCATCCGCTTTTTTGTTACAAGAAACTAATACAGCAGCAACGAATGCTAAACTTAAAACAACTTTTTTCATCTTAATTTTATTATAAAGGTTAATTATTTATGAAGCAAAGATATAAAAAAAATTAAATGTCAAATACTTTTTTCTATTTTTTTTAAAATATTTTTCAATTCTTTTATAAAACAGGCTTTAACTGTTAGATATTAAATGCTATTTTTCTTTGTTTTTCGGTGTATTCGGCTGATTATAAATGATTTTCATTTCTTCAATTAAATTTTTAGCACCAGCATATTTATCTATAATAAATAAAATATATCGTGTATCTACCATAATATTTCTACAAATTTCAGGCGAATAATACACATCGCTCATGGTACCTTCCCAAACTCTGTCAAAATTCAATCCAATTAGGTTTCCATTGGCATCTAAAGCTGGACTTCCAGAATTCCCTCCTGTAGTATGATTTGTAGCAATAAAAGCTACTGGCATTTTACCATTTTCGGCATATTTACCATACTCTTTTGCATTATATAAATCAATTAATTTTTGTGGTACGTCAAATTCATAATCTCCAGGAACATATTTTTCCATTACGCCATCTAAATACGTAAACGGTGAATAAATAACTGCATCGCTTGGTTTGTATCCTTTTACTTTTCCATACGTTACACGCAAAGTAGAGTTGGCATCAGGGAAAATTCTCGCCGATTTTGGACTTAACTCTAAAATGGCTTTCATATAGGTACGTTGTGTAGCCATGTTTTTCAAGTTAATCTCGTCATATTTTGGCGCTACATTTTTGTTATATGCTTCTGCAAGTGTTTTTACAAATGTGAAACCTTTATCTTGATTTAATCTTTCTAAAACCGTTTTCGCATCTCCAGATAATAGTTCCTTCAAACCAGCATAAGATGTTAACTTAGAGGACTTAAAAATATCCGTTGCTAATTGAGTAGCATCTATTCCTTTTACACTTTCAGGTAAAAACTGTTGTGGCGATTTTTTACTATAAATTGCTATTAATTTTTCGAACACTTTTTCGTCAACTTGAGCATTAAAATCTTTATATAAAGGTTCAAATGCTTCCATTACATTCTTTTTTCTGTCATTAAATGCTTGTTCACCTTTTGAATTATATACTTGTTCTAATTGAAACAAACGGTATCCAAAAGATAAAATTTCGGTATTTCTTAAAACTACTTCCGTGTAATAATCTCTTGCAATGGCATATTCTTTAATTGCAGCATAATTTGTGGCAAAGTCAGCTAATAAATTTCCATATTCAGCTTGTTTCCCAGCTTTGATAATTTTATCTGTTAAGTCTTTTTCAAAAACTTGTTTTGCCCCTACTGCATTGGCTTTAATTAATCCTTTACGCTCTCCAATCCATTTTTTCCAATAATTGGCTACTCCTGCATATTTTGAAGCATATTGAATCTTAATCGCTTGGTCTTTTCTCATAAAACCATCTTGTACTTTTAATGCTGCATCTCGAACTTCAATTCGTGCCGGGTTTAAGACGTTTACCATTTGCTCTACAGCATAAGATGGTAAATATTCTGTAGTTCTACCAGGATAACCCATGACCATTGTAAAATCGTTTTCTTGAATTCCTTTTGCAGAAACCGGGAAAAAATGTTTAGGTGTGTAGGGCACATTATCTTTTGAATACGCTGCTGGACGATTATTTTTATCCGCATAGACTCTGAACAAAGAAAAATCTCCTGTATGACGAGGCCAAACCCAATTGTCAGTATCCGAACCAAATTTTCCAATAGAACTTGGCGGTGCACCCACTAATCGAATGTCTTTAAAATTTTCTGTAACGAATAATAAATATTGGTTTCCATCATAAAAAGATCGCACTAAAACATCTTGCCATGTTTCTCTTATATACGATTTGTTCAATGCTGCAATATTTTCTTGAATTTTCTTTTGCTTTTCTACTTCTGAAGTTAAGGCTGCTACACCTTCAAATACTTTTGTGGTTACATCATCTATTTTCACAATAAAAGTAACTACCACTCCTGGATTTGGAAGTTCTTCCTCCATTTTATACGCCCAAAAACCATTAGCTAAATAATCGTGTTCCACAGTAGAATGATTTTGTATGTTGTCATACCCACAATGATGATTGGTCAACAATAAGCCTTTAGAAGAAATCATTTCTGCGGTACAACCTCCATCAAACTGAGGAACGGCGTCTTTTAATGAGGATTTATTTATAGAATAAATTTGTTCCGCAGTAAGTTTAGAACCTAAAGCTTTCATTTCGTTCTCATTCATACCTTGCAACAAAGATGGAATCCACATACCACCTTGTTGGGCTTGCGTTTGAACAATAAATAATAATAAAAATAATTTTAAAAATTTCATAGGATAATAATTTATATTAATTTGTCTTTATTAAATAGATTATGTTACCATAATTATAATAATTTGTATCTTTTTGCCAATCAATAGAACTAAATATCACTTTGATTTGATATTTATCTACAATGACATCAATGGATAAATCATCAATAACAACATCTTCAGAAGCGTTTTTATATTTATTAAAAAATTGTTTTTTTATAATTGGCAAAATGTCTTTTGATTTTTCATTAATTTTAATTTCAAAAGAAGATGATCCATAATTTTCTGTAATTGAAATCTTATCGTTGTTTAATTCCGTTTCAATATTACGGTCATACTGATTATTATTTATTACAAATTGATAATCTTTAATATTAATAATTTTTTTGTTTGATGAAATTCTTAAGAAATAATTCTTGTTTTTTTGATTTTGGTTATGAGTGATATTTAAAAAAAGATTGTTGTGCCAATATTTATTTGTTTTAGATTTTTTAATTGATTCAGCATCCAAGTATATTTCAATAAATTCATCATCAAATCGTTCGCTTAAAAATTTTAGTTTATTCTCTACATTATTCGCAACAGAATCTGTAACTTGTTTTCCAAAATTAATTTTATTATTAACTAATAAATTATTTTCTTGCAAAACCTGAATTAATTCATTTTCTTGACTTCTAATTGAAACTGAAAAAACATTTAAATAAGGGAAAATCAAGGCAAATAACCCAAAAATAAATAATGAAATTGGAATAAATTTAATCGTAGCTTTTTTGAAAAACACAAAGTACAAAACTAGAATTGTTAGCCATAATGAAATTAATAACACAAAATATCTTGCCTCTGTATAACCATATTGAAGAACTCTAGTAAAAATAGCAACAAACAATAAAATAATTAAAGGAATTAAAGTGTAATAAAATAATTTGCTAAAAATTACAATCCAAGATTTTAATTTCAATTCTTTTAAAGGGTGTACTAACAATAATGCGAAAATTCCGACTATAGAATAAGCTAAAACTAAGTAAGATACCCAGCCTCTAGGCAATTGCCAATTAATTACAATTTTAGCACAATAGAAATACAAAATAACAGCATAAATTATCAAAAGTGGTATTAAAATAAATTGTGTAAAAAACTTTAATACTACAGGATACTTCCCTTCTTTTTCTAGATAATCAAGACCCGATTCGTTAAAAAGCAAAAATATAAAAGTACTTCCAAAAATTCCAAGAGCAAAAAAAGTATCAGCGTACACCTTACCATCAAAATCAAAACTAAAAAGTTCTTCAACCGCTAAAATAGCAAGTTCTACACCCCCAATTAACACGCCAGTAAATACAGCTGTTAAAAACAAATTGACAAATAAATTTTTATTATACTGCCAAAAATTAAGTTCGGATGTTTCTTTCTTTATAAAGGCTACAAAAGAAACTAGTAAATGCGAAAGTATGTAGGTAGGTATAATTATAAAAACATAAAATTCAGAAAAATCTTCCTCTTTTTTTGGAAAAATAAAGAAATATGAAATTAGAAATACAAATCCTAAAAGTTGCCAGATAATTCCGTTTTTAATTCTCTGAGAAAGTATTTTCAATGCGAATTGTAAAGAAATACCGAGTGAAAAAGTAAATCCTAACTTAATTAACAGAAATGCAGATTCTTTTTTTGGCTCATATTCTATACCATAAATCACAGTAATTACAAACGCTAAAGACATTAATAAAACAAAAGGATAATTTATAAGTAGTTGTTTAACTTTTCCAAAAAGCAATGTGATTCTGTTTTTCATTTTTATTAAAAGTTTAAATTTTTATATTACTCAATATATGTGCAGTAGCTCCTTTATTCATTTGCACAAAAGTACTACAAATATGTCCTTTTTCTAATCGTTCGTCCTCATTTTGTAATAATACATTAAACGCATTATTTAATTCTGATTGATTTTTTATTGAAACACAAGCTTCTAAACCAACTAAGGCTATCACCTCTGCAAAGTGCGAATAATTTGGCCCAATTACAATTGGAATTCCAAATGTGGCGGGTTCTAAAAGGTTATGCACACCTGGATTTCCAAAACCACCACCAACATAGGCAATGTCTGCATAACTATAAATTTTGGTTAATATTCCTATAGTATCAATAATAAATACATTAAAATCAGCTAAACTATCTTGTTGTACTCCTTTCAGCGTCTCCTCTTTTTCCGAAAACAAAATCGTTTTTTTAGAAATTTGAGTTTTGAGATTAAAAATTTGATTTTTATTTATGTTATGTGGCGCAATAATAAATTTGATCTCATTTGAAGCGTGGTTGATAAAATGAATTAATAATTCTTCATCTTTTGGCCAGCTACTTCCAATAACAATTGTAGTTTGATTGTTTTTAAATTGTGCTATATAATCTAAAGAATTGTCTTTTTCTAAAATTGCTACTACCCTATCAAAACGGGTGTCTCCAGAAACACTTACATTAGAAAAACCAATAGATTGCAATAATAGTTTAGAAGATTCATTTTGTACAAAAAAGAAGCTAAACGTTCGCAATGCTTTTCTGTAAAAACCACCATACCATTTAAAAAAGAGTTGCTTTTCGCGAAAAATTCCTGAAATTAAATATGTTGAAATCGATCTTTTTTTAAGTTCGGTTAAATAATTCGGCCAAAATTCGTACTTAATAAAAAATGCTTTTTCCGGATGCACCAAATCTAAAAATTGTTTTGCATTAGAAATCGTGTCCAAAGGTAAATAAACGGTAACATCAGCTATTGCATTGTTTTTTCGAACTTCATATCCAGATGGCGAAAAAAATGTAATTATAATTTTATGATTTGGATACTTTTCTTTTACTTTTTCAATAACAGGCAAACCTTGTTCGTATTCACCCAAAGAGGCTGCGTGAAACCAAAAAACACTATCTTCTGGTTTAATTTTATCTTTTAACGTTTGAAAAACTGATTTTCTTCCTTCAACAAACAAGTTTAATTTTGGACTAAAAAGTGCCAAAATCTTTAAAAACTGCGAAGCAAAAAGAAGTATAAAGTTATAAATAAATGACATAGTACTAATTTATGTTGCTAAATTACGTTTCTTTTATGTAACACAAAAAATGTAAGCAGAATTTCTTACTTTTGCTTGACTTAATTAGATTAGGATTATGAAAAAATTACAAATGGTTGACTTAAAAAGTCAATATGAAAAAATAAAAGAAGAAGTAAATACTTCTATTCAAGAGGTTTTAGACAACAATACCTATATAAATGGTCCTTTAGTACACGAATTTCAGGCTGATTTAGAAAAATATTTAGGCGTAAAACACGTAATTCCTTGTGCTAACGGAACGGATGCTTTGCAAATTGCTATGATGGGATTGGGTTTACAACCTGGCGATGAAGTCATTACAGCTGATTTTACATTCGCGGCAACCGTTGAAGTGATAGCGTTATTGCAATTGACTCCAGTTTTGGTGGATGTAGATATGAATAATATGAATATTTCATTAGAAGGTATTCGTAAAGCAATTACTCCAAAAACGAAAGCCATTGTTCCCGTTCATTTATTTGGTCGTGCCGCAAATATGGATGCGATTATGGAAATTGCCAACGCTCATAATTTATTTGTAATTGAAGATAATGCACAAGCAATTGGCGCAGATTATACCTCAAAAGATGGCTCTAAAAAGAAAGTGGGAACCATTGGACATGTAGCTGCCACATCTTTTTTCCCATCAAAAAATTTAGGTTGCTATGGTGATGGTGGTGCGATTTACACTAATGATGATGCGTTAGCTCATAAAATAAGAGGAATTGTAAATCACGGAATGTATGAGAGATATCATCATGATGTTGTAGGAGTAAATTCTCGTTTAGATAGTATTCAAGCAGGCGTTTTAAAAGCAAAATTACCACATTTAGATACATATAACAAAGCGCGTCAAGATGCTGCGAGAAAATATTCACTTGCATTAGGTATAAATAAAAATATCGTAGCGCCAACTATTTGCGAAAGTTGCGATTGTCACGTATTTCATCAATATGTAATACGAATTATAAATGGAAAACGCGATGGATTATTAGCTCATTTACAAGAAAAAGGTATTCCTTGTGCTATTTATTATCCAATTCCATTACATAGTCAGAAAGCGTATGCTGATGCTCGATATAAAGAAGAAGATTTTCCTGTAACTAATCAGTTATGTAAAGAAGTTATGGCCTTGCCTATGCACACGGAATTAGACGATGAGCAAATTAAATTTATTACCGATACAGTTTTAGAATACGTTTAAATTAGTTTTCAGTTTATGCTTTCAGTAGTTTAGCTGTTAGCCTTAAGCCGTTAGCCTTAAGCTAAAAAAATATGAAAATAGTAGTCACTGGAGGATTAGGTTTTATCGGTTCACATACCGTTGTAGAATTGCAGAATGAAGGTTTTGAGGTTATTGCAATTGATAATCTTTCCAATTCTTCTATGGAAGTTTTAGATGGAATTGAACGCATTACTGGTAAAAAACCAATTTTTGAAAATATCGATTTAAGAGAAAAAGCAGCCGTTCAAAATTTCTTTAAAAAACATACTGATATTTCTGGAGTAATTCATTTTGCAGCAAGTAAAGCCGTGGGTGAAAGTGTCGAAAATCCGTTATTATATTACGAAAATAATATAAGTGCTTTAATTTATGTGCTGCAAGAACTTATTAAATTATCGTCTGCAAATTTTATTTTTAGTTCATCTTGTACGGTTTACGGTCAAGCCGAAAAAATGCCGATTACAGAAGACGCACCAATTCAAATCGCTATGTCGCCTTACGGAAACACAAAGCAAATTGGTGAAGAAATCATTTCTGATACTTCAAAAGTAAGTGCATTAAATGCTATTTTATTGCGTTATTTTAATCCGATTGGCGCCCATGAATCAGCTGAAATTGGCGAATTACCTTTAGGTGTTCCACAAAATTTAGTGCCGTTTATTACACAAACCGCCATGGGATTACGACAAGAACTTTCCGTTTATGGAAATGATTATCCCACATCTGACGGAACAGCTGTTAGAGATTATATTCATGTAGTAGATTTAGCAAAAGCACATGTTATTGCCATGCAGCGTTTGTTAAACAAAAAAAATATGGATTCAGTTGAAACTTTTAATTTAGGCACTGGAAAAGGAAGTTCTGTTTTAGAAGTCATTCAATCTTTTGAAAAAGTTACAGGACAAAAACTAAATTATAAAATTGTAGGAAGACGAGAAGGTGATGTTACAGAAGCATATGCCAACACAGACAAAGCCAATACTATTTTAGGATGGAAAACAACACAAAATTTAGACGATAGTCTAAAAAGTGCTTGGAAATGGGAACAGAAAATTAGAAGTTAGAAAGCAAATTTCATAAAATGACGAACCAAAAACCCGATTTAAAATTAATATTTTCCTTAGTAATTGTCGGGATAGTTTGGGGAACTACTTATTTAGGGATTCGTGTAGCAGTTGAAAGTATCCCACCTTGGTTTATTACTTCTATTCGCCAAGGAATTGCGGCCTTAATTGTTCTTGGAATTTTAATTTACAAAAAACAATTATCTTGGATTGGTTGGAATAATTTAAAGTTTCAGTTGATTCCATCTTTGTTGATGATTGTTATTGCTAATGGTTTTACAACAATTGCTGAACAATCATTACCGAGCGGTTTGACTTCTATTATGAGTGCACTTTCTCCAGTAATAATTTTTATTGGCGGGATTCTTTTTGGAATTGAAAAACCAAGTTTAAAAGGTTTAATAGGAGTTTTATTAGGATTTCTTGGAGTTGTTTTCATTTTTAGAAATGGATTGGAAGATATTTTAGATCCTAACTATAAAACAGGAATGTTGTTTTTAAGTATTGCCATAATCAGTTGGTCCGCTGGAACGGTTTATTCTAAAAAGCATACACATAAATCCAATAATATAGCTCTAAATTTGTTTTACCAATTTTCAATTTCTTCCTTAATTCAATTTGTTTTAGCTTTTATTTTTTCTTCAAATACAGATTTGAATACTTGGAGTTTACGAAGTATTTCAGCAGTAGTGTATTTAGCTTTTTTTGGTTCTGTTTTGGCTTTTTTCTGTTATCATTATGCGTTGAAAAGAGTAACAGCAGTTCAAGTTTCAATTCTGAATTATGTCAATACAATCATTGCTGTTTTCTTAGGTTGGCTATTACTTGATGAAGTAATTACATTTGATTTTATAATTGCAACAGCTTTGATTATTTTAGGAGTTTTTATAATTAACTATAAGAAAAAATAAACACTTTTAAACCATTAAGAAATTAAGTTTCATTTAGACTTAATTCCCTCAATTTCTTAATGTTTTTATTATCTAAATTACAATTAAGCCGAAATAGTTTCTACTTCTCTATCAATTTTATTTACCAATCCAACCAATACTTTTCCAGGTCCAACTTCAGTAAAACTCGAAGCGCCATCAGTTATCATTTGATTTACAGATTGTGTCCATTTTACTGGTGCTGTTAATTGAATAATTAAATTTTTCTTAATTTCATTTGCATCAGAAACAGCACTTGCCGTTACATTTTGATATACCGGACAAATAGGTGTTGAAAAATGTGTCGCTTCAATAGCTGCAGCTAATTCTTCTCTAGCTGGTTCCATCATTGGTGAGTGGAAAGCACCTCCAACAGGTAAAATTAAAGCGCGTTTGGCTCCGGCTTCTTTCATTTTTTCGCAAGCCAATTCCACAGCTTTATATTCGCCTGAAATTACCAATTGACCTGGACAATTATAATTTGCTGCCACTACAACGCCATCAATAGAAGCACAAATGTCTTCAACAATTTTATCTTCTAAATTTAATACTGCTGCCATAGTAGATGGTGCAATTTCACAAGCTTTTTGCATAGCCAAAGCTCTTTTAGAAACTAACAAAAGTGCGTCTTCAAAAGATAAAGCTCCATTGGCAACTAACGCCGAAAATTCACCTAATGAATGACCTGCCACCATTTCTGGTTTAAAATTCTCTAAAGTTTTTGCTAAAATTACAGAATGTAAAAATACCGCTGGTTGTGTAACTTTTGTTTCCTTTAACTCTTCTGCAGTTCCTTCAAACATAATATCTGTAATTTGGAAGCCTAAAATATCGTTCGCTTTTTCAAATAATTCTTTTGCTACTGCTGAAGATTCATATAAATCTTTACCCATACCGGTAAATTGTGCTCCTTGACCAGGAAAAATGTATGCTTTCATAATATATTATTTAAAAATGATTCGTTTTTCTAAAACTTAAAACAAAAATACTTATTTTGTAACAATCTTGTCAAATAAATGACTAATATTTACAACATCTAAATTAAAATAAAATGAAAAAAATTCTTCCAATAGTATTAGTGCTACTAGTAACGCTTTTCTTTTTTTATGTTACACTTCCTGTTATTAGTTATGGCTTTTCGGGAATAACTATTTTATTTATCATAATCGCAGCATTATTGTTTTTTACTTTTTCTAAATTCACAATTAGTACAGATGGAAAAAGTTACAAACCGGTTCAAGTTTTCTGGAAGATTCCAGCTTTATTAATAGGGATTGCAATCATATATGCATTTATATTACCATTTTTTACTTCGCACCCAATTTTTAGAAGTGAAGACTACAGAAACTTAATTGGAAAAGTAACAAATGGCGATAAATTAACCAATCATATTGCTCCAATTTCTATGAATGAAATTCGAGTAGTAGATGAAAATTTAGCGTATTTATTAGGTGAAAAAATATTAGGAAGTCAGCCTGCATTAGGAAGTCAAGCGCACTTAGGTGAATTTTACATACAAAAAGTAAACGGAAAATTATTTTGGATTGCCCCATTAGAACATTCTGGATTTTTTAAATGGCTAAACAATAAAAAAGGAACAACAGGATATGTAATGGTTTCTGCAACGAATGAAAGAGATGTGAAATTAGTACAAGAAGTAAATGGAAAGCCAATTTTTCTGAAATACCAACAAGAGGCCTATTTTCAAAGTAATTTGCACCGCTATTTGTATTTTAATGGCTATAGTACGGTTGGTTTAACTGATTTTTCTTTTGAAATTGATGACACAGGAATGCCTTTTTGGGTGGTTACTAAATATCAAAAACAAGTGGGCTTTTCTGGGAATGATGCCACAGGTATTGTTGTAGTAAATGCACAAAACGGAGAAATAAAGGAATATAATATTAAAAACACACCCGCTTGGGTTGATAGAATTCAACCGATATCTTTTATTAAAGACCAATTAAATGATTGGGGTGAATATGTAAAAGGGTATTGGAATTTCTCTAATGAAAACAAGCTTCAGATTACAGAAGATTTAACGTTAGTGTACGGAAAAGACAATAAATCATATTGGTATACGGGAATTACTTCGGTAGGAAAAGACGAATCTGCAGTTGGGTTTGTATTAGTTGACACAAGAACCAAACATACTACATTTTACAAACAAAGTGGCGCTACTGAAATTGCAGCTCAAAGTTCGGCACAAGGAAAAGTACAAGAAAAAGGATTTGTAGCATCGTTACCTATTCCGTATAACATTAACAACATTCCAACCTATGTAATGACGTTAAAAGACAATGGCGGATTAGTAAAAATGTATGCTATGGTTTCCATTTCAGATTACACAATAGTTGGAACAGGAAACACCATGCGTGAAGCATTAACAGCTTACAAAACGGCATTTAATTCCTCTGGAAATAAAATAAATTTAGATAGTAAATCAGCTAAAAAAATTGTAGAATCTACCATTGTGAGAATTCAAAATGATGTAAAAAACGGAAATAGTTTTTATTATTTTACCGTAAAAGATTATCCAAATATTTTTGTAGGTTCCTCACAAATATCTAATCAATTACCAATAACTGCAGTTGGAGATATCGTGAAAATTTCATTTGATATTGATACTGAAGAAATTATTGATGTTTCGACATTTGAAAATATAAGTTTAAAATAAATAAAAAAGAAAGGGAAATTTCAAGTGAAATTTCCCTTTCTTTTTTATTTATGTAGCCACTCTCCTAAAAACTTTCTTAATAAAGGAAGCAAGACAAAGACCATTAACGGAACCAAAATTCCTGTCATTAATAATGTTTTAAAAGGCAAAGGCCAACTTTTTATTATATCTCCAATCAGAAAACTAACTAAAGTAATTGTAGGATAAATGGCTAACCATACCATTATTGCAAATTTCCATTTAGGTGGTTGTTTCATAAGTTTTCTTCTATATATGTTTTTGTTTTTTCTACTGCATTTTTCACCAATTCAAAATTATTAATTTCAGTTTGGGTTGTTTTGTCTTTCCAATTTATAGTAAAAGTTATTTCTGTTTCATTTTCTGAAATGGATTTGATGTCATTATCTACATAGCCTTCAAATTTAGGATGTTCTAATAACAAAAATCTTACTTTATATGGTATAAACGTAATCTTTTCCGTTAAAGTTGTTGTATTATCTGGCGTGGTAATTGTCATTTTTCTAATTACAAACTCATCGTTTTTTTCTAAAATACACACATCACTTACACCAGGGACAAAATTTTCTGGATTTTCAATTTTAAGAATAAAATGATGCCATACTTTTTCTAATGTTGTATTTACAGTTGTTGTATATTGAACCATTTATTATGTTTATTGATTCATTGGAATTTCCATTAATAAAAACTTCGCATCAGTTGTGGCTGTAACTTCCAAATTTTGAAAATTCCAAATTCCAAAACCATCTCTAGTTTCTAATTCCTGACTGTTAACAGAAATTGTTCCTGAAATTACAAATACATACAAGCCATTACCTGCTTTTTTTATTTCATAAGTTTTAGAAAAACCGGCCTGGAAATCAGCTAAATGAAACCAGGCATCTTGGTAAATCCACACACCTTCATCCTCTACATTTGGCGATAATATTTGTGCAAAATCATTTTTTTGTTTGGCTACATCTAAAGTAATTTGTTGATAGCGTGGTGTTACATTTTTATATTTTGGAAATAGCCAAATTTGAAATAATTTCGTTTGTAAATCAGCATTCGGATTAAATTCACTGTGTTGAATTCCGGTTCCAGCACTCATAACTTGGACATCGCCCGTTTTAATAGTAGATTCATTTCCCATACTATCTTTATGCGCCAAATCACCTTCCAATGGAATGGTAATAATTTCCATATTATCATGTGGATGCGTGCCAAAACCCATTCCTGCAGCTATTGTATCATCATTTAATACGCGTAGCATTCCAAATTGAACTCTTTCTGGGTTATACCAACTTGCAAAACTGAAACTATGATAAGCGTTTAACCAACCGTGATTGGCATGTCCTCTTGTGTTTGATTTATGTAAAACTGTATTTTCCATGTCTATAATTTAGTTTAATCTTCATCCTCAATTTCAAATTCGGCATCTTTTTCCCAAATTTCCATTTCGCAAGGTTTGCAATTGAATTTTAGTTTGTATTCCAATTCGCCTTGTTTTAAAACCAAGGGTTCTTTTACTTTTTTATCTCGATGTTCTGGGTGGTATTTTGGGCAACGCTCTAATTCGTATTTAATACAATATTTGGTAGTCATTACACGCGATTTTCCTGGATCCCATTGTAATTCGAATGCTTTTTCAATTTCAGTTACTCCGTGACGTTCATAGAATTTTCTAGCCGCTTTATTAGAAACATTATACATAAAATCCAATTTGGTTTCTGGATAAGGATGTGCTGTTTTCACCATTTGATGTTCCTTTCGAACATAATTATTCAAACGAATTTCCGATAATTGTTCGAAAACGGTTCTTCGCATTTCATTAATTTTTGATATCGGCAGAAACCAATTTTGAGAAAATTCAATCGTAATTTCATCGGCATTATAGGGTGTAAAACCGGTTTTTGCTAAATTAATTTTAAAATTTTCTGCAATGGATTCGTTATTTTTTGTAAGTTCTTTTGGGTGAACCAATTTAGCAATACTTACATTTCCATCTTCATCAGTAGCAATTAATTCAAAACCATTTTCGTTTTCTTTTAGTACTAATGTTGTGCTTATTTTTCTAATCGCACTATCTTCTCTTTCTACCAATTTAATAAAAGCGGCATCGTTATTTCTGTAAATGAAAGTCCCGTCAGCAATTTCTTTTAATACGTTAGGATACACAAAACCGTTTTCGGCACGATTTACATAAATACCTTCCGCTTCATTATCAGAATTAATATAACACAATCCAT
This sequence comes from uncultured Flavobacterium sp., assembly GCA_964593435.1. Taxonomy (GTDB): domain Bacteria; phylum Bacteroidota; class Bacteroidia; order Flavobacteriales; family Flavobacteriaceae; genus Flavobacterium. The sequence continues at coordinate 2,361 of CAZQGY010000011.1, read as the reverse complement.
CTCCATTGTTTAGTAATTCCCCGTTTTCAATTTCGTACGAATTACCAACAGTTTTGATTAGTTTTCCAATATATTGTCCTTTTGATTTTGGACTATCCCAAGAACCAATTGCTTGGTGTCTTTCATTTACAAAATAATCAGTATAGCCACGATTGAAACTTTTGTCTAGTGAAGAATCGAATAGAAAAGTACATTTTCCAGAAGAAGCTTTGGTATATTTATCGGTATTTTCTGCTAAAAAAGCATCTAATTTTTGTCGTAAATAGGATACGTTGTTTTTAACATATACAATATCTTTCAAACGTCCTTCAATTTTAAACGATGAAATTCCTGCTGCAACTAAATTTGGAATTTGATTGGAAACATCAAAATCTTTTATAGAAAGCAAGTGACTATTTTTAATTAATGTATCGCCATTTCCATCAATTAAATTATAAGGTAAACGACAATTTTGGGCACAAGAACCTCTATTTGCTGAACGTTCGCCATTGGCAACACTCATATAACAATTTCCGCTAAACGAAACACATAAAGCACCCGTTACAAAAAATTCTAATTCTACATCAGACGCTTCACTAATTTCTTTAATTTGACTTAAATTTAATTCTCTAGCTAACACCACTCGTTTTATTCCGGCATCGGCTAAGAATTTAATTTTAGCTGCATCGCGATTATTGGCTTGTGTGCTTGCGTGAAGCACAATTGGTGGTAATTCCATCTCCATAATGGCCATGTCTTGAATAATCAAGGCATCGACATTAACATGATACAATTTCCAAATCAGTTGACGACAAGATTCTAATTCATTATCGTACAAAATGGTATTTATAACTACAAAAACCTGAGCATTAAATAAATGTGCATATTTTACTAATTCGGCAATATCTTCAATAGAATTGGTAGCATTTGATCTGGCACCATACAACGGTGCTCCAATATAAACGGCATCAGCACCTGCATTTATAGCAGCTATTCCTTGTATTAAATCTTTAGCTGGTGCTAAAATTTCAATCTTTTTCTTCATTTATGAAACTTGTATTTTGTTTATGTCTGAATTAACAGTTGTTGGTGTTTTTACTTCGCATCTTCTAGGACCACATCCTAATCTTCTTGGGCCGCAAGAAGCTACAAATAAACAACCAAAAACAAGTACTATTATTTTTTTCATTTTCTTAAACATTTACCGTTACTAAAGTAGCTATTTTTTTTGCTCTTTCCACAATTTCTTCCACTGGTGTATCTAATTTATCATAATGTAACACCACACCCATTCTTCTGTAAGGTCGAGAAGTTGGTTTTCCGAAAAGTCTCAAATCTGTTTTAGGCTGAAACGCTACGTTTTCAATTCCAGAAAAAGTGGGATGATTAGAATCTCCAGCAGCTAAAATTACTGCGCTTGCTCCTGCTCTTTCTTGTGTAATTTCGAAAATTGGTAAACTTAAAATAGCACGTAAATGCAATTCAAACTCGTTAAAATTTTGAGTATTGGCTAAGGTTACCATTCCTGTATCGTGAGGTCTTGGTGATAATTCTGAAAAATATACGCCTTCGTTTGTTAAGAAAAATTCTACGCCAAAAAGTCCTGCGCCTCCTAAAGCTTCAGTAACCTTTTTTGCCATATCTTGTGCTTCTAAAATATCAGCCTGTGAAACTTTGGCTGGTTGCCAACTTTCTTGATAATCGCCTCGTTCTTGACGGTGACCAATTGGTGCGCAAAAAAGAGTGGGCAAATTATTATTTTGAGTTACCGTTAAAAGCGTTATTTCCGAATGAAAATTTACAAATGCTTCTACAATTACTTCCACAATATCACCACGTGAACCTTCTACTGCATAGTTCCAAGCTTTTTCAATATCTTCATTTGATTTTATAGTAGATTGTCCTTTTCCAGATGAACTCATTAATGGTTTTACTACACAAGGCATTCCTACTTCGGCAACTGATTTTTGTAATTCTTCAAAAGAAGTAGCATAACGATAATTTGCTGTTTTTAAACCTAACACTTTAGCGGCTAAATCGCGTATCGCTTTTCTGTTCATGGTAAAATTAGCTGCTTTTGCTGATGGCACTACAGTAATTCCTTGTTTTTCATAGTCATAAAAACGCTCCGTACGAATGGCTTCTATTTCGGGGACAATAAAATCAGGTTGATGCTTGGCAACAATTCTATCTAATTCAGCACCATCAAGCATATTGATTACCTCAAAACTATGTGCGACTTGCATTGCGGGTGCATTTTCATAACTATCCACAGCAATTACGGTTTGACCGATTCGCAGAGATGGAAAAATTTACATCCTTTCATACAAAATTTGGATTTCCTTTAATTCCAATATTTAATCTACTTTTTGAAGAACCTAA
>CAZQGY010000010.1:0-62819 GCA_964593435.1 uncultured Flavobacterium sp. | reverse complement strand
GAGGGAGCGAGAAGTTTCTATTTTTGATGGAAAAAGCAGACAATCCATGGCATTATACATAGAAAGTAACTGACTTCTTTTTACTTTTCCATAAAATTGAACGTTTTCTAAATTACTATAATTTTTAATTAAAAATTGGGCGTATTTTTCTTTATTATTTTTTATGGTGGTAAAATGAAATTGGGTTTGTCCAGAAATGTTTTCAGGTAATAATTTTATGGCTTCTAATAGTACTTCATGATTTTTATAGCTTCTTGGAAAACTTGGATAAAAAAAATGAACTTTGTTTGCTTCAAAATTGTATTTCTCTGAAGTAATTTCCTCCACATATTCTGGAATAGCAACTTTTATATTTGTAATGTTAAATCGCTTTTCGAAAATTTCTTTTATCCAATGTTGCTGTACAAAAACAGTATGGTTTTTAGCAATATTAATTTTGAATAGCCTATCGTACAAAACGGAAAAAACGCCAATTTTGTAATTAAATTTCCAATCTTTCCAAGTAGGTTTAAATAATGTTGTAGGATGATGGCAATACACAAATTGTTTTTTTGTTACTACATTTGGCGTAGTATCATGTAGGGAAAACCAAATGTCGGGTTGTAATTGTTTAGAGAGTTTTTTAAAATAAAAATATTCGTAATACAAACGAAACCACCAAGATTTTTTTGAAAGTGGTATTTCAATAATTGTAATATTTGAAAATTGAAATTTCGAGGCATCATGAACCAAAGCGATAACTTCAACTTCCTTTTTTTCAATGTGCTTAGAAAGTTCTTGTAAAGCATTATGAAGGATTGTAAAAACACCACCTTCTACCATGTTAATACCCGAAATTACAATTTTTTTACTTTTCAATGTATTTTAGATTATTTGTCTAACAACATTTTTCCTGCAATAACAAGTAATACTACGGCAAAAATTTTCTTTAACAATTTTTGATCTAAGGTTAGTGCAAATTTACTTCCAAAAATACTACCCACAACAAAAAAAACAGCGATAATTGCGGCGTATTTTAGATTAATTTGTCCTTCTTTATAGTAATTAAAAACCGCAACAGCTGTAACGGGAACTGCTAATACAGCTAAACTCGTGCCTTGTGCTTGGTGCTGGTTAAATCCGAAAAACATGACTAATAATGGCACCATAATTATGCCGCCACCAACGCCAACCAATCCGCTTAGTACTCCTGCTAAAATTCCAATGAGAATTAAAGACAATATTATTTGTAGGGTCATTTTACTTTTCATTTTTATTTATTATATCCTTCAATTGGAATTTCAATTTCGTATGTTTTTTTTGTTGGATTATCTAATTTTTTATCACGCAACCATTGGTTATGTGTTTTTAAAATTTTATAGTTAATCCCTTGACTAATAGCAAATGTAGACAAATTTGTTATAGTAGAGTCAATCATTATTTTTTTTGTATTAATTTTTGGATATAAGGCTTCTTTTGGAATTAAATAGCCATATTTTTCTGGATTTTTCATAATTTCTTTTAAAGCTAAAATTCTGAAAACATAACGCGAAGTTTCATCGGATAGCCATAAACTATAATAATCGGAAGTTTGTTGAAAAGTAATGTGATTTTGTAATCCTGTCATACCACCATTGTACGATGCGGCCGCTATTGTCCAATTTCCAAATTTGTTTTTGGCCTTAATTAAATATTCACAAGCAGCTTGTGTAGCTTTTTCAATATGATAACGTTCATCTACTTGGTCCGTTATTTCTAATTTGCTTTCCTTAGCTGTATCTGGCATAAATTGCCAAACACCTTTTGCACCAGACGGCGAAATGGCATTAATTAATCCGCTTTCAATTACAGCTAAATATTTAAAATCATCAGGAACATTGTATTTTGCTAATATTGGTTCGATAATAGGGAACACCTTATTAGCTCTTTTAATTAAAATGGCAGTTGAGGCATTTAAATTAATATTAACTAACATTTCTCTGTCCAAACGTTCTTTTACATCAGCTTGATTGGTTGGAACTTTTTCTCCACAAAAATCCATTTCACTTGGATATTCTACATGATTTTTTTTCGGTACGTTTTGGTACGAGGTAGCATAAATTAAAAAACCGCAAATAATAAATAGTGCGAATAAAAATATTGTTTTATTTAGGTGTTTCATAAGTGTGTTATTTTATTAATGTATCTTATAATCAAGGTACTATATATTTTTTTGTTTATTCTAATATTAATTGGGGTAAATTTTTATTTAACCATTTGTATTTATTTACGATCATAATATGCGTTCCTCCTTTTATAACAATACAATTTTTAATATTAGAAATTGGAAAGACCATATCCTCATCGCCGTGAATGTGAATTACTTTTTCATCAGGAATACTTCTTTGCCAAAGTAAAACATTTTCAATTGCCCAATCTAAATATTTAGTTTGTTTCATAAATAAATATTTGTTGTATAATTTTACTCTTTTAGCAAGTAAACCTCTGCCTTTTATATATCTTGATAAATAATTCACTTGGCCTAAAAGACTAGTAGGTAATGCTTTGTATAATTTTGTAGCCTTCGCTAATTTCATATGAATAGGCAATTCTTGGTTGCTTTTTACACTTGAAATAATGATAACTTTTTTTGCTTTAATTATTTCAGACATTTCTTGAACCATTATTCCACCAAATGAAACACCAATTAATACGCAATTTTCATGTTTCACTTTTTCACACATTCTTTTTGCGTAGCATTGTATAGTTTCATTATAAATGGGTAAAATCCATTCTAAATAATGCATTTCAAATTGTTCCTTTGGTAATTTTATATTTTCGAAGATTTCTATACTTGCGGCTAAACCAGGAACAAAGTAAACTTGTATTTTCGACATTAGTTTGATGATTTTGTGCCTTAAAATTATAATATTAATTTTAATTGGGTTTCTTTTTTCGACAGAAAAATATAAATTTAACAAATAATTTTCTATTGTTATGATTTTCATTTGTTTACTACTTGATTTGTCTTTATTTTTTTGTAAATTTGCAGACATTTTAACAAACAATTAAGATTTGTTAGTATTTAAAACCCGAATTTATGCTAGTTGAGGAAATTAAAGACAATGAATTATTAAGACAATTTGAAACAAAAACGGATTGCGGACTATTAACCATTGAATACGCCATTCAAGAAAGGAAGATATTTTTAACCAAGCTTTGTGCAAACGAAAATGAACAAGAAGATAAAGTAAATCAATTTATAACTTCCGTTTTAGATATTGCAGAAGAAAGAAAGTTTAAAGTAGTGCCAACCAATACAAAAATTGTTTCTTTCTTTAGAAAAAATAAAAAATTTCAACAGTTATTACCTCCAGGTATTAAAATATAATTTAGAATTATAACAATAAATAACAGCATTAAAACTTGTTTTGATGCTGTTTTTGTTTTAGAAATTGCTTCAAAAAATTGAAAATTGAGGATTGAATAAATGTTATATTTTTATCAAATTTTGTTAAATTTCATTGAAAACAATACCTTTATACCTAAATTTGGTAGTACATATTTTTAGTTTAATTTAATTGTAAAACCAATATATTTGACACTTTTATGTCTAAATAAACATAACAAATAAAGAGAATGAACCCATATATAGATAGAGAAAAAAGTTGGTTAACATTTAACGCAAGGGTTTTGCAAGAAGCCGCAGACGAAAATGTACCTTTATTAGATAGATTACGATTTTTAGGTATTTTTTCAAATAATTTAGATGAGTTTTTTCGTGTTCGTTATGCTGCAATTCGCAGAATGACATTAGAAAAAATAGATACTAAACCAATGTTAGGCGATATTTCTGCAGAACAGTTACTAAAAGATATTACAGAAATTGTAATTGAACATCAATCTGAAAGTTTACGAATATTAAATGATATAGAAAAAAAACTTGAAAAACAAGGAATTTATATCATTAATGAAAAGCAAATAACTAAAGACCAAGAAACGTTTATTAAAGACTTTTTTATTCAAAAAGTAAGTCCAGAATTAGTTACCATTATGTTAAATGATTTAGTTGAGTTTCCATTAATTAAAGATACTTCAGGATATTTAGCAGTAAAGTTGGTAATGAATACAAACAAATCGGGATTAATTTCTCAATTATTAAACGATAAAGAAATTAGATACGCCATTGTTGAAATTCCAAAAACAATTAACAGATTTGTAGTTTTACCTTCCAATTCAGATAAACAATATATTATTTTATTAGATGACGTAATTCGATATAGTTTAGATCATATTTTTAATATTTTCGATTATGAAAGTATTGATGCACATATGATAAAAATAACTCGAGATGCCCAATTGGAATTCGATTCGGACTTGAGTAAAAGTTTAATTGAAAAGATATCTTACAGTGTTAAAGAACGTAGAGTTGGAGAGCCCGTTCGTTTTGTTTATGATCAAGCAATTGAAAAAGATACGTTAGAGTTTTTCCTAAACAGAATGAAAATTGATAGTTCCGATTCCATTATTCCTGGAGGAAGATATCACAACCGAAGAGATTACATGGATTTTCCAAATCTTGGACGATACGATTTGTTGTACAAACAAAATGTGCCATTACCCATTCAAGGTTTAAGTTTAGATGGAAGTATGCTGCAAAGTATTAAAGAAAAAGATTATTTGTTGCACGCGCCATATCAATCTTTCTCTTATGTCATTCGATTTTTAAGAGAAGCGGCTTTAGATCCTAAAGTGCAATCCATAAAAATTACATTGTACCGATTGTCAAAAAATTCTCAAATAGTAAGTTCGCTTATTAATGCTGCTAAAAACGGAAAGAAAGTTACCGTTCAAATTGAATTACAAGCCCGTTTTGACGAAGCAAGTAATATTTCCTACGCTGAACAAATGCAAGAAGAAGGCATTAACTTAATTTTTGGAGTAAAAGGACTAAAAGTACATAGCAAAATTTGTTTAGTAGAACGTTTGGAAGACGAAGAAATTAAGAGATACGGTTTTGTTTCTACTGGAAATTTCAGTGAATCTTCAGCTAAAATTTACACTGATGTAACCTTATTTACAAGTGATTCGAAAATTTTGAAGGATATGTCTAAAGTTTTTGAGTTTTTTGAAGTAAATTATAGAGTGCATCGTTATAAACATTTAATTGTATCGCCACATTATACCCGTTCTCGTTTTGTTAAATTGATTGATAGAGAAATAAAAAATGCTTTAGAAGGCAAGCCAGCTTATATCAATTTAAAAATGAATAGTTTATCAGATTATAAAATGATAGATAAATTATACGAAGCAAGTAACGCTGGAGTTAAAATAAAATTAATAATAAGAGGTATTTGTTGTTTGGTTCCAGGATTAAAAAATTATAGTGAAAACATCGAAGCAATAAGTATTGTCGATAATTATTTAGAACATTCACGCGTGTTTATATTTGGAAATAATGACAATCCAGAAGTATTTATATCTTCTGCCGATTTTATGACCAGAAATATTGATGCTCGAGTTGAAGTAACTTGTCCAATTTACGATGAAGAAATTAAACAAGATTTAATAGACACTTTTGAAATTGGTTGGAAAGCCAATGTAAAGGCTCGTTTACATTCAGATAAATTTGAAAATTTATACAGAAAACGTGGCGATGATAAAATATTTAGAGCCCAACAAGAAATGTACAAACACTATCAGAACAAATTGGAAGTAATACTTCCTGAAATTATATAAAAAATTAATGATTCAAATAAAAAAATATGCTGCAATAGACATTGGTTCCAATGCCATGCGATTGTTAATTACTAATATTATTGAGCAAAAAGGTAAAGAAGTACAATTTAACAAAAGTGCCTTAATCCGCGTGCCTATTCGTTTAGGACAAGATGCTTTTACAGTAGGTGAAATTTCAGAAGAAAATATTGATAGAATGATTGATGCTATGAAAGCATTTAAATTATTAATGAAAGTATATAAAGTTGAAAAATTTATGGCTTGTGCCACTTCTGCCATGCGTGAAGCATATAATGGTAAAGAAGTTGCCGAAATCATAAAGAAAAAAACAGACATAAAAATTGAAATTATTGATGGTAAAAAAGAAGCCGCAATTATAGCTTCATCTGATTTGCATCACTTCATAAAGACAAATGAAAATTATCTTTATGTAGATGTTGGTGGAGGAAGTACCGAATTTTCTTTGTTTTCTAATGGAAAAATGTTGGTTTCAAAATCATTCAAAAATGGTACGGTACGAATGCTAAACAATATGGTAAACGAAGTAGTTTGGCATGAAATTGAAAAATGGATTAAAACCAATACCGAAGGCTTAGGTAATATAATTATGATTGGTTCTGGCGGGAATATCAATAAGGCATTTAAATTATCAGGTAAAACGCAAGATAAACCATTGACATACAAATATTTAAAATCGCAATTTGATCATATAAATGCATTAACATACGAACAAAGAATTTCCGAATTAGGTTTAAATACCGACCGTGCCGACGTAATTATTCCTGCACTTTCTATATATTTAAGTGCAATGCGATGGAGTGGTGCGAACCATATTTATGTGCCAAAGATTGGATTATCCGATGGTGTAGTAAAAGCAATGTATTTTGATAGAATTTAAAAAAAATCATTGTTATAAATTAAAAAAAAAACGCTCTCTTGAGCGTTTTTTTTATTTGTCAATGGCGCCTAAAACACGTTTCATAAAATCATTAAGGGCTGTTTTTTTATCTTTTCCACCTTTAATCATTTTATTAACTTCGATGGCTCCATACATATTTGAAATTAACTCACCAATAACATCTAATTCTTCATCTTTTAAGGATTCTAATTCTGTTAAGTGTTCTAAAACGGCTATGGTTTCAATTATATAATCGGCATCATTTTCTTCCACAAATTGTGTCAAGTGTTTTATTACAGGTAATTTCATATTTTTAGATTGTTAGATTTATAGACATTTTAGATTTGTAGACTTTCTAATTTTCTAAGAAGTCTAATTTGTCTCAATTTATAGTACTTGAGCTACTAATTCCGCTAAAACTTCCGCTTTATTAGTTTGTGTTTGATTTACTAAAACCCCATTTTTAAAAGCAGCAAACGTTGGTAAATTATCCACATTAGCTAATTTTCTGGATTCTGTAAACTGTTCGGCATCTACTACTAAAAATGGAATACTTTCATTTTCAGAAGCCATTTTTTTAAATTTTGGTTTCATAATGCGACAGTTTCCACACCAAGTTGCAGAAAATTGCACCAATACTACTTCATTATTAGCTACTATTTCAGCTAAATTATCTTTTTCGATTTCTTGAAACATAATTTCTTAATTTTTAATTACAAATAACAATGTCAAATTTCAATATTGACATTGTTATTGTAATTGAGGTTTATTTTTTTAGTGTGAAGCTAAATAACTTGCTGTACTATTTCTGTCAGCACTCATAGCATCTTTTCCTTCTTCCCAGTTTGCAGGACAAACTTCTCCTTTAGTTTGTACGTGTGTGTACGCATCAACTAAACGTAAATATTCGTTTACATTTCTACCTAATGGCATATCGTTTACACTTTCGTGGAAAATTTTACCAGTTTCGTCAATTAAGTATGTAGCACGGAAAGTTACATTAGATCCAGTTAATAAATAGTCACCAGTTTCTTCGTTAAATTCATCGGCTACATCTAAAATATCTAAAGCGTTTGCTAAATTACGAGTTGTATCAGCTAATAAAGGATACGTAACACCTTCAATACCACCGTTGTTCTTTGCTGTGTTTAACCAAGCAAAGTGTACTTCGTTAGTATCGCAAGAAGCACCAATAACAATTGTATTTCTTTTTTCAAATTCTGGTAAAGCAGCTTGAAACGCGTGTAATTCAGTTGGACAAACAAATGTAAAGTCTTTTGGGTACCAAAATAAAATTACTTTTTTGTTGTTTTTTGTTGCTTCTTCTAATACGTTAATTCTTAAGTTGTCACCCATTTCTGAGATCGCGTCAACCGTAATGTTTGGGAATTGTTTTCCTACTAAGGCCATAATTATTTATTTTTTATTAATTTTCTACTGCAAATTTACGTCTATTTTAGAACAAAACAATATGTTTTGATTATATAAATTTATTTAATAATAGTTTTTGATTATCAATATTTCATTCTAATAACTTAAAACAATTACAATTTAAATTCTATATTTGCTTTGCTAACCTAAATTATATTAAAAATGAAAATTTTCAGAAAAAAATCGATTACAACGATATTAAAACAAGGCGGAGATGGAGAACATTCTGGTTTAAATAAAGTGTTAACAGTAAGAGATTTAACTTTTTTTGGAATAGCTGCTATTATTGGCGGTGGTACGTTTAGCGCTATCGGAAATGCATGTTTTTCAGGCGGACCTGCTGTAGTACTTTTGTATATTATGTGTGCCATTGCTTGTGGTTTTACAGCAATGTGTTACGCTGAATTTGCTTCTCGTGTGCCTGTTTCAGGTAGTGCATATACGTATGCCTATGTTTCTTTTGGCGAACTTTTCGCATGGATTATTGGTTGGGCATTAATTATGGAATATTCTATAGGTAATATTTATATTGCTTTTTCTTGGAGCGGTTATTTTACTAATTTATTAGAAAGTTTTGGAATTCATTTGCCTGAATGGTTAACTATAAATTATAAATCAGCACACGCCGCGTTTTTAGCAAGTAAAGGCGACGAAGGATTAGCAGCGTGGAAAAACGCTCCAATGTTAGGGAATTTGAAAGTAATATTCGATTTACCAGCAGTGGTTATTAATATTTTAATTACCTATTTGGTCTACAGAGGCACAAAAGAATCTAAAAACTTTAGCAATGCTATGGTATATATAAAGTTAGCAATAATTGTTTTGGTAATTATTGTAGGTGCTTTTTACGTAGATATCGATAATTGGACGCCATTTATGCCAAATGGTTTTAGCGGAGTAATGGGTGGGGTTTCTGCTGTTTTCTTTGCTTATATTGGGTTTGATGCGGTTTCTACTTTGGCAGAAGAAAGTAAAAATCCACAACGCGATTTACCAAAAGGTATGATTTATTCTTTAGTAATTTGCACGATTGTTTTTATAGTTTTAGCGCTTGTTATCACCGGAATGGTGTCTTATGAATTATTAGGTGTAAGTGATCCATTAGCTGAAATATTTGCTTTAAAAGGCGTAAAATGGATGTTGTTTGTGGTTTCAATTGCAGCAGTTGTAGCTATGACAAGTGTGTTATTGGTATTTCAAATGGGACAACCAAGAATTTGGATGACGATGAGTCGTGATGGATTAATGCCAAAGCGTTTTTCAACAATTCATCCTAAATACAAAACACCAAGTTTCGCTACTCTTGTAACTGGTTTGGTGGTTGGAATTCCAATCTTTTTTACTGATGAAAATTTTGTTTTAGATTTCACAAGTATCGGAACTTTATTTGCATTCGTATTAGTTTGTGGTGGCGTTTTAATGCTTTCTCCTCAAAGTGAAGCCGAAATCGCAGAACGCGAAACCAAAGGGAAATTCAGAATTCCGTATGTGAATTCAAAGTTTATTTTTCCGGTATTAGTGGCTATTGCTACTATTTTAATCGTTAAATATGTACCAGATTTTTTTACTAATCTTTTCGATTTTTCAATTGATAAATTGGCTACAAACATACCAATGTTGGTTTTTATACTTGTTTGTATAGTAATGACAGTTTTATCTTTCACTAAAAACTTATCTTTAATTCCATTATTAGGGTTAATTTCTTGTTGTTATTTATTAACAGGAATGGCGGTTTCTAATTGGATGTGGTTTGGCGTTTGGTTGGTTATCGGATTGGTAATTTATTTCACATTCAGTTACAAAAACAGTAAACTAAACGATTCAATTTAATTTATAACGCCAACTTATGCTAACAAAATCAACTTTTGAATTTTTAGAGTTACTTGCTAAAAATAATAATCGCGAATGGTTTACTGAAAATAAAAAACGCTTTGAAACCGAAAATAATTTGGCAAAAGCTTTTTTTACAGAAGTCTTTACCGATTTAGAAAAGATAGATAGTTTAGAAAAAATGCAAGTGTTTAGAATTTATCGCGACGTTCGTTTTTCTAAAAACAAACTACCTTATAAAAATCATTTTTCTGTCGGATTTTCCAGAACTAAACCAATGCTTCGTGGTGGAATGTATCTGCATATTGAAAATGACGCTAGCTTCGTTGGTGGCGGATTTTGGGAGCCAAATCACGAAGATTTATTACGAATTAGAAAAGAATTAGAGTTAGATGCATCTGATTTAAGAGAAATTATCGCAGATGCAACTTTCAAAAAAATGTTTGGAACTTTGGAAGGTGAAGAGTTAAAAACTGCTCCAAAAAATTTCGATAAAACACATCCAAATATCGATTTAATTAGAAAAAAGCAATATTTACTAACCAGAAAATTCACAAACAAAGAAGTGATGTCACCAAATTTTAAAGAAGAAGTAATCGCCACTTTTGCAGCGATGCGGCCTTTTTTTAATTATATGAGTGATGTTTTAACTACCGATTTAAATGGTGAAAGTTTATATTAATTTACCAATAGGTAAATTAATATAAATATTGGCACATTGACTAATTGTCAAATTGCCTCGTTAACTTGGTTGCACATATTCCAAGTCGTCCAAGTTTGCTTTAGACATAAAAACGCCATAGTTTATAGAAACTTTATTTTTCTCGATTTTTTCAATGGTTCCGATGGCTTTACCGTCTTTCATACGAACTCTATCACCAACTTTTAAAACTACAGCAGGTTTTTCAGGAATCAATTTGGCTTTGATTTTCTTTTCTTTTTTCTCGGTACGAATTTCTTCTACTTTAACGTTTACTTCAGCAATCACTTGTTTTACAACAACTTCTTTGATTTTTTTCTCTTTAGCTGATATTTTTTTACGTTTCGAATTTTCAATTTCAACGACTTTTAAAAATTCGCCAATTAAGGTCTTTTTATCTTTATTATTAAAATATTTTTCTGCAATATCATCAATTTTTTGTCCCATATAAATCAAACGCTGATTGGCGTCATACAATTCCTGATACCGTTCTAGTTTGTCCTGAATTTTACTATTTATAGTTTCCATTTTCTTGCTTTCTTCACGCGCTTTGGTTTCTTCTTCTTTCAAAGAAACAGACGTTTTTTCCATTTTAGAGCGTTCTTTTTGAAGCGTAGCAATGGTTTTATCAAATCGTACTTTTGTATTTTCAATTTTCTTTTTCGCACGATTAATTAATCCGTACGGGATCCCATTTTTCTGCGCTACTTCAAATGTAAACGAACTTCCTGGCTGACCTAAATGTAATTTATACATCGGTTCTAATGATTTTTCATCAAATAACATATTGGCATTGCTTGCAAAAGGCAATTCGCTGGCTAAGATCTTCAAATTGGTGTAATGTGTGGTAATAATTCCGTAAGCTTCTCGGTCATAAAATTCTTCTAAGAAAATTTCTGCCAAAGCACCTCCCAATTCTGGATCTGAACCTGTACCAAATTCGTCTATTAAAAATAAGGTCTTATCGTTACACTTTTTTAAGAAATAATTCATATTCTTTAAACGATAACTGTATGTACTCAAATGATTTTCAATAGATTGGTTGTCGCCAATATCGGTTAAAATTCTATCAAATAAAAACGTTTCACTTCGCTCATGAACTGGAATCAGCATACCGCATTGTAACATCAATTGCAGTAAACCAATAGTTTTTAAAGAAATGGTTTTTCCACCGGCATTGGGACCTGAAATTACAATAATTCTATTCGTACTTTCTAATTCTATGGTTTGAGGAAATGTGGGTTTGTTTTCTAATTTGTTATTTAAAAGCAAAATAGGATGGAAGGCTTCTCTAAAAAACAAGCGCTTTTCTTCATTTATTTTGGGAAGTATTCCGTTAATTCGGTTGGCATATTTTGCTTTTGCAGCAATTACATCCATATCGGAAAGAAACTCCTGATACTGAGAAATTAAAGCTACATAAGGACGAATTGTAGCAGAAAGCATACGTAATATGCGCATAATTTCTTCTCGTTCTTCAAACTCTAAAACATTCAATTCTCGAGAATATTTTAACGTGGTTTCTGGTTCAATATAGGCAATACTTCCAGTCTTTGAATTCCCTAAAATAGAACCTTTTACTTTTTTTCGATACATTGCTTGAACCGCCAAAACCCTGCGATTATCAACAACTGTTTGCTTTATGTCATCTAAATAGCCTAATGAATTGAAGTGCGACAAGGCCATTCCAAAACTTTGATTTATTTTTCCACGTACTACATTAATGCTTCGTCTGATATTTACTAAATCGGGCGACGCATCATCTTTAATTTCTCCAAATTTATTTACAATTTCTTCAATAGATTTCGAAATATAAGGCGTAAACTCAATTTGGGTTGATTTTTTATATAATTCTGGATAATAATCTGAAAATTTCTTTAAAAATTTTAAATATTCATTGGTAGATTTACTTAAATCTAATATTTTTTTAATGGCTACTAACTCCAAGAAACTATCTTCAATAGCTAATAATTTCAAATCAGCAGTAACAGTTTCAAAACCGTGGTTTGGCAAGGCATTATTATTACTAAAAGAAGCAACATATTCATTAGTGTACGCTAATTCTGCAAACAAAATTTCTTTGCTTTTAAATGGCTGAATCTGAAGCGCTTTTTCCATTCCAATTTCTGTGTTACAACGCTCAGAAATGGTCTGTAAAATGGTATGAAACTCTAAATCTTTTAGTGTTTTTTCGGTTATTGAAATCATTTTGAAATTCTAGGATGATTGCAAAGTTACAAAAGATAAAGTTTTATATTTGTAAAAACTATAAATATGCTCTATGACAATATTGATTTATCTTGGAAATCATTTTTCAATGATGAAATTCAAAAAGATTATTTTTTAAAACTAATTTCAGATGTTGAAAACGAATATGAAACTTCAGTTTGTTTTCCTCCAAAAGATTTAATTTTTAATGCATTTGATAAATGTAATTTGAATGATTTAAAAGTTGTTATTATTGGTCAAGATCCTTATCACGGAGAAGGTGAAGCAAATGGTTTATGTTTTTCGGTAAATGACGGCATTAAAATCCCACCTTCATTAAAGAATATTTTTGCAGAAATTAATTCCGATTTTGATTCGATATTTTTACCAACAAACGGTAATTTAGAACGTTGGGCACAACAAGGCATTCTACTTTTGAATGCTAGTTTAACGGTTAGAAAAAACGAAGCAAATAGCCACAAATACTTAAAGTGGAATGTTTTTACAGATAATTTAATTGATTTTATATCAAGAGAATGTGAAAATATTGTTTTTTTACTTTGGGGAAGTTTTGCACAAAAAAAAGGAATTAAAATAAATAGAGAAAAACATCTTGTTTTAGAGTGTGGGCATCCATCACCATTAAGTGCCAATAGAGGTTTTTGGTTTGGAAACAAGCATTTTAGTCAAACAAATAGTTATTTAATATCTATTGGAAAAAACCAGATTGATTGGTAAGTTCAGGTTGTTGTAAATCTAAAATACTTAACACTTCTTCACCTAAAAAGGGACCTCCAGGATAATGTGCAGTATAATCTAAATTTAACCAAATTTTTCCTTTTTCATCACGATGAAAATAAATCGTTCTTCCTTTAGAAATATCTTTAAATAGCTCATTGCTAATTAGATACATAGTGGTTTCTAATTCTTTTTCTGTTCCTAATAATACTTCTGGGTACATGTGTTTTCCTGTATGTATTAGTCGCATACTTCCACCAATAGATTTTATTGCTGCGCACATCAAAATGGCATGGTCATCACAGTCACCTGAAAAATATAATAAACTCTCGCTGCCACTTGCAAAATATTCTTGTCCTTTTGGGTCGTTTACGTAATTCCATCTGCTATTTACTTCTTTAAAAACCGCAAAATATTGAATCAGTTTTCGATTAATCGGATAATTTGGTGTGTCTTTAAAATGTGTATTAATAGCATATAATGCAAAATTTCTCACTTTTGAACTAGAAAAATCAACACTTTTATATACGCGAGTTTTATTTGGAAATGGCTTTAATGTTTTTGATTCTAAAAAAGTTTCCTCCTTTTGCATTTCATCACTTAAAAAAGTGATTTTATAGGCTGTTATCACTTGAAATAAAGAATAGTTTCCTTGTACAGATGCCATCGTAAAAATGATAAAATAAACTAAAATTGAATACATAATCTTTTTGCGTAACCATTTTAAAATCAGCATAAATACAGTTATAAGAAAAATAAAAACTGAAATTTTATCATAAGGTATTTCTGCATCGAAATAATAAATATTTTTTCTGAAATAAATAAAAACAGGAATGCTAATTAAAAAAGATAAAACAAACAATATAACATTTTCTCTAAGCTTATTTGCAATAAGCCAGGCGGATATTTTATCAAAAAAAGATTTTAGAAAAAATGTCATTTTTGTATTTCGGAAATTCGATTTTGTTTTGTATTCAAAAGTAGTTAAAAATGTGGCATCAACATAAATTGATTCGTCTTTTTATACGTTTTTAACAAGTTGATCGAAGGGTACTTTATTAGAAATAATAGCTAAATCAAATAGTTTGTTTTGAACGATTTGAACGATTTTTTCATCTAAATTTTTCTGACTCCACTGCGTTTTTTGCAACCATTGTTGGATATCTTCTAATTTTTGATGATATCTTGTAGCAAGCGTTCTATCGATGCTTGGAATGTATTTAAATTCTTCTGTTGTGGTGTTTATTATTTCTAAAATTAAAGCTATGACAGATTTGTTTTCTGCTAAAAATTCATTTCTAACCGCAATTACAAAACAAGGCCAAGGAGTAGGGCATTCGCCCACACGTTTAAAAGTGCCATTGTCTACTAAAGGTTTTGTGGTAAATTTTTCCCACATAAAATAATCTGATTTCCCTTCAGAAAGACTTGCGATTGCTCCGTCTAAATTATTTACGATTTCAAATGGAATAGCACTAATGTCCCAATTGTTTTTTTCTGCATTTACAAAACTCATTAAATGTGAACCAGAACCCAATCTGCTTATAGCTGAAATTTTATGTTCTAAATCTGAAACCGAATTATATTTGGCTTTTCCGTCCACGTGAATTCCCCAAATTAAGGGTGATTTCACAAAAACTTGCACAATAGAACTGTGCGGATTTTCAGTTAGTTCTTTAATAATTCCTTCCGTTAAAATAATGGCCATATCAGTTTCATTATTACGAAGCATTTGGCACATTTTTCCTGTTCCTTCAGGAATATCAGTCCATTGTAAATCGATTCCAGCTTCATTGAATTCGCCATTTTCAATGCACATATGCCAAGGCAAGTTGAAATGTTCGGGTACGCCTGCTATTTTGACTTGTTTCATATTTAGGGTATAAGGTTTTGGGTGAATGTTTTAAGGGGTTTAAAAAATTATTATTCTGACAATTTTTTAATACAGTTTTCTCTAATTGTCCAAATTTCGTTAAAAGTTTTATTTTGATTGGTTTCTATAATCCATTTCTTCAAAAACTCTTTGTGGTAATTAACTTTATATTTAGCAACTTGTATTGGCTCAATTTCTATTTCCTCTAAAATATCATTTTTAATTTTAGCATAAAAGGATTCTGAAGTTGTAATATCTAATGGAATTCCATCAACTTTTAAATAACAATGCGCTTCAGGAATGTAATTAATTTGATTTTCAGATAGTAAAGGAAATATTTTTGAAGTATTCTCCTCGTTCATTTTAAATATTCCGATATATAATTTAATATTAGGAATATTATTCTTGTTTGCAAAATCTTTTAAAAAAGCATGTTTAGAGCTACAGGTTCCTTTATTTTCGGAAATAACCAACGTGAAATCATATCGATTTGAATTTCTTCCGTAAGGAATATGTTTTACTTTTTCAATTAATTCAATAAAATCCATATCTGAACACTAAAAACTAATTACTGAATACTATTTTTCATTTGCCACCATTTCCAGTTTATGCCATCTTCAGCAGTGTATTCTTCCATAAATTTCATCCCGTTTTTTTCTAAAATATGATTTGACGCACCATTTTCTGCATGCGTGTAAGCGTGTAACGTTTCAATTTTCATTTCATTGAAGCCATAATCAAACCAAGCTTTTGTAGCTTCTGTAGCGTAACCATTATTCCAGAATTTTTCGTTTAAACGATAGCCATAATCGTAAAAATTAGTATTTGCATTTTCAATATGGTCATTTACAAACTTAATACCTGTCCAACCTATTAATTCGCCAGTTTCTTTTAAAATAGTTGAAAATCTTCCAATTCCTCTTTCGGAATATTGTTTTTGAACCATTTCTATGTAATCATATACTTCGTTGATATTTTCTACAGGCTTTAACCATAAGTATTTATGTACATTAGGATTTTTATCCATATCAAATAATGCTTCTGCATCTGATTTTTCAAATGGACGAAGGATTAGGCGAGGTGTTTCTACAATTAAATTCATATTATTTTATAAACACCGATTTGAGAAATTAGTATAATTTTTAAAATTTCTTTAATCTGTGTTGATTTATTTTGCTTTTAAATTTGAAATTATAATACGATATCCATCAGGATCTAAAATCATTTTTCCGTTTATACTCCAATATGTGTTTTTAGATTCAATAAAATCAATATTGTTCTTATTAATATTTTCTATCAAAAAATCATATTCTGCAATGGTTTCAGGATAAAATACTAATATATCATCTTCATTAAAATTAAATTTAACGATTTCATTTGATTTTGTAAATTCTAAATGCCAATTCTCACTTGATTTTCCAATAAAAACACCATCATAACCATTATGATTTTCAAAGCCACCAAGCGATTCAAATCCTAACATATCGATATAAAAGGATTTAATTTGTTTTAAATTATTGGTATGTCTGGCAAAACGAAATTTCATAAATATTTTTTAAATCACCGATTTGAGAAATTATACTAATTTTTATAATTTCTTTAATCTGTGTTGATTTACCCAACCAATTTATCCAATGTATAAGCAATCAATTCATTGACTGTTTTTTCTGGGTTCGAACTAAATTCGCCTAGCGCTCTGTTTGCAATAATTGCATTTAACGACAAACAATTATGTCCTAATAATTTACCTAAACCATAAATTGCAGCCGTTTCCATTTCTAAATTCGTCATGCGTATTCCGTTATAGTTAAAAGTATCCATTTTATGATTTAATTCAGGATCCTGAATATTTAATCGGACTACACGACCTTGAGGTCCGTAAAATCCGCCAACAGTTCCTGTAAATCCTTTATAAAATTTTTCTGAATAGATTTTGTTCTCTAAGGTTGCATCACACGATACCACAGTGGGTCTACCTTTTCTAATATCCCAATTGGTATGTGAAATAAAAGCATCTTCTAATTCCGAATCAGAATATTCTTCAATTAAATAGGAGCGAAGCATGTTGTCCAAACCAATTGCGAATTTACTCATTACCCAACTATCCACCGGAATATCAGCTTGTAAAGAACCAGAAGTTCCAATTCGAACGATATTTAATGTGGTATGATTTGGTTTAAGTTCTCTTGTGTGTAAATCGATATTGACTAACGCATCAAGTTCATTCATGACTATATCAATATTGTCAGGACCTATTCCAGTTGATTGCACCGTAATACGTTCGCCTTTGTATATACCTGTTTCGGTTTTAAATTCTCTTTTCTGAGTTGAAAATTCGACAGTTTCAAAGTGCTTCGTAATTTTTGATACACGTTCTGGATCGCCAACAAAAATAATATCAGAAGCGATATGTTCTGGTTTCAAATTTAAGTGATATACACTTCCATCTGGATTTAATATTAATTCTGATGATTTTATCATGATTTTTTTGTTTAAAGTTTCAGGTTTCAGGTTTCAAGTTATTTTGTTTTAAACTTGAAACGTTAAACTTGAAACAAACTTACCCTCCAACACGTTTGGTTTTAAAACCTTTGTCTTGAAGCATTTTCATTATTTTATCTCTGTAATCGCCTTGAAGGATAATCGCACCATCTTTAAAACTTCCACCCACACTTAATTTTGTTTTGATTTCTTTGGCAAGAACTTTAAAATCTTCGTCCGTTCCTTCGTAACCTTCAATAATGGTAGTTGCTTTTCCTTTTCGTTTTTCATATTTGCAAATCATAGGTTCTTTTTGAACATACAATTCATGCGGTATAACCTCTGTTTCTTCAGGTTCATTTGAAGGAATATGGTCTGGAAATAGGCTTTTTAGTTGGTCTTGTAAATCCATTTTTTTGTACGCAGATTAAACCGAATCGCAATTGCGAAGCGTTAAGTAAAACTGTTTTTTTATTTTTTTATTAATCCTAATTCTACCAAACGTTCGTGCAAAAATTCGCCTGCAGTAATATTTTCATATAGTTTTGGATTTTTTTCATCGATACATTCTGGTAAACAATCTAATTTCATATCACTTACCGGATGCATGAAAAAAGGAATAGAATAACGTGAAGTTCCCCATAATTCTCTTGGTGGGTTTACCACTTGATGAATCGTGGATTTTAATCGGTTATTGGTATGACGCGATAACATATCTCCAACATTTATCATTAATTCATCCGGTTGTGCCATGGCATCAATCCATTGCCCATCGTGGTTTTGAACCTGAAGTCCTTTTCCTTGAGCACCCATTAATAAAGTGATTAGATTGATATCTCCATGCGCAGCCGCACGAACAGCACCATCTTTAGGTTCATCAGTAATTGGGGGATAATGTATTGGTCTTAATATGCTATTGCCTTCAGAAATGTAGGTATCAAAATAAAATTCATCCAATCCTATAAATAACGCTAAAGCGCGAAGTACGTAGATTCCTGTTTTCTCTAACATTTGATACGCTTCTTTACCTGTGCTATTAAAATTAGGTAATTCAGAAACCGTTACGTTTTCAGGGTATTCATTAGCGTATTTTGAATTCGAATCAACGTATTGCCCAAAGTGCCAAAATTCTTTTAAATCTCCAGCAGAACGACCTTTTGCATGTTCTTTTCCAAAAGAAACATAACCTCGTTGTCCTCCGATACCTGGAATTTCATATTTTTCTTTGGTTTTAACAGGTAAACTGAAGAAATTTCTAACTTCACTATACAGATTTTCAACTAAATTGTCATCTAAAAAATGACCTTTTAAGGCTACGAAACCAATCTCTTCGTAGGCTTTTCCGATTTCATTTACAAATTTTTGTTTACGTGCCGGATCTTCCGACAGGAAATCACGTAAGTCTACACTTGGAATTTTTTGCATGATAAAAAATTATTTGTTTTTCCAACTCATTTATTGATTGGAATTCTTACTCTAACAAAGGTAAAAAAAATTAGTTAGAAAATACATAATTCAGAATATTTGCTCCCATTTTTAGGGCTTTTTCTCTAACATTTACAGGATCGTTGTGTACTTCTTGGTTTTCCCAACCGTCACCTAAATCGCACTCAAAAGTGTATAAAAGTGCCAATCTGTTTTCAATAAAAATACCGTACGCTTGTGGTTGTTTGTTGTCGTGTTCATGAATTTTTGGTAACCCGTTTGGAAAAGAATATGGCGTTTGGAAAATAGGATGTGTTTTAGAAATTTCAACTAAAGCAGTATTTGGGAAGAGTTTTTTAATTTCTTTTCTAATATATTCGTCCATTCCATAATTGTCATCAATATGTAAAAAACCACCTGAATTTAAATAATTTTGAAGATTTTGAATGTCATTGTTGCTGAAAACTACATTTCCATGACCCGTCATATGAACAAAAGGATATAAGAACAATTCCGCACTTCCTACATCAACGGAATTGACTTTAGGGTTTAATTTTGTGTTGATATTTTGATTACAAAATTTTACCAAATTAGGTAAAGATGTAGGATTGGCATACCAATCGCCTCCGCCAGAATATTTTAAAACAGCAATATCTTGGGAAAATCCCAAGTTCCAAAATACTAAAATTCCAAAAGTTATAAATTTATTCATTTTGAATTACAATTGTATGACAAGCGACTAAAGCCGCAGTTTCCGTTCTTAATCTTGTGTACCCCAAAGTTACAGGAATAAATTCATTTTCTACAGCTAAGTTGATTTCTTTTGAAGAAAAATCACCTTCAGGTCCAATTAGTATAGTTACAGGATTATTTTTTATAATTTCTTTAGCAAATTTTTTTTTATCTGTTTCTTCACAATGGGCAATAAATTTTTGACCGGAATGATTTTTTTTAAGAAATTCAGCAAGCGTAATGGCTTCGTTAATTTTTGGTAAATAATACTGATTAGATTGTTTTGTAGCTGATTGAATGATTTTTTCAGCTCTATCTGTTTTATAGATTTTTCGTTCTGAATGTTCGCAAATAATTGGCGTAATTTCATGAATACCAATCTCGGTAGCTTTCTCTAAAAACCATTCCATTCTGTCGTGCATTTTGGTTGGAGCTACAGCAATATGTGTATAAAAAGAGGAAGGTTTAAAAAAGGATTCTTCAACAATTTTTACTTCACATTTTTTTTCTAAACCTAAAATTATTTCTGAAACAAATAAATACCCTAATCCATTAGTAATATGTATCTTATAACCTTCTTGTTTTCGTAATACTTTAATAATGTGTTTACTTTCTTCTTTGTCAAAAGTAAACGTTTTATCTCCAGATTTTATTTCGGAATTATAGAATAATTGCATAATTTTAAAATTCAATTCTTGCTTTAGAAACGACGTCAGCTGTACTGAAATTTTCTTCTAAAAAGTTATAATAACCTACAATTCCAATCATTGCAGCGTTGTCTGTTGTGTATTCAAATTTTGGAATAAACGTTTGCCATCCGTATTTTGTTTCTGCTTCTTTTAATGTGTTTCTAATTCCTGAATTTGCCGAAACTCCACCACCAATAGTAATTTGCGAAATACCTGTTTCTGATACAGCTAATTTTAACTTATCCATCAAAATTTCGATGATTGTATGTTGTATAGATGCGCAAATATCGTTTAAATTTTCAGTTATAAAATTTTCATTTTCAGCAGTTTTTTTCTGAACAAAATATAAAATTTGGGTTTTAAGTCCACTAAAACTAAAATTTAATCCTGCTACTTTTGGCTTAGTAAAAGCAAAGGCTTTCGGATTGCCTAATTGTGCAAATTTGTCTATTAAAGGTCCGCCAGGATAGGGAAGACCTAAAATTTTAGCACTTTTATCAAATGCTTCGCCAACTGCATCATCAGTGGTTTCACCAATAATTTCCATATCAAAAAAACTGGAAACTTTTACAATTTGTGTATGACCTCCAGAAATGGTTAACGCAATAAAAGGAAAAGCAGGTTTTTCATAGCCTTCTTCATCAATAAAATGCGCTAAAATATGTGCTTTCATATGGTTAATTGCCACTAAAGGAATATTTAAACCAAGACTTAACGATTTAGCAAAACTGCCCCCAACTAAAAGCGAACCCATTAAACCAGGGCCCTGAGTAAAGGCAATGCAATTTAAGTTTTCTTTTGTAATTCCAGCTTTTTTAATTGCCATTTCTACAACAGGAACAATATTTTGCTGATGCGCTCTTGATGCTAATTCGGGGACCACACCACCATATTCTTCATGAACTTTTTGTCCTGCCACAATATTAGATAACACTTTGTCATTGCACAAAACAGCTGCAGAGGTATCGTCGCAAGAGCTTTCAATAGCTAAAGTGTATATATTTTTCGAATTAGTTATGTTAGGCATGAATTTTGGTATAAAAGTATTGTATAAGTCTTACAAAATTGCTTATTTTTGTTGCTATTAGCAAATAAAAATAGATTTGTTTTGCAAAATTAAATAAATAAAATATTAAATCAGTAAAAAAAATAGCGGTTCGTTCCTTAATTGGAATGGTACTTTTTGTGCTTTTAGTAGCTATACTATTGGCCTTACCTGTTGTGCAAACAAAATTAGGGGCATACGCAACAGATCAGCTGAAAAAAGATTTTGGTATTTCTATTACTATTGAAAAAGTGGCTATTAATCCGTTTGGAGGGGTAAAATTAAAAGGCGTTTTAGCAAAGGATCATCATAACGATACGCTGTTTCATTTTAACCGCATTCATACTTCAATTTTAAGTTATAAAAAATTATACGAAAAAGGGCATCCTTATTTGGGCGACTTACAAGCTGATGAATTAAACCTGAAAATAATTCAATATAAAGGAGAAAAAGACACCAATTTAGATAAGTTTGTTGCTGCTTTTGATGATAATCCACCTAAACCTTCTACTGGAAAATTCAGATTAAAAATAAATTCTATTTCCTTACAAAATAGTCGATTTAGGTATATTGATGAAAATTTAAAAGCGCCTAAAGTATTAGATTTTTCTAATTTAAATGGGCAATTAGACGATTTTTATGTAAAAGGTGCAAATGTTTTTGCCTATGTGTATAAAATGTCATTTAAAGACCATAGGGGTTTGATAATGAAAAATTTAACTTCAGATTTTACCTATACCAAAAAGAATATTTTATTAAACGAATTAATTTTAGAAACCGAAAACTCTTCTTTTAAAGGAAAAACAGAACTACGTTACGATAGAAAAGATTTTAAAGATTTTAATAACAAAGTAATTTTCGATTTAGATATTAAAGAAGGTAAAATTTCGAGTAATGACTTAAATTTCTTCTATCCTGAATTTGGTAAAAATCAGAAATTTTATATCGATTCTCATATTTTAGGAACACTAAACGACTTAAAATTTAATAACTTAAAGTTTAATGATTTAAATGACAATGAAGTAGTTGGGAATCTTCAATTAAAAAATATTTTTGGTAAAGGCGACCAGAAATTTTATCTGAAAGGAAGTTTCGACAGATTATCCGCAAGTCAAGCAAGTATTAGTAAAGTTTTACCAAATCTTTTAGGAAAAAACTTACCAAAACAATTGCAAAAACTTGGACGTGTTGATATTAAAGGAATAGTTGAGCTTACCGAAAAATGGATTATTGCAGATGTAGATTTGTTTTCCAAAATAGGTCGTGCTATGGGCGATTTTAAAATGGATAATATAGACACCATTGACCGTGCCAACTATGTAGGGAAGTTTCAGTTAGATAATTTTGATTTAGGTATATTTTTAGAGGAAAAAGACTTAGGTCGTACATCTGTTAATGTTGATGTCGATGGAACCGGATTTTCTAAAAAATATTTGAATACCAAACTAAAAGGAAATGTAAGTCAGTTTAAATATAATGGCTATACATATAAAAATATTGATATCAATGGTACGATGAAAATGCCTTATTTTAAAGGACATTTTCATAGTAAAGATCCAAATTTATTGTTAACTTTTGATGGTTTAGTTGATTTAAGCAAAAAGAAAAAAGTGTATGATTTTGATGTAGAAATTGAATACGCCAATCTTAAAAAAATAAATTTATATACTAAAGATGCTACTTCAATTTTAGCAGGTTCTATAGTGATGCAGGCACGAGGCAACTCTTTAGACGATTTAGCAGGTACCATAAATTTAGAAAATATTTCCTACATCAACCCGAAAAATAAGTATTATTTCGATTCTGCTGCTGTTTCTTCATCTTTTGATAATCAAAACATTAGAACAGTATCTTTTCATTCTGATGATATTATTGAAGGTCAAGTAGTAGGTAAATATCAAACCAAACAAATTAAAAAAATACTTGAAAATGCTGTTGGTAGTTTGTATGCAAATTATTCACCACATAAATTATCCAAAAATCAATTTTTAGATTTTGATTTTACTGTTTATAATAAAGTATTAGAAGTATTGTATCCTGATGTTTCTATTGCAGAAAACACTCATTTTAAAGGAAAAATTAATGCCGATGCAGGTTTGTTTCAGTTTGACTTTAATTCTCCATTTGTCCATGCTTTTGAAAATAAATTTAATGGAATAAAAATCGATATTGATAATAAAAACCCACTTTATAACACCTATATTGAATTAGATAGTTTAAATACTAAAAACTATAAAATATCCGAATTTAGTTTAATTAACTTAACCCTGAACGATACCTTATTTGCCAGAACTGAATTTAAAGGCGGTGATAAAGGTGAAGATAAATTCGATTTAAATTTATTTCATACCATTAATAAAGACAAACAGTCGATTGTAGGTTTTAAAAAATCAGATATTACGTTTAAAAATTTCCAATGGTTTATTAATGAAAAAGAAACAACTGAAAACACAATTGTATTTGACAAACAGTTTAAAAACTTTAATTTCAATAAATTAACATTATCCCATAATAATCAATTCATTGACTTTAATGGGGAAATGAGAGGGGATACCTACAAAGATTTTAATTTTACGTTTAAAGATGTTGATATTTCTAAAATCACACCTGATGTTAAGAATTTAAGTTTTGGTGGGAAGTTAAATGGAAATCTAAAATACAAACAAGATAATTTAGTATATGAGCCTTCTACTGATTTAACTATTGAAGGTTTACAATTAAATAATGATGATTTAGGAAATCTGAAATTAAAAGTCTTTGGTGATGAAAATTTTAAAACATTTAATGTTGATGCATCTATTGTTCATCAAGATGAAGTAACATTTTCAACAACAGGAACGGTTGACATAGTTAATAATCAGACGGTTTTAAATTTAGAGGCTGTTTTTGAAAACTTTAATATAAAACCTATTGGTGGCTTTTTAACGGGTATTTTAGACAATGTACGAGGTAGGGCTTCCGGTAAAACCAATATTGTTGGATCATTTGATAATCCAGATGTAGATGGTGTTTTATATTTAAATAATGCGGGTTTACGTGTGCCTTATTTAAATGTAGATTACGATTTCGATAAAAATTCAAAAGTTGATTTAACTCAAGAAAAATTTATTTTTAGAGATATTGATATTACCGATGTAAACGAGAAAACAAAAGGAATATTAAGCGGAACCATTTCTCACGAAAAGTTTGGAAATTGGGAAATGGATTTAAAAATAGCATCGGATAAACTTTTAGTATTAGACACAAAAGATGCAGATGACGCCTATTATTTTGGAAAAGCATATTTTGATGGTTTTGCCACAATCGAAGGTCCTGTAGAAGCTTTAGTTATTAATGCAGAAGGGGAAAGTGCCAAAGGAACGTCAATTAAAATTCCAGTAAACGATTCAGAAAGTGTTAGCGATAATGGTTTGGTACATTTTACAACATCAGAAGAAAAATTTGGTACAAAAAGCAGTATAAACAAGCCAACCAAAACCTACAGAGGTATCGATTTGAATTTCAGATTTGATATCACACGTAATGCAGAAATAGAAGTTATTTTGAATAGAGAAACGGGGCATTCTATTAAGGGCAAAGGCGAAGGTTCTATGTTTATGGATATTAATACGCTTGGTAAATTTAATATGACAGGAGATTTTACTGTTTATGAAGGAGAGTATTTATTTAGATATGGAAGTTTAATTAACAAAAAATTTACAGTAAAGAAAGGCGGAACAATAAATTGGGAAGGCGATCCATTGGGTGCGAAGTTAAATTTAGAAGCGGTTTATGCAACACAAGCAAATCCAAATGTATTATTAGATAATGTTGCTTTTAATAAAAAAATCCCAACAGAAGTTAGTATTTTAATTACTGGAGAATTAAACGTACCCCAATCCGATTTTAATATCAATTTCCCAAATGTAAGTTCCGTTTTAAAAAGTGATTTGGATTATAGATTACAAGATAAAGATTTTAAAAAACAACAAGCTTTTGTGCTATTAGGTACAGGTGAGTTTTTTGCTGTAAATAACACCAATTACTTTGGTTCTTTATTTGAAAAAGCGAGTAGTATATTTGGAGATGTATTATCAGACGGAGAAAATAAATTACAACTGGGCGTAAATTATCAAATTGGAAACCGGCAACAAGAAATTTCAGACAGAGCACTAGTTACTTTGTCTACTCAAATTAACGATAGAATTAGCATCAATGGAAATGTTGGAGTTCCGGTTGGTGGTATTAATCAATCGTATGTTGTTGGAAACGTTGAAGTAGAAATGCGCTTAAATACAGATGGTACTTTAACTGCACACGTATTTAATAGAGAAAATGATTTAAATTCCAATACAATTGGACAAAACATAGGCTATACGCAAGGGTTAGGGTTGTCGTATCGTGTGGATTTTGACGATTTTAAAGAATTGCTGCACAAGTTATTTAAATCACAAAATGTGAAAGATAATGTAAATAAACCTGTCAATGAATCGGATGATTCGGAAACCAATCCTGAGTTTTTTAACTTTATAGAAGAAACTCGAAAACGACAAATTAAAGAAGAGAAAAAAGTCGATCCAAAGAATCGAGTTCCAGATATTAATGATGTACATTAAATCAAGAATTTTTGTTAATTTTTAGAAATTTATTAACGAAAACGTTTGAAACTAACATTATGCTAAAAAATATGTCTTTTTTTAGCATAATATGTAATTTCCTTTACTAATTTTACAAATAATATAGTATTAAATATGTCAACAGCAATTAAAAAAATTGGAGTTTTAACTTCAGGTGGCGATTCGCCAGGTATGAATGCAGCTATCAGAGCCGTTGTTCGTGCTTGCGCTTATTATAATATTGAGTGTGTTGGAATCTATCGTGGCTATCAAGGGATGATTGAAGGCGATTTTAAACCTATGGGACCCCGTGATGTAAAAAACATTATTAATAAAGGTGTAACTATATTAAAAACCGCACGTTCAAAAGATTTTATGACTCCGGAAGGACGAAAAATTGCTCACGATAATTTAAAGGCAAGCGGAATAGATTCATTAGTAGTTATTGGTGGTGATGGTTCGTTTACAGGTGCAGAAATTTTTAATGAAGAATTTGGTTTTTCTGTAATTGGAATTCCAGGTACTATTGATAATGATATTTTTGGAACCAGTCATACTTTAGGATACGATACCGCTCTAAATACCGTTGTGGAAGCTATTGATAAAATTAGAGATACGGCCAATTCTCACAACCGTTTATTCTTCGTAGAAGTAATGGGTAGAGATGCGGGACATATTGCGTTAAACGCAGGAATTGGGGCAGGAGCAGAGGAAATTTTAATTCCAGAAGAAGCTTTTGGTTTAGATCGATTGGTAGATTCTTTGAAAAAAAGTAAAGAATCAGGGAAAACATCAAGTATAGTAGTTGTTTCTGAAGGGGATAAAATAGGTAAAAACGTTTTTGAACTTAAAGATTACGTAGAAGAAAATATGCCAGAATATGATGTACGTGTTTCGGTACTTGGGCATATGCAACGTGGCGGTTCACCAACTTGTTTTGATAGGGTTTTAGCTTCTAGATTAGGAGTAAAAGCAGTAGAAAGCTTACTAGAAGGAAAATCAAATTATATGGTAGGATTACAATATGATAAAATTTGCTTAACACCATTAGAACAAGCCATTAAAGGACAAAGTGAAATTGATTTAGAGCTTGTAAAAGTTTCAGATATTGTATCTTCATAATTAAAGTAAAAAGTAAAAAGTAAAAAGTAAAGAGTGATTTTCAACTCAATTAACAAAACGATTCAAATGGAATCAAATATTTAAAAATTATGTCAACAGTAAAATTAGGAATTAACGGATTTGGTAGAATTGGTAGAATTGTTTTTAGAGAAACATACAACAGAGACAATGTAGAAGTTGTAGCCATTAACGATTTATTAGATGTAGATCATTTGGCGTATTTATTAAAATATGATTCTGTACACGGTCGTTTTGCTGGAAAAGTAGAAGTTAAAGACGGAAAATTATATGTTAACGATAAATACATTCGTGTAACTGCAGAAAGAGATCCAGCTCAAATTAAGTGGGATGAAGCAGGTATTAATGCTGATGTAGTAGCAGAATGTACTGGTTTTTTTACAACTAAAGAAACAGCAAATGCTCATATTGTAGGTGGTGCAAAAAAAGTAATTATTTCAGCACCTTCAGCAGACGCGCCAATGTTTGTTATGGGAGTAAACCACGAAAAAGCAACAGCAGCAGATACAGTAGTTTCTAATGCATCATGTACAACTAACTGTTTGGCTCCTCTAGCAAAAGTAATTCACGATAATTTCGGAATTGTAGAAGGGTTAATGACAACAGTTCACGCATCTACTTCTACTCAAATGGTTGCAGATGGTCCTTCAAGAAAAGATTGGAGAGGTGGTCGTGCCGCTTCAGTAAATATTATTCCATCTTCAACAGGTGCTGCAAAAGCAGTAGGACAAGTGATTCCAGATTTAAATGGAAAATTAACAGGAATGTCTATGCGTGTACCAACGGTTGATGTTTCTGTAGTAGATTTAACTGTAAAATTAGCTAAAGAAACTTCGTATGCAGAAATTATGAGTGTATTGAAACATGCTTCTGAAACGTCAATGAAAGGTATTTTAGGATACACAGAAGATTTAGTAGTATCTCAAGATTTCGTATCAGATACTCGTACTTCCATCGTAGATGCTCATGCAGGAATTGGTTTAAATTCAACATTCTTTAAATTGGTTTCTTGGTACGATAACGAATACGGATATTCTTCTAAATTAATCGATTTAGCAGTACATATTAATGCTATAAAATAAATACTTGAGTATAGAGAATAGCACTCAAAATATATTCTCTATACTCAATTTTCTATACTCTATATTCAAAAATCATGAAATTACTTGTAGATAGTGGTTCCACTAAAGCAGATTGGATTGCCATAGATAAAAATGGGAAAGTATTGTTTACTACCCAATCTTTAGGTTTAAATCCAGAGGTTTTAACTAAAGAAGAAATAATTGCTCGTTTAGACGATAAATTTGATATCTCACACAACAAAGATAAAGCAGCACATTTATTCTTTTATGGTGCAGGATGTGGTACAGATAGAATGAAAAACTTTTTAACAGAGGTTTTTCAAGAATATTTTAAAAACGCTGCTGTAGCTGTTTTCGAAGATACCTATGCTGCTGTATTTGCTACTACACCAAAAAATCAAGAAGCGATTGTTTGTATTTTAGGAACAGGTTCAAATTGTAGTTATTTTGACGGGCACATTTTACATCAAAAAGTACAATCATTAGGTTATATTGCTATGGATGATTGTAGTGGAAACCGTTTTGGTCGTCATTTATTGCGTGGTTATTATTTTAATAAGATGCCTGCGAATTTGGCTACAGAATTTGAAAAAGAATTTGATGTTGAACCAGATGCAGTTAAAGAAAACTTATATAAAAAACCAAATCCTAATGCATATTTGGCTACCTATGCTAAATTTTTAATTAAGCACAAAAATACCGAATTCTGTCAGAAATACATTCGCGAAGAATTGGTTGCATTTGTAGAAAATTACATTATGCAGTTTGAAAATTGTAAAGAAGTTCCTGTTCATTTTGTAGGTTCAATTGCCTTTTATTTAAAAGAGGAATTAGAAACTGTTTTAAATGAATATGGAATCAAAATAGGAAATGTATTAAGACGTCCGATAGACGGATTAATAGAATTTCATGTCGCTAATAGTTAATAATTAGCAAAAGTTAATTTGTTTTAAAAGCCCGAGTAGCGAAAGTTACTTGGGCTTTTTGTTTTTTAGTGATATGATTTCGATTATCTACTATTCTATACGGGTAAAATTGAGTATTTTTGCAGTATAATTAGCAATAATGATAATAACACAATTATTTAAAAATTTTTTTGAAAGTGAAAAAGTGGGTGGCTTGTTTTTACTAGTTTGTACACTAACCTCGTTGGTACTTGCTAATTCTTCATTTGGCGAAAGTTACCATCATTTTTGGTTAACCGAATTTTCAGGCAAATCCTTAGAATATTGGATTAACGATGGCTTAATGACAATTTTCTTCTTGTTAATTGGTCTCGAATTAGAAAGAGAAATCTATCAAGGCGAATTGTCTAATATTAAAGATGCCTTATTACCCATATTTGCTGCAATTGGTGGAATGGCAATTCCTGCGGGTATATATTTAGCATTTAATTTTAATACGATTACGCAATCAGGTGCCGGCATTCCAATGGCAACGGATATTGCTTTTGCTATTGGAATTTTATCTTTATTAGGAAACAGAGTGCCTTTGTCACTAAAAATATTTTTAACTGCATTAGCCGTTATTGACGATTTAGGTGCCATATTAATTATTGCCATTTTTTATACGAAAACCATTTTGTGGAGCAATTTAGCCATCGCTTTAGGCATATTTGTATTCCTTTACGTTTTGGGTAAATATTTTAAAGTTAAAAACCTACTTCCATATTTAATTGGTGGGGTTTTTATGTGGTATTTTATTTTACATTCAGGAGTTCACGCCACAATTACAGGTGTGCTATTAGCTTTTGCTATTCCGTTTGGAAACGGAGGTAACAAATCTACATCCTACATTTTACAACACTTTTTACACAAGCCTGTTGCATTTTTAATTTTGCCAATTTTTGCCTTAGCGAATACCGCTATAATAATGAGTGGCGATTGGACAAAAATAGTAACTGAAAACTACAGTTTAGGCGTGGCGTTAGGTTTGGTTTTAGGAAAACCTATCGGCATATTTTTACTTACTTTTTTAACCGTTAAAATAGGTTGGTGTACGCTTCCAAACGATATGAATTGGAAATCTGTGTTAGGAGTGGGTTTCTTGGGTGGAATTGGCTTTACAATGTCTATTTTTATTACACTTTTAGCGTTTGATACCCCAGAAATAATTAATAACACGAAATTAATTATTGTATTTTCTTCTTTAATAGCTGGAATCGTTGGTTTTTTGTTCTTAAAATCAACTTTAAATCAAAATCAAGAAGCTTAACCGTTGATTAAATTCCCAAACACTTCAAGTTATTTATAAAATAAGTATCAGGATTAGAAGTGTCTTTATAAATTTCCGATTTTAACTCTGGTTTAATTACAAAATTTACATCACCAGTTGCTGCAGCAATTTTAATTAAATACACTTTTGATGTTTTTAAATCTTCAAAATTTTCAGGAGTAAAATAAAAGAAACCAGATAAAATTCTTAAATTATTTTTTTCTACAGCGTCGTATTGCAAGTCATTACACGTTTCAGTATCTAAAGAATTGATAAGTTTCACTTGTTTGCCATTCGCCATTTCTAAAAATATTTTTGTGTTTTTGTCAATGCAAATAGGCGTTAAGAAGTCTTTACTCTTTTGTAAATATTGAAAATTCAAACCAATAAAACCATCCACATCAAAAAGTTTAAAAGTTAAAAATGAAGTAGTATTTCCAAATACACTTTCATCTATAATTTTATCTTTCAAAACGCGTGTGCTACTGGTATCAGTGGCTACGTCAATCTCATATTCACAAAGTTTTTCTTGTGAAAACATAAATTGGGTTAAAAAAAGTAAAACAGTTATTTTTAAAGTTTTCATATCTAAATTTTTGTGCAAATTAATACAATTTTTTCGTTATTTATGTTGGTGGTAAAAAAAGCATAAACAGTGCCGCCGTCTGCAATTTTATATTTTTTTCTAATTTCTTCAACGGTTAAGGGAAAATTACGTGTGGTAATATTTATCTTCTTACCTTCAAGGTGCTTTTTAAGATTTTCTTTTTTAAACGGAATTACTTCATTAATACTAAATCGTCTTCCTGGAAAATCTACTAATTCCGAATGGGTAAATAAATGCGAATGAGGATGTAATTTAGTAATATGCAGCGCTTCACACAAATAATCAACACCACCAGATTTTAATAATGGCGCATTCGGTTCATATAAAAATTCTTGTGGTAAACTAAAGCGTGCAGGCGTATGTTCACCTAAAATAAAAGCATTACAATCTGTTTTTTCCTTTTGAATATTTACTGCAAATAGTTCAATTTCATCATCATACCCTTTTTCTAAAAGCCATAGAATTTCTTTTACTTCGTTTTCAATGGCTACGATATGTATGGCTTTTATGTTCTCTAATTCCATACAACCCGCCGTAATATCTAATATTGGCGCAGTTTTTATTAAAATTGAATTACTTTTAGAAAAATATAATTTTAAATTTTCAGGAACATTTGGCAAACAATCTTTAAGTAAAAACACTTTTCCTTTCACATCACTTCGTCTGCTTGGATCAATATAAATCCAATCGAAAGCATTTTCAGATTGTTCAATTACTTCTGTACTATTTTGAGCCAAACAAGTAATGTTATTTACGTTCAACACACCATAGTTATGTTTTACCATTTCTGAAAGTGCTGCGTTTTTTTCGCAATGAATTACGTGTTTAAATTTTTTCGAAAAATAATAATCATCCACGCCAAAACCACCTGTTAAGTCAATCAGTGAGGTGCCAGAAATCAATTCCGATTTGTATTTGGCAGTTGTCTCAGAAGAGGTTTGCTCTATGGAAATGCTTGCCGGATAGTAAATGTTATCCGTGTTAAACCAAGTTGGAAGTTTGTGTTGCGATTTGTTTTTGGAAACAATTTGATTGATAATTTCTTTCCAATCTACTTCAGGAAAAGGGTTTTTGGATAACGCTAATTTTGAAATATTGGCTTGTAAAGACGAATTAATAAATTCTTGAATTTCGGCGGAGAGTAGAGATAGCTGCATTACAAACCTTTTGTTACTATTTGAATAAATGTACTTTTAGGATAAAACTCTTTCAGTACCACTTTTAAAGCCGTGTATACTGGAATGGCAATAATCATTCCCAATATTCCTAAAAGCGTACCAGAAATTAATGTTACCAAAAATATTTCTAAAGGATGCGAATTCGTGCTTTTAGAAAAAATAATAGGTTGGCTTACATTATTATCAATAAGTTGCACAATAAAATAACCAATAATAACATATAAAGTGGTTGGCATTACTACCAATTGAAAATCTTCGTGAATGTGCCCCAATATGGTTAAAAACGCCGTCATTACTAAAGCAATTATAGGTCCGACATAAGGTATAATGTTTAAAATAGCGCCTAAAAACGCAATAATAAACGCATTTTCTACACCAAAAATTAATAAGACAATTAAGTACATAACAAATACCAGTAAAAGCTGTGTTAATAAGCCAATAGTATATTTTGATAGCATATTTTTTATGCGCAAAAGCGAAGCTAAAATGCGCCATCTTTGGTTAGCAGGTAAAACAGCACGTAAATTTGTTGTAATAAGTTTTTGATCTTTCAATAAGAAGAAACAAATAAAAAATATCGAAAAAATAGCCATTCCAAAATTTCCTATCGAACCAATTATCGAATTCAATATATCGGTAATAAAATTAAAATTGAACGATTGTGTAATCTTCTGAATGTCTATTAATTTTTTATACTGAATCTCATAGGTTTGCAGCCAAACATCGACTTGATTGATGAATAATACAGAATTTTTTTCTAACGCCACCATATCAAGTAACGCTAAATTTTTACTCTGACTGACTATTAAAGGCACAAATAATAATAAGATGCCAAACGCTAAAACAATAAACAGTGTTAAAGACACGATGATAGCTAAAATAGGAGGAAAGCGTAACTTTTTTTGTAAAAAATCAGAAATAGGTTGAGCCACAAAACTTAATAAAATCGCTACAATAATATAAATTAATACAGACGAAATTACTCCTATAATATAGCCCAAAAACACAATGCCTGCAAGAATAAACAGCGTGCGAAGTAAAGCATTAGAAATGTTTTTAGATGTCATTTTGTAATTAGTAATTGAATTAAAAAACAATTAAATTGATGTCTCTATGCTCTAAATTAAACCAATCCGCAATAGATTTATTGGTTAAAATTCCGTGGTAAAAATAAATCCCATTTTTCAATCCTTTATTGCAACGTATAGCCGTTTCAATCCCACCATCTTCAGCAATGTTTATTAACGTTGGCGTGATAATATTACTAATTGATATACTTGCGGTTTTAGAATAACGTGAAGGAATATTCGGCACACAATAATGAATAACGTTGTTTTTTATAAAGGTAGGGTGTTCGTGAGTGGTAATTTCTGAGGTTTCAAAACAACCACCGGTATCAATACTCACATCAACAATTACGGCTCCTTTTTTCATATATTCTACCATTGTTTCCGTTACTACAATGGGTGTTCTGTTTTCCCCTTTTAAGGCACCAATAGCCACATCACATCTTCGTAAGGCTTTTAAAAGGGCTTTATCGTGAATGGTAGAAGTAAATATTCTTTGGTTTAATGTGTTTTGTAATCGTCGTAATTTCGTAATAGAATTGTCAAATACTTTTACGTTGGCACCTAAACTTAATGCGGTTCTTACAGCATATTCGGCAACCGTTCCTGCGCCTAAAATAACAACTTCGGTAGGAGGTACGCCCGTTATGTTTCCAAAAAGCAATCCTTTTCCATCATTATTATTAATCATTAATTCGGCTGCAATTAATACCGAAGCCGTTCCTGCAATTTCACTTAACGATTTTACTGCTGGATACGAACCGTCGCTATCTTTAATAAACTCGAATGCTAATGAGGTGATTTTCTTTTTAGTAAGCGCTTCAAAATAATCTTTTTTCTGTGTTTTTAATTGAATGGCTGAAATCAGAATGGCTTCTAAGTTCATCATTTCTATTTCTTCTAAAGTAGGCGGTTCTACTTTTAATAGTATCGGACAAGAAAATACTTTTTTAGTATCTTGAGTCACTTCTGCGCCTGCGTCTGAATATTCTTTATCTGTAAAACTGGCGTTTTTTCCTGCACCGCTTTCAATCATCACACGGTGTCCGTGACTTACCAATGAGCTCACCGCATCGGGTGTTAAACAAATACGACGTTCCTGGTAAGACGTTTCTTTCGGAATACCGATAAACAACTCACTTTTGTGTTTGGCAATTTCCAATTTTTCTTCTTGAGGAAGCAATTGTTTGGCTGAAAACGGAGAATAAATGGACATACTTGTTTTATTTTGTAGCCAAATTAAGTAATTTTCTATAAAGTTACAAGTGAGCGGCTAAATAATGCAGAAAACCAATGGTTTGAGATATAGGGAAATTTAGAATTACAGGTTTTTTGGCTTTTAGTGTGCTTTTTTTGTTCTGTTTTTCTTAATGTCAAAATATGTAGCAAAGTCTGTAACTGGCTTTCCATTTACATCAAATCTTAAGATGATTTTATCATCAATAATTGTCAATGTATCAGGAATGAAATCATTACTATATCGTTTGTCTTCAAAGATTATTTTGTTGTCAATAATATGGTAATTCCCTTTATAGACATCCTCATTGAACATATTAGAAGAAACCATTTCAAATTTCTTATCAGCTCTTAATGTTAAATGAATTGCAGATAAATCGTCCATCAAGGTCGCTTCCAATATTTTTTTACTTCTAAATACCTCTGAATTAATAAGTTCTGATATCGAAATGATTCCTAAAATAAAAATCCCGATTAGAATACCCTTTCGATTTTTATTAGATATAGACAAAACGAAAAATACAAAAAAAGTAATTACAAAAAGCAATAAAGGAATTACAGAAAAAAGCCATATTTTTTCCCAAAGGTAGTCTTGCAGGAAATAAGTTATCAGAAAAAGAGTTCCTGTCCCTAATGTAAATAAATGATATTTTGTGTTTTTGTCTTTCATATTAAAATGCACCATTACGTTCTGGCGCTTAGCGAATTTGCGAACTTCGGAACCGATTATTTTCTATCAAAGATAAAATTTCTTGCGAATAACAAACGTGTATTTACTACAAAATTCTCAATCTTGCCAATCGCCTTTTAGTGGCTGGTTATTCTATTTTTTCATAATATTGGTTTAAATCTTCAAATAATGAAATTTGAGGATTTCCTATAAACCAAATTCTATCTATAGATGTTTCGAAGCTTTCTTCATTTGGCACAATAACTTTTTCTCCATTTATATTTGCAGAAGAATAACCGTCCCCATAATGTAGTTCAATTCTTGTTCCGCCTAAACCATAACTTAACTTATATGTTCCTTTTCCATAATATGGACTTTCAAATTGATTATCTTTTTTTAGGATTAAAGTATCAACGATATGTGGATTACCTCCAATAAAATCATTTTCATAATTTCTATTTACATATGTTCCAATTAACGTATTATTGGTAAAGAAATTATTGTAAGCATAAATTGCTATAAAAATTGAAGCGATTAAAAGAATGCTTTTTTTCATGTTGTAAATTCTAGAATTTTTCTTCCTTTCGTAACCGTTTCGTTTTTCATAACGTTTGGCAGCTTGGCGATGTGGCGGATTAAGGAAGCCTAAACTTTTGGTTAAACACTGACTTTGCAAGTACAAAACCAACTTTAAATTAAGCCCAAAACCCGCCATATTGCCAAACTGCTGTTAGGCGTTCGTTGTTTTATTTAGTCTTTCAAAAATTCGTATTCATATATTTTCGGTTTTATTTTGTCGGCTAAAAAGTTGAGTTTATTTCTCAATTCTCCGATTAACTCCATATATTTTTCGTCATTACTTTTCGAGTTCATTCTGCCTTTTTCGTTTCTGCCTTGAAAATACTCTCTAATGTCATATAAACTTGCATTTACGTTTACATTAGGTTGTTTGTGATAATATTTCCAAAGTTCTCTTCCAGCATCAAATACAGCGGTTGCTTCTTCTGAAAATTCTTTTTTTAAAGTTTGATTTTCTGCTGTACCAAATAGATTATTTTCACTTTCTATTTTTATTTTACCATTAATAAAGTCAGTCATAAAATGACTTTCAAAACGACTTTGTGCATTTACTTCTTGTTCTGTAAATGGAATCCAATGGTTAGTTCCAAAAATGCTTGAAATATTATTACTAAATAGAGTATGAGCTATACAATCGTTTTGAAATTCTAAATCGTTTTGCCAAGCATCTTTTGGAAATAAAAACTGGTCTCGGTCGTTTAGCCAATTTGATTCGATTATTCTTCTAACTGTATAATAGATAGAAGTTTCTACTAAATTGTCTTTAGAAGTTTGCCAGTTATGATTGGAAGCCGGTACTTTCATAAAAGGTTCGCCAAATCGAACTAATCTTTGATTTTGAAAATCACTGCCTACGCCAATAATTGTAGCTATTGATTCTGATTTAGTATTCCGATATGGCTTTATCCAATCATTAATTAATTTAGAATTATCAAAAGACCAAATGTTTTTTGTTCCAATAAAATTTGTGTTTTTATCATAAATATCAGCTTCAAAATAATCAAACTTTTCTTTTTTGCTTGTATTCCATATAAAAAAACCAATAGGAAATTGTCCTTTTACATTATCAAATGTATCTGCTGGGGTTAAAAATAATTTTTCAAGTTTAGCTTGAAAATAAGCACGAAATTCAGAAAATTTAGGTGCTTGCAAATTTTTCAAAGTTGAAAAATTTGCAAGCACTACGTCTGGTATTTCACAATGTATTCGAGTAAAAAATTGAATATACATCTCACGTTTTGTATACCCCATTATATTAGAATACTTCCTGTGAATTTCAGATTCTGCAACTCCTTTTCTTCCATCACCTTGTCTGTTGTCAGCTTCTGCATATGGCGGATTAATATATATTACTAATTTTTTTCGTTTTTCTTTATCATTAATAATGTCTTGTAAACTTTGAGGTAGTTTAGTGAAATCATCATTTAAAAAGTCAAATTGAAAAACGTGGTTATGTAATAAGTTTGCTCCGTGGTCAATTCGCTCGTGCATTACGTTAACATCAGATTGGTCTAACGTACTTGCGTAAATGTTATATTTATTGGTAAGTCCTGTTAAAAGGTTTCCAGTTCCTGCGGCACAATCCCAAATAAAATATTCGTCTTGCCAGTTTTCACCCAAATATTCAGTTAAATATTTTTGTGAAAGTTCTACCCAAATACGAGGTGTAAAAAATGCACCTTTTCGTTCTCTAATATCTTGCGGTACAAGTAAATCTTTGCGTTCAATAATGTATTCTTGGAATTCTTTTATTGGTGGTCTTTTGTAGAGTTTCCAAAATTGCAAATAAAGGTTTTTGTTTCTAATGCTTATAGTGAAATCCATTATTTGCCCAACGTTTTCTTTTGCTATTTTGTAACCTTGATTTTGATAAACTACAAACAGATTATCTCTGATTGTTGAATCATCTTCAATGT
This sequence comes from uncultured Flavobacterium sp., assembly GCA_964593435.1. GTDB lineage: Bacteria > Bacteroidota > Bacteroidia > Flavobacteriales > Flavobacteriaceae > Flavobacterium. The sequence goes on along the minus strand of CAZQGY010000010.1, from coordinate 24,788 downwards.
TTTGAGTGTCTTTGTCGTCTACAAAAAGGTCGGCAAGATAAAAATCACTGTCAAAGATATTTGCTTTATTAAGTTGTTCCCAGTTTACATCAATATTTGGTCTTATAACTTCTAACCAACGCAAATAAATTGGAATGAAATTGTTTTTGTCAATTTTGATTTTACTTTTGGTTGTGGCTTTTGCCACATTGTTTTTTATAAATGTTTGAAGTTCTTTTTCGTCATTTTCGTAATCAAATATATAGGTTTTCGTTTTTAATATATTTTCAACACGTTCTTTAATTAACTGAAATTCTTTTGTTTCGTGGTTGCTTGGTGTAACGTTCCAGTTAAAGTCGTTGAGATAAAAAATATCTTGAACATTAACATAATCTAAAAAAGCAATTTTTTTGAAGTCAAATGCACCTAAAAAGGCTGGTGGCAAGGTTTTGTCAAAAGTTCTAGCTTTTCCAATTGTCAGAATGAGTTGTACAAACATTGACGGAATATCAAAATTTCCAGTTTTAGCTTCTGCCCACAATAAAGGAGTTCTCCCAAAAAGATTGTCTTGTTTTGGGAAAACGGTAAAGTCAATATTTCCTAAAATTTCGGTTGTGTCAAATGTCTTAAACCAGTCTTCACCTACTTTGTTTTTTAGTTCTTCTTCTCGTATTTTTTTATACTTCATTCTTTTTATGTCTGTCTGTTTCTGCGGTTCGGTACAATGACGCCTAACTTGTATATATGCGAAACTTTCAAACTACTTTTATTCCAAATTGGCAAGATTGACGAAAGTTTTTTTCGCATTATTTAATCAAATATAATAAATTATTTTGAAAATTTTAATAGTGATAGCCCTATTTTAATCATTTTTCAATGTCAGTTCTCTTTTTCCATTAGGTAACTGTCTAATTACAATTGAGGCGTGGTCTAAAGGCAATAAATGCGGTACTTTTTCAGGCCATTCTATAAAACACCAATTATCAGAATAAAAATACTCGTCAATTCCCATATCATAGGCTTCCATTTCAGAGTTAATTCGATATAAATCAAAGTGATAAATGGTTTCTCCACTATCGGATAAATATTCGTTAACTAACGAAAAAGTAGGACTACTTGAGTTTCCTGTAACCCCTAATTCTTTAACCAATTCCTTAATTAAAGTGGTTTTACCCACTCCCATAGTGGCGTGAAAAGTAATTACTTTTTTTAAACGCGGTGTAGCAAGAATTTCTTTAGCTACTTTATTTATTTCTTCTAAGGTGAATGTTGTAGTCATTATTTTTGGTTAAGGGTTAAAGGTTAAGGGTTAAGGGTTTGGCTTTCACCTTTTACCTCATACCCAAAACCTTTTACCTATTTTACTTCGGATTTAAAACTATACACGGAATAATCATTTCTTCTAATGAAACGCCTCCGTGCTGATACGTATTTCTGTAATAGCTAACATAATGATTAAAATTGTTTACATAGGCCAAAAAGAAATCGCTTTTAGCAAAAATATAAGAACTGGTCATATTTATACTTGGTAAACCAATTTTTTTAGGATCTTTTACGGCATATACATCTTTGCTTTCGTACGTTAAGCTTCTACCGGTTTTGTATCGTAAGTTTAAACTGGTGTTTTTATCGCCAATAACTTTCGATGGATTTTTACAATTAATCGTACCGTGGTCGGTAGTAATAATGAGTTTAAAACCCATTTGTTGAGCCTGTTGAATCATTTCTAACAAAGGCGAATTTTTAAACCAACTTAGTGTTAACGAACGATACGCTTTGTCGTTAGACGCTAATTCTTTCACCACATCCATTTCTGTTTTAGCGTGCGATAACATATCTACAAAATTGTACACAATAGTAGTTAAATCATTGTTTTTGCACGATTTAAAATTATCGACTAACTTCTTACCATCACGTAAATTGGTAATTTTATAGTATTCGCTCTTAATGTTTAAACCCAAATGTTTTAGTTGTTCGTTTAAAAAATCAGCCTCGTGCATATTTTTTCCACCTTCATCAGTATCATTTTTCCAATATTGCGGGAATTTCTTTTCCATTTCTAAAGGCAATAAGCCAGAAAAAATAGCATTTCGGGCATATTGTGTAGCCGTTGGTAAAATAGAGTAGTAGTTCACTTCCTTTTCAGGCTTGTAATGATTGAATACAATGTTTTCGAAAATTTTCCATTGATCCAAACGCAAGTTATCTATCACTACAAACAGAATAGGTTTGTCTTTCTTACGAATTTCTGGCGCTACTAATTCACCAAATAATTTATGCGATAAAATTGGTTTGTCTGCTTTTTCTTCGAACCAATCTTCGTAATTGCGTTCAATAAATTTTCCAAACTGCAAATTGGCTTCCGCTTTTTGGCTTTCTAATATTTGAATTAAGTTTTGGTCTTCAATGGTTTCCAATTCGATTTCCCAATACACTAATTTTCTGTAGAATTCCGCCCATTCATCAAATGAGTTTACCATTGCCATTTCCATCGCAATTTTTCTAAATTCTTTCTGATAATCCAAAGTGGTTTTTTCTGAAATCAAACGCGAATGGTCTAAGTTTTTCTTTAAACTCAATAAAATCTGATTCGGATTTACGGGTTTTATTAAGTAATCGGCAATTTTACTACCAATGGCTTCTTCCATAATGTATTCTTCTTCACTTTTTGTAATCATAATTACAGGTGTAGAAGATTTAAACTCTTTCATTTCCGAAAGCGTTTCTAAACCCGAAAGTCCTGGCATATTTTCATCTAAAAAAACCACATCAAAAGCGGTTTCTTTGTATAAGTCAATCGCGTCTTGGCCGTTGTTACAGGTAGTAACCGTATAGTTTTTCTTTTCTAAAAATAAGATATGTGGTTTTAATAAGTCAATTTCGTCGTCTACCCAAAGTATTTTTATATTGTTCATCGTATGTCTGATTTAAAAGTGCAAGTTACTATATGTTAAACGTAAAATTTCTTAAAAATTGTGTAAAATTTTGAAATTTTTAAAAATTCAAATCTACACTTTCAAAAAACGTATAAGTAATGTTTCAAAGCCCTTCTGTTTTTATGTTCAACTACATCAATTTAAAACAGTAAAACATATTCTATTTTTTCTTATATTTGTTACACAAAAACATATTCTGTGAGCAAAATTAATAAATTTAAAATACTCAACGATCCAATTTATGGTTTCATCACCATTCCCAATACTTTACTTTACGATTTAATTCAGCATCCTTATTTTCAGCGTTTGCGTCGTATTTCTCAAATGGGTCTGTCGTATTTGGTATATCCAGGGGCGCATCATACGCGTTTTCATCATGCTTTAGGCTGTATGCATATTATGCAAAAAGCGGTTCAAACTCTTAAATTTAAAGGTGTAGCCATATCTGATGAAGAAGAAAATGCATTATATCTAGCGATTTTATTACACGATATTGGACACGGACCTTTTAGTCATGCTCTAGAAAATAGTGTAGTGGAAGAAGTACATCACGAAGAATTATCGTTGTTATTCATGGAACAATTAAATAAGGAATTTGATGGTAAATTAGCATTAGCCATTCAGGTTTTTAAAGGCGAATACCATAGAAAATTCATGTTGCAATTGATTTCTAGTCAGTTAGATATGGATCGTATGGATTACCTAAAACGCGATAGTTTTTATACAGGTGTGAATGAAGGAAACGTAAATAGTGAACGATTAATTCAAATGCTTAACGTACAAGACGACGTTTTGGTAATGGAAGAAAAAGGAATTTATTCTATTGAAAAGTTTCTAATGGCTCGCCGATTGATGTATTGGCAAGCTTACTTGCATAAAACCAGCGTTGTAGCCGAATTAACATTGACAAAGATATTAAAACGAGCAAAAGAGCTTACCTCAAAAGGTGAGGTGTTATTTGGAAGTCCATTTTTATTATTCTTTTTAAATCATAAGATTGAATTAAAACAAATAGATAAAACCATCTTAGATACGTTTTCTAATTTAGATGATTACGATGTGTTAGGGGCTATTAAACAATGGCAATTTCACGATGATTTTGTGCTGAGTTCTTTAAGTAAAATGATAATTAATAGAAATCTATTAAAGATTGAATTAACAGAAGATAAAGTAAACAAAATCAAATTATTAGAACTGAAAGAGAAGTATATAAAACTATATAACCTTTCCGACAAAGATGTGAATTATTTTGTATTCAAAGGGAAAATAAAAAATGAGGCCTATAGCAAATCTTCTGAGCCAATTAGGATATTAAAAAAGGATAAAACAATTGAAAATGTGGTAGAGGCTTCCGATCAAATGCATTTAAAAGCATTGTCTAAAACCATCGTCAAATATTTTATTTGTTATCCGAAAGCAGTAGATTAACGTTAATTTTTATATTTTTGCACAGACGAAATGAGTAAAATTAATTTTGCACAAAGTAATTATATAAATATTGACGTGTTAGTCTTAAATAATATAGATAGGCACTAAAGCATACAAAATGAAATTTACAGCAGGACAAATAGCAGGCATATTGGATGGAGAAGTTTTTGGAAATCCAGATGCTGAAGTATATAAATTAGCTAAAATAGAGGAAGGAACTGAAGGTTCGCTAACTTTTTTGGCTAACACTAAGTATTCCAATTATTTATATAGCACAAACGCCACTATAGTTATTGTAAATAAATCGTATGAACTTGAAAATGAAGTAAAAGCTACATTGATTAAAGTTGATGATGCGTATAGTTCTTTTTCAAAATTATTAGAATATTACAATCAAATAAAACTTATGAAATCGGGTATAGAGCAACCTTCGGTAATTTCGGAAGGCGTTATCTATGGTGACGATTTATATTTAGGTAGTTTTTGTTACATAGGTAAAAATGTACGTATTGGTAATAATGTAAAAATATATCCAAATAGCTTTATTGGCGACAATGTTACAATTGGCGATAATTGTGTGTTTTTTGCAGGTGTACGAGTGTATTCAGAATCGGAAATAGGCAATCATGTAACCATTCATTCCGGATCTATTATTGGTTCAGATGGATTTGGTTTTGCGCCACAAGAAGATGGCTCGTTTACAAAAATTCCACAAATTGGAAATGTTGTAATTGAAGATTATGTAGAAATTGGTTCGTGTTCTACTGTAGATAGAGCTACATTAGGTACTACGTATATCCGAAAAGGTGTAAAGTTAGACAACCAAATTCAAGTAGCACATAACGTAGAAATTGGTGAAAACACCGTAATTGCAGCTCAAACCGGCATTGCAGGTTCTACCAAAATTGGTAAAAACTGTATGATTGGCGGACAAGTAGGTATTGCGGGACATATTACTATTGGGAATTATGTAAAAATACAAGCACAATCCGGTATAGGGAAAAGTTTAAAAGACGGAGAAGTAGTACAAGGAAGTCCGGCATTTAATTATGGCGATTTTGCAAAGTCTTTTGTACATTTTAAAAACTTACCAAAAATTGTAAATGAAATAGAAGAATTAAAAAAGAATAATAAATAATATCATGTTAAAACAAACAACTCTTAAAAGCGAAATTTCTTTAAAAGGTGTCGGACTTCATACTGGTCAGGAAGTTACAATTACATTCAAACCCGCACCAATTAATAATGGTTTTACATTTGTACGTGTCGATTTAGAAGGAAGCCCAATAATTGAAGCTGATGCAAATTATGTAGTAAACACGCAACGTGGTACTAATTTAGAGAAATTAGGAGTAATGATTCAAACTCCTGAGCATGTTTTGGCTGCTTTAGTAGGTTGTGATTTAGATAATGTGATAATTGAATTAAATTCATCAGAATTACCAATTATGGATGGTTCTTCAAAATATTTTGTAGAAGCATTAGAAAAAGTAGGTAGTATTGAGCAAGAAGCCGAACGAAAAATATATGTTGTAAAAGATGTGATTTCATATTTAGATGAAGCTACAGGCAGCGAAATTACAATAATACCAAGCGATAGCTATTGCGTAACGGCAATGGTTGATTTTGGTACAAAAGTATTAGGAACACAAAATGCAAACATGAAAAACATTTCTGATTTTAAATCGGAAATTGCAGATTGTAGAACATTTAGTTTCTTACATGAATTAGAAGCACTATTAAATAACGGATTAATTAAAGGTGGCGATTTAAATAATGCCATAGTTTACGTAGATAAAGAAATTTCTGATGAAACTATGGGTAATTTAAAAAAGGCATTTAACAAAGAACATATTTCTGTAAAAGAAAACGGAATTTTAGATAATTTAACGTTGCATCATCCAAATGAAGCGGCACGTCATAAATTATTAGATGTAGTAGGTGATTTGTCTTTAATTGGAAGAAGAATTCAAGGAAAGGTAATTGCCAATAAACCAGGGCATTTTGTAAACACACAATTTGCTAAAAAAGTTTCAAAAATTATTAAACTGGAAGAAAAAAATCAAATTCCAGTTTACGATTTACATAAAGATCCGGTACTAGATATTCATGGAATTATGGATTTACTACCTCACAGACCACCGTTTTTGTTAGTAGATAAAATTTTAGAATTATCTGAAACGCATGTAGTAGGCTTGAAAAACGTGACGATGAATGAACCATTCTTTATTGGTCATTTTCCAGGTGCGCCTGTAATGCCTGGTGTATTACAAGTAGAAGCTATGGCACAAACAGGAGGTATTTTAATTTTAAGTACGGTGCCAGATCCAGAAAATTATCTTACATTCTTTATGAAAATAGATAATGTAAAATTCAAACAAAAAGTGTTACCAGGTGATACCATCGTTTTTAAATGTGAATTAATAACACCTATAAGAAGAGGAATTTGTCACATGCAAGCGTATGCGTATGCCAACGGTAAATTGGTTTCTGAAGCCGAATTAATGGCACAAATTGTAAAAGTAAAAAACGATTAAATAAAAAATCTTTTGTTTAGATGTGTTACAAAAACCTTTAAACAATCGGAAATAAAATAATATAAATATATGAATCAACCATTAGCATACGTTCATCCAGGGGCAAAAATTGCAAGAAATGTAGTTATCGATCCGTTTACTACCATTCATAATAATGTAGAAATTGGAGAAGGAACTTGGATAGGCTCTAACGTAACCATTATGGAAGGCGCGAGAATTGGTAAAAATTGTAATATTTTTCCAGGAGCAGTCATTTCTGCCGTTCCACAAGATTTAAAGTTTGGTGGTGAAGATTCTTTAGCAGTAATAGGTGATAATACTACAATTAGAGAATGTGTTACCATAAACAGAGGTACTGTTGCAGCAGGAAAAACAGTAATTGGTAATAATTGTTTAATTATGGCAACAGCTCACATTGCGCATGATTGTATGATAGGCGATAATGCTATTGTTGTAAATGGTGTGGCATTAGCAGGACATGTTACAGTAGGTAAATATGCTGTAATTGGTGGCTTAGCTGCGGTACATCAATTTATCTCCATTGGCGACCACGCGATGGTTTCTGGTGGAAGTTTGGTAAGAAAAGATGTGCCTCCTTTTTCAAAAGCAGCAAAAGAACCATTATCATACGTGGGGATTAATTCTGTAGGATTAAGAAGACGAGGGTTTACCACAGAAAAAATCAGAGAAATTCAAGATATATACCGAATTTTATATCAGAAAAATTACAATACCTCTCAAGCAATGAGTATTATTGAAGCCGAAATGGAAGCGACTCCAGAAAGAGATGAAATTTTAGATTTCATTAGAAATTCTTCTCGCGGTATCATGAAAGGCTACACAGGAAGCGTTTAAAAAAATAAATATAATATAAAAACAAACAAAATGGCAAGTACATCAGATATTAGAAATGGGTTATGTATTAAATTTAACCATGATATTTATAAAATCATCGAATTCTTACACGTGAAACCAGGTAAAGGTCCTGCTTTTGTAAGAACAAAATTAAAATCATTAACCAACGGAAAAGTATTAGACAATACGTTTTCTGCAGGTCATAAAATAGATGTGGTACGTGTAGAAACACAAACGTACCAATTTTTATATCCAGAAGGAAATGATTTTCACTTCATGAATATCGAATCTTTTGAGCAAATTACTTTAAATAAAAACATTTTAGATGCACCAGATTTATTAAAAGAAGGTACAAATGTAATGGTTCAAATTAATACAGAAACAGACCTGCCTTTATCAGTAGATATGCCAGCATCAATTGTTTTAGAAGTAACATATACTGAACCAGGTTTAAAAGGAAATACAGCTACAAATGCGACCAAACCAGCGACTGTAGAAACTGGCGCTACAATTAATGTTCCTTTATTTATTAATGAAGGTGATAAAATTAAAATTGATACCACTTCTAGTTCTTATATGGAACGTGTAAAAGAGTAATTATAATAAATGAAATTTAACAAAACATACACATTAAAACAAATTGCTGAAATCATCAATTCTAACTATGTTGGTACTGATGATTTTCCAGTTCATGGTATGAATGAAATTCATGTGGTTACACCTGGCGATATTGTTTTTGTAGACCATCCAAAATATTACGATAAAGCGTTGCAATCGTCCGCTACAATTGTGCTTATAAATAAAGAAGTACCATGCCCGGAAGGTAAAGCATTATTAATTTCGGATGATCCGTTTAGAGATTTCAATATATTAACAAAACATTTTAGACCTTTTCAATTTTCAAATGTTTCTATTTCAGAAACAGCTACTATTGGAGAAGGAACTGTAATTCAACCCAATTGTTTTATTGGACATCAAGTTCAAATCGGTAAAAATTGTTTGATTCACTCTAATGTTTCCATTTACGATAATACTGTAATTGGTGATAACGTAATTATTCATGCAGGAACTATTTTAGGAGCCGATGCTTTTTACTACAAAAAACGAAATGAAGGTTTTGATCAATTGCTTTCTGGTGGACGAGTTGTAATAGAAAACAATGTTGGAATTGGAGCACTATGTACAATCGATAAAGGGGTAACAGGTGATACTACTATTGGAGAAGGAACTAAAATTGACAATCAAGTGCATGTTGGTCATGATACAGTTATTGGTAAAAAATGTTTAATTGCTTCTCAAACAGGTATTGCGGGTTGTGTGATTATTGAAGATGAGGTAACACTTTGGGGACAAGTGGGTACCACCAGCGGAATAACTATTGGTGCGAAGGCTGTTATTATGGGTCAAACTGGAGTAACAAAATCTGTTGAAGGTGGTAAATCGTATTTTGGTACACCAATTGAAGAATCTCGTGAAAAATTAAAGCAATTGGCTAATATTAAACGTATTCCTGAGATTTTAGAAACATTAAAAAACACTTCTAAATAAAAACAGCGTTTTTTTTATTTGTTTAAAAAACTAAATGGATACCAAATTAGCAAAAAAGTATAAAAAAAAGTATAAAAAAATTAATTTATTACTGGCAAAAAACTTATTTTTGCTCAACTTTTAAAAAACAAATAACCTCATGAGTGTTTTAGTAAATAAAAATTCAAAAATTATAGTTCAAGGATTTACAGGAAGTGAAGGAGCTTTTCATGCTTCTCAAATGATTGAATATGGTACAAATGTAGTTGGAGGTGTAACGCCAGGTAAAGGTGGTACGTTACATTTAGACAGACCTGTTTTCAATACAGTTAAAGATGCTGTTAAAACAGCAGGTGCAGATACTTCAATTATTTTTGTTCCGCCAGCTTTTGCTGCAGATGCCATTATGGAAGCTGCAGATGCAGGAATTAAAGTAATTATTTGTATTACAGAAGGTATTCCAGTAGCAGATATGATTAAAGCATACGATTTTATACAAGGTAAAGACTGCCGTTTAGTGGGTCCTAACTGTCCAGGTGTAATCACTCCAGGTGAAGCTAAAGTTGGTATTATGCCAGGTTTTGTTTTCAAAAAAGGAACAGTTGGTATTGTTTCTAAATCAGGAACATTAACTTACGAAGCAGCAGACCAAGTTGTAAAACAAGGTTTAGGAATAACAACAGCAATTGGTATTGGTGGAGATCCAATTATTGGAACTACAACTAAACAAGCTGTAGAATTATTAATGAACGATCCTGAAACGGAATGTATCATTATGATTGGTGAAATCGGTGGTCAATTAGAAGCTGATGCAGCTAAATGGGTGAAAGCGGATGGTAACCGTAAACCAGTTGTTGGCTTTATTGCTGGTGAAACCGCTCCAAAAGGTAGAACAATGGGGCATGCAGGTGCAATTGTTGGAGGTGCAGATGATACGGCTGAAGCTAAAAAACGCATCATGAGAGAATGTGGAATTCACGTTGTAGATTCTCCAGCAGAAATTGGTAAAAAAGTAAAAGAAATAATGGGATAATTTCCTGTATTTAAAATACATAATAATAAAAGCTCCTTTTATGGAGCTTTTATTACTTATACTAATCAAGTTCACTTAGTAATACGACTGAGTGGCAAATAAAATAAAAATGGAAAAAGAATTAAAAAAATACAAATCAACAAATAGTTTTTTATTTACATCAGATGTAAACTTAGAAGAGGTTTGTAATGCTCCAGATGGTGCAAGTGGTGTTTTCTTGGTATTTGATGCAAGTAATGAAGAAAAACAATTAATTATGGTAGGTTCAACAGGTACGGTTCAGAATGACGGTACGTTGAAAGTTAAAAGTGGCGGTTTATATGATAAAATTGTAAACGGACATCAATTTGCTAAAACGGGAAGAAAATATTCTTGGCCAGCACAAATGAAAAAAGAAGAAATTACAGCTTTAGAAGTAGTTTGGTATGAAACTTTTACTGGAAAAACAAAAGGCATTCCAACATTTGTCGAAGCTACTGTTTTACAAAGTTTTTTAAAAGACAATGGTACACTTCCTAAATGGAATGTAGCTTTCTAAAAAATAAATTGATAAAAAAATCCCGCTCTAATTTATTTTGGACCGGGATTTGTTTGTTTTAATTAAATGGGTTAGACCATTTGGGATTGGTGTATACATCTGTACCAGACAAGGTTCTTAAAAAAGCAACAACTGCATTGACTTCTGTATTTGTTAAATTTAATTGTTGTCCAAATCCATTGGGTCTCAATCTTGGATCTAAATTAGTATTTCCTGGCGCAATATTTATCGTACCATAATGACCAATGGCTTGTTGAAGTGAAGTAATTACTCCCGTGTGCATCATTTGTCCGTTTGTAGTTCCATCTACTTTGACTAAATCTCTTAATGAAGGCGCTCGGGTATTTGTAATGTCTATTCCGGTATTATTAATACTTCCAATTATTCCATTGTTTCTTGTGTTGGGATCAATATCAAATTCTGGTGCAGCATGGCAGCCCGCACATCCTAAACCTCCTGCAGTTCTAACACCTGCAGCATTAAATGTAGGAGGCGTTAAAAATAAGTTTTTACCTTGATTTTCTTGTGTCGTAAAGTTTGCAAAAGGGGCTCCGTCATTTGGTGCGCCGGCACGTCCAATATCGTATTTCGAATCGAATGATTGAATACTTCTAATAAATTGTGCTAAAGCAAATTGAATTTTAGTTTCTGTAATTTCCTCAGTGCCATATACAAATTTAAATAACTCTTTGTAATAATTTATGGCACTTAATTTTGTAATTAAAGCGTTAAAATTTAAATCTCCATTAGTGCCACTAAATCCCATTTCACCGTGGTCTTTAATAGGCATAGTTGTTTGAATTTCTAAAGATGCGGCACGTTCGTCCCAAAAGAATTTAGATTCTACAGCAAAACGTGTATTAATTAATCGCATTGCGTGACGTCCAGTAGTTCCATTAACTCCTGTGCTTGCTACATTATCATCTCCAAAAGCTACTGCTTGTTTGTGGCAACTTGAACAAGATATCGTATTGTTAGAAGACATTTTTTTATCGTAAAACAAAACTCTTCCCAAAGTTGCTCCTTTGTTCGAGATAGGATTTAATGCACTATTGTCTTTAGTGATGTAAGCAGGAACGGTTTGGTTCGCATAATTCGCTAAATTATTTAAATCCACTGAACTACCAAATTCTGCTAATACAGCAGGATAAGTTTCAGTAATAGTAGTATAATTGTCATCGTTATTGTCATTACAAGACATAACTGAAAAAGCAATTGCTAAAAAAGGTAAGATTTTGATAGGCTTCATAGGCTTCTTGTTTTGGTTAATATAGATTAGACCAAAAATAAACAAAAAGGTTTAATGTAAAAGAAGTTTTTATTACTTTAAATTATTATTATATTTGACTTTTATAAGAAAGTATATCATTTAAATTGAATTGTATGAAATTATTAGAAGGAAAAGTAGCTATTATTACTGGTGCAAGTAGGGGAATTGGAAGTGGAATTGCAAAGGTGTTTGCTCAAAACGGAGCAAATGTTGCCTTTACTTATAGTTCATCTGCTGAATCTGCCTTAGTATTGGAAAATGAATTAAATGCTTTAGGAATAAAATCTAAAGGATATAAATCAAATGCAGCAGATTTTAACGAAGCACAAAAATTAGTAGATGATGTAATGGCTGATTTTGGAAATATAGATATATTAATTAACAATGCGGGCATTACAAAAGATAATTTATTAATGCGTATGTCTGAAGAAGATTTTGATGCGGTAATGAATATTAATTTAAAATCGGTATTTAACATGACTAAAGCAGTACAAAAAGTAATGCTTAAAAATCGTGCTGGTTCTATTGTGAATATGAGTTCTGTAGTAGGAGTGAAAGGAAATGCAGGTCAAGCAAATTACGCCGCTTCTAAAGCAGGTATGATTGGTTTTACTAAATCTATCGCATTAGAATTGGGTTCAAGAAATATCAGATGTAATGCTATTGCGCCAGGTTTTATTGAAACGGAAATGACAGCAAAACTTAACGAAGATGTTGTAAAAGGTTGGAGAGAATCTATTCCATTAAAGCGTGGTGGAACTCCAGAAGACGTTGCAAATGTGTGTATGTTCTTAAGTTCTAATATGAGCGCCTATGTAACTGGACAAGTTATAAATGTAGATGGGGGAATGTTAACATAGTATTGTAAATAAGGTTTAAAGGTTTATGTGTTTAAAAGTTTAAAAGGTTTTGGGTTGAATCTTGCTTGAATTTTTTTATTTAATACAATTTCAATGAGAATATTTAGTTTTGAAAAATTGATAGCTTGGCAAAAAAGCAGAGAATTGGCTATGTTGATATTTACTACAACTAAAAAATTCCCAAAAGATGAATTATTTGGATTAACTAGCCAAATGAGAAGATGTTCCGTTTCTATTGCATCAAACTTAGCTGAAGGTTCAGGAAGAAATTCTATGAAAGATAAAGCTAGATTTTCAGAAATTGCTTATAGTTCTTCATTAGAATTATTAAATCAAGTTATTTTATGTCGTGATTTTGAATATGTAGATGAAAATCAATCCATTTTAATAAGAGAAAAAATAATTGAAGTAAATATGCTAATTGATGGTTTGTATAAGTCGCAAATTTCTAATATAAAATAACTTTTGCACAATCCATAACTATTAAGACTTTTAAACTTTTAACCATATAAACCTTAAACTAACAATGACAACAAGCACAATTCTTTTAATACTACTTTCAGTTATTATTTCTGGAGTTGTTGCATTTTATCAGTATTTATTTAAAGTCGATAACCAAAATAAAACAAATTGGTTATTGGCTTTTTTACGTTTTACTTCGGTATTTTCATTGCTTTTATTGATAATTAATCCTGTAATTTCAAGAAAAATAGTAGAAACCAATAAAATTCCGCTTGCCATTATTGCTGATAATTCTCGTTCTATATCAGAATTGAAAGCTACTAATGATGCTGTAAAATTAGTTGAAACACTAAATTCAAATTCCGCTTTAAAAGAAAAATTTGAAATTCAAAGTTATACTTTTGATGATACATTTGTTGCTGGAAAGCTTCTAGATTTTAAAGGAAATCAGTCAAACATTCACGATGTAGCCGTAAATTTAAAGCAATTAAATAAAAATGCATTTTACCCAGTTGTATTAGTAACGGATGGAAATCAGACAATTGGAAATGATTATGTGTTTAGTTTTCACGAATCTACAACCGTTTTCCCAGTTGTTTTAGGTGATACTACTACAACTTTTGATTTAAAAATTAATCAGCTTAACGCTAACAAATACGCCTTTTTAAAGAATAAGTTTCCAGTAGAAGTATTTTTACAATACAATGGTAATAAGTCGGTTTCTGCTGCCTTTTCAATTGAAAAAAACGGTAAAAAAATCAGCAATCAAACAATTAATTTTGATGCTAAAAATAAAGTCCAATCAGTACAAATTTTGTTAGAAGCGGACAGAGTAGGTTTACAAAAATACAAAGCGGTACTTTCTTCATCTGTAAAAGAAAAAAACACGTACAATAATACTAAAAACTTTGCAGTTGAAGTGCTTGATCAGAAAAAAGAAATTGCAATTATTTCAGATATTTCTCATCCAGATTTAGGTGCAATTAAACGCGCAATAGAATCTAACGCACAACGTAAGGTAACAATTGTTAAACCTAATTTAATCAATGAATTAAAAAAATACAATGTGTTAATTTTCTATCAACCAAATGCTTCTTTTAGAAAAGTATTTGAAGTAAATAAAAATTTAAAAATAAACACATTTATTGTAACTGGAATGGCAACTGATTTTAATTTATTAAATCAAATGCAATCCGATTTAGTGTTTAAATTAACCAATAAAAAAGAAAATTTTACAAGTTCATTTGTACCCAATTTTAATCTTTTTGCACAATCTGATATTCAGTTTTCGCAATTTCCACCATTAGAAAATCCTTTTGGAAAGATTACTGAAAAAGGAAGTGTTAACACCTTATTGAATGCAAAAGTAAATGGCATTGAAGTTGGAAATCCTATTTTAACTTTTTCAGAAAAAGGAACAAGTAGAAATGCTTATTTATTAGGTGAAAATTCTTGGAAGTGGCGTATGGAGAGTTTTGTTTTAAATCAATCTTACGAAAAATACGACCTATTTATTGATAAGATAATTCAGTATTTATCTACTAATTCTGCAAAGAAATCACTTTTGGTGGAACACGAAAGTTTTTATAATTCTGGTGAAACCATTGAAATTTTTGCTCAATATTTTAATAAAAGTTATGAATTGGAAGAAAACGCCAATCTTTCTATCACTTTAACGAATAAGAGTACTAAATCAACAAAAAACTACAATTTCTCAAAAGCAAACAATGGTTATCAAGCTATTTTTGATGGATTAACTCCAGGAAATTATACTTTTCAAGTAAAAGAGACAACTAGTAATGCCACTTATAACGGAACTTTTGAGGTTTTAGATTTTGATGTGGAAAAACAATTTGTCAATCCGGATGTGTCAAAATTACAACAATTAGCCAATCAGAACAATGGAGAAATTATATATCCTAATCAAATAGAAAAGTTACTTCAGAAATTACTTCAAAAAGACACCTATTTGCCTGTAGAAAAAACAATAATAAAAAATTCACCATTAATTGATTCCTTGTGGTTATTAATTATTATTGTTGTATCTTTAACTATCGAATGGTTTACCAGAAAGTATAACGGATTAGTATAATTAAAACTTCAAATATGATTAGTTTAAAAAGCATTCAAACAGAAGTTGATGCCAGTTATTTGTATAAAATACTTGCTGAAAACGAAGAAGATAAAGCAGTTGCAGAAGTTTTTAAACAAATGAGTGAAATTGAGCACAGTCACGCTGTAGCTTTTATTCAGAAAAACAATTTAACGGGAACTGATTTACCTTTGCCTTCTTTTCGTGCTAAAATACTACATAAAATAGGAAAAGTTTTTGGTTACGATTATGTTTTAGGCGTTTTATTGGATACTGAAAAAAGTATATCGAATTCGGTTATAGGTGCTAGAAAAAAATACAGTTCAGCACAATCCATTTCAGATACGGCTCACGTTACGATATTAAAAAATATATTAAATTCAACTACTAATGTGTCTGGTTCCAATTTAGCACGTTTTGAAAAAAGACATCGCTCTGTAGGAGGTAATGCCTTAAGGGCAGCAGTTTTGGGTGGTAATGACGGTTTGGTTTCCAATTTTAGTTTGGTAATGGGAATTGCAGGCGCTACAAGTGGACAAAGTGAAGTATTACTTGCAGGAATGGCTGGTTTATTAGCAGGCGCTTTATCTATGGCTTTAGGAGAATGGATTTCAGTTAAAAGTTCTCAAGAATTGTATGAAAACCAAATGCAATTAGAAATGGATGAACTAGAAACTAACCCTGAAGGGGAGCGAAAAGAAATTGCCTTAATTTATATGTCTAAAGGCATTCCGCAAGACCAAGCCAATCAAATGGCAGCTGATATTATTTCTAATAAAGAATTGGCACATCAATTTTTAATTAAAGAAGAATTAGGCATAAATGCAGAAGATTTAAAAGGCTCGGCTATAGAAGCGGCTATAACTTCATTTGTGCTTTTTGGTATTGGTGCGATTATTCCGGTAATTCCATTTTTCTTTTACGGTGGTACAAAAGCAATTATTATTAGTACTACTTTAAGTGCCATTGGCTTGTTTTTAATTGGTGCTATAATTACGTTGTTTACAGGTAAAAGTGTATGGTATTCGGGATTTAGACAAGTATTATTTGGTTTGTTAGCTGCCGCTATTACTTTTGGGATTGGTAAACTAATTGGTGTATCAGTAATTGGGTAATTTTAACGTAATTTTATTATTTTTTAGTTAAGATTTAACTAATTTTGCTTCAATGAAAAAGTATGTAACACTATTTTTAATTTTTACTTACTTGTTTTCAATGACTGAATTGCATCAGATATTGAAAGCACCATTACTTGTGGAGCATTATTACGAACACAACGATTCTAAGGAATTATCCGTACTTACTTTTTTAGAAATGCATTATTTAAACGGAAATGTGAAAGATGCAGATTATGAAAAAGATATGAAGTTACCTTTTAAAAGCTTTCAGGATAATCATCCTAATGTAGTTTTGCATTTACCAGAAACGACTGATTTTTTTAATTTTATAGGTTTTTCTTTAACAGAACAAAAACCATATTGTATTAAAAATCAAGTAAATACATCCAATTTTCTTACATCAATTTGGCAACCGCCAAAAACTATTTTATCATAATAAATTATAATCAACCGTACTAGTTGATGATTTCATTATTCATAAAATAAAAATAATCTTATGTTAAATAAAATAATTGAGTTTTCTGTAAAGAATAAACTCATCATTGCGTTATTTACCTTTGCTCTTATAGTTTTTGGTATTTATAACGTGCAAAAATTACCTATTGATGCCGTGCCAGACATCACAAATAATCAAGTTCAAGTAATTACTATTGCACCTTCATTTGGAGCAACTGACATTGAACGATTGGTTACTTTTCCAATAGAACAAGTAAATAATAATATCCCTGGATTAAAAGAAATTAGAAGTTTTTCCAGATTTGGACTGTCTTTAGTTACCATTGTTTTTGATGACGATACAGATATTTATTGGGCAAGACAACAAGTTTCTGAAAGATTACAACAAGTACAAAGTCAACTTCCTAAAGGAATGGGGACACCAGAATTGGGACCAGTTTCAACTGGTTTAGGTGAAATTTATCAATATGTTGTTCGTCCTGAAAAAGGGTTCGAAAAAAAATACGACGCTACAGAATTAAGAACGATTCAAGATTGGATTATAAAAAGACAACTTTCAGGTGTAAAAGGCGTCGCAGAGATAAGTAGTTTTGGTGGAAAACTAAAACAATTAGAAATCAGTATTCAACCTAATAAGCTAAAAGCACACGGCATCACTATTAATGATGTTTTTGATGCTTTAGAAAGTAATAATCAGAATACCGGTGGAAGTTATATAGAAAAAAACGAAACGGCTTTATTTATTAGAACGGAAGGTTTGCTTCAATCAAAAGAAGATATTGAAAATATTTCGCTTCCAACAAAAACAGGCAATCCTATATTTTTAAAAGATATTGCTGAAATAAAAAATGGTTTTGCTACCCGATATGGTGCGATGTGTTATAACGACCAAGGCGAAGTATCAGGTGCTATAGTTATGATGCTTAAAGGCGCTAATAGTAGTGAAGTAATTAAGAATGTAAAAGAGCGAATAGCTCAAATTCAAAAAACATTACCTAAAGGTGTAATTATTGAACCTTTTTTAGACCGAACTAAAATGGTAAATAATGCCATAGGAACGGTGGAAAAAAACCTTATTGAAGGGGCACTAATTGTAATTTTCGTTTTGGTTTTGTTTTTAGGAAACTTTAGAGCAGGACTTTTAGTAGCTTCAGTAATTCCGTTGGCTATGCTTTTTGCCATTATAATGATGAATTTGTTTGGTGTTAGTGGAAATTTAATGAGTTTAGGTGCTTTAGATTTTGGTTTAATTGTAGATGGCGCTGTAATTATTGTAGAAGCGGTTATTCATCAAATTTATTCACATCATAAAAAAGAAAATGCAATTGCGTTAACGCAAGAAAATGTTGACCATGAAGTAAAATCATCATCTAAAAAAATGATGAATAGTGCCGTTTTCGGGCAAATTATTATTTTAATTGTGTATTTGCCTATTTTCTCACTTGATGGCATTGAAGGTAAAATGTTTAAACCTATGGCACAAACGGTTGCCTTTGCATTAATCGGCGCTTTTATTTTATCGTTAACTTATATTCCAATGATGAGTACTATTGTGTTGAAAAACTTAAAACACAATCCAAATAATTTTTCAGAACGAATGATGGCGTATTTGGAAAATATGTATCAAAAACGTTTGATTCAAGCAATTGCTAACAAAAGAAAAATTATAATTTCAACAGTTGTTGTCTTTTTCGTATCTATAGTCGTGATGTCCTTTTTAGGTGGCGAATTTATTCCTGCTTTAGAAGAAGGTGATTTTGCGGTTGATACACGTGTATTAACTGGAAGTAACTTAAACACTACAATGGCTTCCACACAAAAGGCAGCTAAAATATTAAAAGACAGATTTCCTGAAGTTGAAAAAGTAGTTACGAAAATTGGTAGTGGTGAAGTCCCAACTGATCCGATGCCAATGGAAGCAAGTGATATGATGGTAATTTTAAAAGACAAAAGCGAATGGACTTCGGCAACAACTTTTAATGAATTATCAGAAAAAATGAGCGATGCTTTAAAAGATGTTCCAGGAATTACTGCTGGTTTTCAATATCCCGTTCAAATGCGTTTTAATGAGTTAATGACAGGCGCCAGACAAGATGTAGTATGTAAAATATTTGGAGAAAATTTAGACACTCTTGCCTTATATGCGAGTAAAATTGGAAAAATTGTTAAAACAATTAAAGGTACTAAAGATTTATACGAAGAGCCAATAGGAGGAATGCCTCAGGTAGTTATTGAATATAAACGACCTATAATGGCGCAATATGGATTAAATGTAAATGAAATCAATAGAGTAGTAAATACGGCTTTTGCAGGTCAAACCGCAGGTTTACTTTTCGAAGGAGAAAAACGTTTTGATTTAGTAGTCAAATTAAATAATACAGAGAAAAAAGATGTAATTGACATTGAAAATTTATTAATTCCTACAAAATCTGGTACAACTATACCGCTTTACGTTTTAGCTAATGTAAAGATTATTAGTGGTCCAAATCAAATTCAGCGTGAAGATGCAAAAAGAAGAATTGTGGTAGGATTTAATGCAGATAGAGATGTACAAAGCTTAGTAGGAGAATTAGAAAAAGAAATTAATGCAAAAGTTACGTTTCCACCAGGATATTACATTACCTATGGCGGAAGTTTTGAAAATTTAAATGCTGCAAAAGATAGGTTAATGATTGCCGTACCAATATCATTATTTTTGATATTTTTAATGTTATATTTTGCTTTTAAATCTATTAAACAAGCCTTGTTAATTTATACTGCAATTCCTTTATCTACAATTGGTGGGATATTATTTTTAGCTGCTCGAGGTATGCCATTTAGTATTAGTGCTGGTATTGGCTTTATTGCTTTATTTGGTGTGGCGGTATTAAATGGAATTGTATTGATTGCCGAATTTAATTCGCAAAGAAATAGCGGACTATCAGATACTATTCAAATTATCATGAACGGAACAAGAAAACGACTTCGTCCAATATTAATGACTGCTTTTGTTGCTTCTTTAGGTTTTTTACCAATGGCTATTAGTAACGGATCGGGCGCAGAAGTACAACGTCCTCTAGCTACGGTAGTAATTGGTGGTTTGTTAATTGCAACTTTTTTAACCTTGTTTATTTTACCAATATTATACTTGGTGTTTGAACAAAAATCTGAAATCAAAATGAATAAAAACTCTGTGTTATCCGTACTCTTTTTATTGGGTACTGTTACTTCGTTTTCTCAAAATAAAATAACATTAGAGCAAGCATTAAATACGGGTATTTCTAATAATATTCAGCTTAAAATTGAGAAACAAAAAGTAGAAGCAGCTAAAGTGTTAATTCGTTCTGCAAATGAAGTTCCGAGTTTAAATTTAGTTGGTGAAGTAGGACAATTAAATAGTGCTTATTCTGATAATAGATTTGGTATTTCACAAAATATTAGTTTTCCATTTATCAATGCTAAGAAAAGAGACTGGTTTGCTAAACAAGCAGATATGGCACAAATGAACTATAAATTTTCAGAGAATGCCCTAAAAAAAGAAATTACTCAATCATTTTACGATTTAGTAGTGGTTTCAGAAAAAGAAAAAGTAATGGAACAAACTGATTCTATTTTTGCTTCTTTTATTACTAAAGCAAACCTGAGATTGAAATATGGTGAGAGTAGTGCTTTTGAAAAAAGTTCTGCTGAATTATTTATGGTAAAAATTAAAAATCAATTAAAATTAATTGAAGAAGAGAAACTTAAAATTTTGTTGCAATTGCAATTTTTACTTCAAATAAACGAAACGATTATTCCTATTTATAAGTCGGCAAAAATAGACGTTTTACCCACACAAGATTTTGTTACTAATAATATAGAGTTGCAAATGTTAGCGTTAGATAAACAAACAAATGCTTCCTTATTAAAAATAGAAAAATCGGCTCTAATTCCAGATGTTTCGGTTGGTTATTTTAGTACAACTATGCAAGGAAATGGTGCAGATAATAATTTTTATGGTAAAAACGATCGTTTTCAATCGTTTCAGTTAAGTTTAGGAATTCCAGTTTTTAATTCGGCAAATAAAGCCAAACAAAAAGCAATTAAAATTAACGAATCTATAATAACAGATAAAGCAACTATACATCAACAAGAATTACAAAAAACATGGAATAATTATTTTATAAAACATAAAAATAATCAAGAGGTATTGTCTTATTATGAAAAAGTGGTGTTACCTAACACAAAAATAATTATTTCAAATGCAAACAAACAAATTTTAAATGGTGATATTAATTTTATGGAATGGTCTTGGACAATGAATCAAGCATTAGAAGCCACAACAGATTATTTAGATAAAATTCAATCCCATAACACCAATATAATTCAAATTTTATATTTCAATTAAAAAAAACATTATGAAAAAGATATATTCAATACTGATAATTTTAACACTAAATATAGCTTGTCAGTCAAAAAAAGAAGAAGCATTACCTGTAAAATCATTAAAAGATAATGTAGTTGAATTAAATAAAAACCAATTAGATAATTCAAAAATTAAGGTGGGCAGTTTAACACAATCTCCGCTCTCAACAACAATTAAAGTAAATGGTAAAATTACTTTAGCACCAAATGCTATGGCAAGTGTAAGTATGACGCTTGGAGGTTATATTAAGAACATAAAAGTAATGCCAGGAATGGTTATTAAAAAAGGTCAAATTTTAGCTGTAATTGAAGATCAATCGTATGTTCAAATTCAACACGATTATTTAACCACCAAACAACAATTAGCGTTTGCATCAAAAGACTATTCGCGTCAAAAAGAATTAAATGCATCACAAGCGGTTAGTGAAAAAAACTTTCAATTATCTGAAAGTGAATTTGCAAAACAACGGATTACGCTAAAATCGTTAGAAGAAAAATTGAAATTAATTCAAATAAATCCAAGCACTTTAACTGCTAATTCTATTTCAAAATCGGTAAATATATATGCGCCTATCTCTGGGATGATAACTAAAGTAGATGTAAATATTGGAAAATATGTTTCTGCTACTGATATATTATTTCAAATTATGGACAATCAAAGTATGTATGCAAAATTGAATGTTTTTGAAAAAGATGCTGCTAACTTATCTATTGGTCAAAAAATTAAAGTATTTACAAATTCTCAGCCAGATGTTTTTTACGAAACGAAAATAGAATTTGTAAACAAAAGTTATTCAGATGAAAGCGCAATTGAGGTATATGCAAAAATTTTTAATACTACAAAAAAACTAATTCCGGGTAACTATATAAATGCTTTAATTCAGATTTATAATAACAATGCATTTATTTTAAATAATGATGCAATTGTTGATTATGAAGGTAAAAAATTTGTATTTATTCAGAATGAAAATAAAAATACATTTTCAATGCAAGAAGTACAATTAGGTACAATTACAGATAAAGTTTCAGAAATTATAAATTACGATACGCTACAAAACAAATCGATTGTAATTGGTGATGCTTATACTTTATTGATGGTATTAAAAAACAAAGAAGAATAAAAAGATAATTCCTATTTGATATAAAAAAACTTCTTGATATTTTCAAGAAGTTTTTTTTATGATAAAACGTATTTAGATAATTTTATTTTTGATATTTTTTATTTTTTAAAATATAGGATGCCGTTTGATACACTGCGATAGTTTCTTTTTTTAATTTTTCATCTATTTTTGCTTTTGGTTTTTCTTCGTAGATAATACTATATTCGGTTCCTAATACTTCGTTTTTTTGTTGAACTAAATCAAATTGTTTAAATTTTTTAATAGGCGATATTATAGTTAAAACATCATCTTTTATATACCCTAAATCTTGATAAGTAGCAATGAAAGCTCTTGGTATGTAATTTGTATTTAAAACATCTTTTCCGAAAAATTTAGATTGGTATTTAAAACTCAAAATACCTAAAACGGTTGGCATAATATCTATTTGTGAAACGGTTTTAGTATATTTTTGAGGTTGTATGAATCTAGGAGCATAAATAAAGGCAGGAATTCTATATTTATCCATTGGTAATTCCGTTTTTCCAGAACTTGAGGCACAATGATCGGCTACTATAACAAAAACTGTGTTTTTAAACCAGGTTTGTTTTTTTGCCATTTCAAAAAATTGTTTCAACGCATAATCGGTATACATTACACCGCCTTCTCTTGATTTTGCAGTACCTGGAATACTAATTTTTCCTTCTGGATAAGTAAAAGGACGGTGATTACTTACTGTCATCCAATGATTAAAGAACGGTTTACCTGTTTTAGCTTCTTCATTCATAACTTGAATGGCTTTTTTAGCCATATCTTCATCACAAACGCCCCAGATATTTGAAAACGAAATTTCATTTGGTTTCAAGCTGGATTTGTCTACAATATCATATCCGTTTCCTCCAAAAAAGTCTTGCATATTATCAAAATAGGCATCGCCACCGTATAAAAATTTTGTAGTATATCCTTTAGAATTAAAAACGCTTGCTGTAGTAAATTTGTTTTTATTGTCTTTTCGTTTTACAACACTTTCTCCTGGAGTTGGAGGTAAGCATAAGGTAACCGCTTCTAATCCTCTAACGGTTCTATTTCCAGTAGCGTATAAATTGGTAAAAAACAGACTTTCTTCGGCTAATTGGTCTAAGAAAGGTGTAATATTGCTTTGATTTCCATAGTGTTTCATAAACTCAGCACTCAAACTTTCAACAGTAATTAAAACAACATTTTTCTTAGTTTCTATTCCGTTAGATTTAATTGAAGTACTATTTTGATTGTAGTTTACACCAATAATTGTGTCAAACTGAGCCAATTCATTTTCTGGTAGCGTTTCGTAAAATTCAAAATAATCTAATTCGCTATTGGTAAATGCTTTATAGAATTTTTGAAGCCCATTACTTTGTAATTCATTTGCAAATACATTCGAACTATTTTGTTGAGAAGTAATAATAGGAAGAATAAGCAAAGCACTACCAAACAATAATGTTTGTACTCCAATAATTTTTAGTTTATTTGAAAAATTAGGTAAATCCTCTAAAAACGATTTTGATTTTTTTATTATTATATAAGTAGCTGCAAACGATAAAATTCCTACAGATGCAAAAAGCGGCACAACGGGATAAGATTCCATTATGTTTCCGATAACCGCATTGGTGTACACTAAATAATCTACAGCTATGAAGTTATATCTTACACCAAATTCATTCCAAAAGAAAAATTCGCTAACGGCATTTTGTATAATTAATAAAACAAATAAGAAAATAGTTAAAGAAAATAAAGCTAACCGAATTTGTTTTCTATATTTTTTAGTAAACAATAAGGCTGCAAAAAATATAGTTTTTAAACTTACAAAAGCAATACCAATTTCAGGTAAAACACCGCCATATTCACTTAAAATACTTTTACCAGAAAGAATGTAAATTAGTAACGCTACAAATCCACTTAAAATAATATATCCGTAAGGTTTTTTTAATTTAGAATTGGATAAAAACAGCAAATACAACCATAAAATCGCACCTACAAATACGAAAATAAACAAATCGGATACAAGTCCAAATCCGAATATTTTTAAGATTTCTATACCAGAAAATTTACTTTGTGTGATAGGATGAAATAGTAAAATTATTCGGGTTAAAAAGCTTACAATCAAATAAAAAATCGCTATATTTGTGTATACTAAATGATATTTCAGAATGCTTTTCATGGGTTTAAAATTTTAATCAA
>CAZQGY010000009.1:0-66379 GCA_964593435.1 uncultured Flavobacterium sp. | reverse complement strand
GGGGGTCAACTTACAATTTGTTAAAAATTTAAATATTGATAATTATTTTAATGTCTATAATTATTCCTATACTACGTTAAATAATTTAGCACAAACGTATAATACAAATACTACTTTTGAAGACGACGCTGGGAATTTGACTTTTTTAGGAGCGGTAGATTTTATTAATGAAGTAAAAAGTGGTGTCATTAACGTAGCTGATGAAACGGATTTTAAAACCATCAACTCCATTGGCGAAAGAAGAAAAAGATTGATTGAAAACAATTTGATTTTATCATCAAGTTTTTCTTATAATTTAAGTACCAAAAGAAGTGTTAATGATGTTCAGTTTTATAATATTAAAGCTAAAATTGAAAGTTCAGGAAATATTTTAAATGTAATTGCAAAGCAAAAAAAAGAAGACCTTAGTAGTAACAACAATCAAACTGTTTTTGGAGTTGAATATGCACAATATCTTAAAACTGAGTTTGAATACATCAAACATTTACATTTGTATAAGAAAAGTTCCTTAGCATTTAGGTTTTTTGGAGGAGTAGCCGTTCCTTATGGAAATTCAAATTCGGTGCCTTTTTCAAGAAGTTATTTTGCTGGTGGAAGTAATGATAATAGAGGATGGCAGGCGTATTCGTTAGGCCCAGGATCCAGTTTAAGTGTAAATGACTTTAATGAAGCCAATTTAAAACTATCTCTAAATTTAGAATACCGATTTAATATTTTTAATAGTCTAAACGGCGCTTTATTTACAGATGCCGGAAATATTTGGAATGTTTCTGATAACGTAGAAGATGAAAAATTAAAATTTAAAGGTACAAAATCCATTCAAGAGTTTGCTTTGGGTACAGGTTTTGGACTTCGGTATGATTTCGGGTTCTTTGTAATTCGTGGCGATTTCGGTTTCAAAGCCTACAATCCAGCTAAAGAATATTCACAAAGATGGCTGAAAGATATGAACCTTTCTAAAACAGTTTTTAATATAGGTATCAATTATCCTTTTTAAAATTAATAAAATTGTTACTTTTGTAACTTCAAATAATAACATAATTAAATTATCAATAAATAAAAACGTATGAGTCATAATATCAAACCTGGAGTGGCCACTGGAAGTCAAGTTCAAGAAATTTTTAATTACGCGAAAGAAAAAGGATTTGCTTTACCAGCTGTTAACGTTACAGGAAGTAGTACAATTAACGGTGTTTTAGAAACAGCAGCAAAATTAAATGCGCCAGTAATTATTCAGTTTTCAAACGGAGGCGGTCAATTTAATGCTGGAAAAGGAATGTCAAATGTTGATGAAAAAGCAGCTATTTTAGGTTCTATTGCTGGTGCAAAACACGTACATACTTTAGCTGAAGCTTATGGTGCAACCGTAATTTTACATACTGATCATTGCGCCAAAAAGTTATTACCTTGGATTGATGGTTTGTTGGATGCATCTGAAAAACACTATGCAGAAACAGGAAAACCATTATATTCTTCTCATATGATTGATTTATCTGAAGAACCAATTGAAGAAAACATTGAACTTTGCAAGCAATATTTAGCAAGAATGAGTCAAATGGATATGACATTAGAAATTGAACTTGGAATTACAGGTGGTGAAGAAGATGGTGTAGACAATTCAGATGTGGATAGTTCTAAATTATACACTCAACCAGAAGAAGTTTCTTATGCCTATGAAGAGTTAATGAAAATTAGTCCACGTTTTACGATTGCGGCTTCTTTTGGAAATGTTCACGGGGTGTATAAACCAGGAAACGTAAAATTAACTCCAAAAATTTTAAAAAATTCTCAAGAATATGTTCAAAATAAATTCAACACAGGAGCTAATCCAGTTGATTTCGTTTTCCACGGTGGTTCAGGTTCTACAATTGAAGAAATTAGAGAAGCCATTTCATATGGTGTAATTAAAATGAACATCGATACTGATTTACAATTTGCTTTTACGGAAGGAATTAGAGATTACATGACATCTAAAATCGACTATTTAAAAACACAAATTGGTAGTCCAGAAGGAAGCGATAGTCCAAATAAAAAATATTACGACCCAAGAAAATGGATTCGTGAAGGAGAAGTTACTTTCAATACAAGATTAGAACAGGCTTTCGCCGATTTAAATAACGTG
Organism: uncultured Flavobacterium sp.; assembly: GCA_964593435.1. GTDB lineage: Bacteria > Bacteroidota > Bacteroidia > Flavobacteriales > Flavobacteriaceae > Flavobacterium. The sequence continues at coordinate 64,257 of CAZQGY010000009.1, read as the reverse complement.
AATACATTATAATTAACAATTGATAATTGATAATTGATAATTATTTGGATTGTCAATTTTCAATTGTCCATTATACATTAAAATTATGGCTTGGTTTAAAAGAAAAGAAAAAGGAATTACAACGGCAACTGAAGACAAGAAAGATGTACCAAAAGGATTGTGGTACAAATCGCCAACAGGAAAAATTGTAGATTCAGATGAATTAGAAAGAAATTTATGGGTGAGCCCAGAAGACGATTATCATGTAAGAATTGGTAGTGCAGAATATTTTAGAATTTTATTTGATGATAATGAGTTTAAAGAATTAGATGCTAATTTAACTTCTGTAGATTCTTTAAAATTTGTAGATACCAAAAAATATAGCGATCGTTTAAAAGAAGTTACCGAAAAAACCAAACTAAAAGACGCAGTAAGAACGGGTGTAGGAAAATCTAAAGGAAATGACATAGTGATTTGTTGTATGGATTTTGCTTTTATTGGTGGTTCAATGGGAGCTGTTGTTGGTGAAAAAATTTCCAGAGGAATTAATTATGCGATCAACAATAAATTGCCATTTGTTATGATTTCTAAATCAGGTGGTGCTCGTATGATGGAAGCCGCGCAATCTTTAATGCAATTGGCTAAAACGTCTTCAAAATTAGCTCAGCTAGCAGAGGCACAATTACCCTATATTTCATTATGTACTGACCCTACAACAGGTGGAACAACTGCTTCTTATGCCATGCTTGGAGATATTAATATTGCAGAACCAGGTGCTTTAATTGCTTTCGCAGGTCCGCGTGTAGTTAGAGACACCACAGGAAAAGATTTACCAGAAGGATTTCAAACTTCTGAATTTTTATTAGAACACGGTTTCTTAGATTTTATTTCACATAGAAAAGAATTAAAAGATAAAATTAATCTTTATATCGATTTAATCTTAAATCAAGACATTAGATAAAAATAAAACACCCGATTTTCATTTGAAAATCGGGTGTTTTTATTCTTGCTTTAGAAAATATTAAATTCCAAAAGCAGTTTTAATATCTGATACACGGTCTAATTTTTCCCATGTAAATAATTCTACTTCTATTGTTTTTACTACACCATCTGGTGATTTAAACGTTTTTGTTACTACTTCATTTTTACGTCCCATATGTCCATAAGCAGCAGTTTCGCTATAAATTGGCGTTCTTAATTTTAAATTTTGTTCAATAGCATAAGGTCTTAAATCAAACAATTGTGCTACTTTATCTGAAATTGTAGAATCTAGTAAACCGTTTTTAGCGGTTCCGTAAGTGTTTACATAAATGTTACAAGGTTTCGCCACACCAATGGCGTAAGAAACTTGTACCAAAACCTCGCTAGCCACACCTGCAGCAACCAAGTTTTTAGCAATATGACGCGCAGCATAAGCCGCACTTCTGTCTACTTTACTTGGATCTTTCCCTGAGAAAGCACCACCACCATGAGCGCCTTTTCCACCATAAGTATCTACAATAATTTTTCTACCAGTTAAACCAGTATCACCATGAGGTCCTCCAATTACGAACTTTCCTGTTGGGTTAATATGGTATTCAATTTTATCATTAAATAAATGAGCATATTGAGGGTATTTCGCCAAGATTCTTGGAATTAAGATGTCAATAATATCTTTCTTAATTTTTGCAAGCATTGATGTTTCTTCATCAAAATCATCATGTTGTGTAGAAACTACGATAGAATCAATTCTTACCGGTTGATTGTTGTCGTTATATTCTAAAGTAACTTGAGATTTTGCATCAGGACGTAAATAGGTAATTGCTGAATTTTCCCTTCTTAATTCTGCTAATTCTTGTAATAATTTGTGTGCTAAATCTAATGCTAATGGCATTAAATCAACTGTTTCGTTTGAAGCATAACCAAACATAATTCCTTGGTCACCTGCACCTTGTGCATTCGCTTTCGATTCAAAATCTGTAGCCGCAGCTCTATCCACTCCTCTGTTAATGTCATCAGATTGATCATGAATTGCTGATAAAACACCACAAGAGTTGGCCTCAAACATGTATTCACTTTTTGTGTAACCAATCTTTCTAATTACATCACGTGCAATAGATTGAACGTCTAAATAGGTATTAGATTTTACTTCACCAGCTAAAATTACTTGTCCTGTAGTAACTAAAGTTTCACAAGCCACTTTAGATGATGGGTCAAATGCTAAAAAATTATCAATTAATGCATCACTAATTTGATCTGCAATTTTATCTGGATGTCCTTCGCTCACAGATTCCGACGTAAATAAATATGCCATAATTATAAAAATAAATATATACTAATTAACGAAAAAATTGCAAGGAAATACTAAAGTAGGGAAGTTTCTGCTTTAGCATTTTTTTACGAGGTTGCAATCAGTTCAAATTTTTCCTCTTTAATTCTGGTGCAAAGTTATAAAATCAATTTGATATTTAAATCATAAATTGTAATTTAAATTTTATTTTCAATTTAAAATCATGTTTATAGATAAATTTTCATTAAATTGTTTTATTTATTGAAAAATAAACTAAATTTTTCAATAAAAATATTAAATATTAGAAAATATTTCTTTTTTAACTTTTTTTATTACCTTTGTGCTGTTCATAAACATACTGATTGTTATCACGAAAGGTGGAGGGAGTAGACCCTTTGAAACCTTAGCAACCCTACACTTGTAGAAGGTGCTACATTCTATTCCGATTTTTTGTCGGAAACAGATAACTAGAAAATTTTACATTTTTCGTGAATATCAATTTTAAGTTTAGATTCTTACACTTTCATTTTTTAGAAATTGTCAGGTTTATTAAAAAATATAATATCATTAAAAATGTTAAATAATATCTCAAAATCAACGGAAGAAGCTAAAATCAGTATTCATCAAGCCATTAAAGAAAGAATTTTAGTGCTGGATGGTGCTATGGGTACAATGTTGCAACGCAATAAATTTGAAGAAGAAGATTTTCGTGGCGAACGCTTCAAAGATTTTCCACATCCGTTAAAAGGGAACAATGATTTACTTTCAATCACACAACCCGAAGCAGTAAAACAAGTGCACCGTTTGTATTTTCAAGCGGGAGCTGATATTGTAGAAACCAATACGTTTTCTGGAACGACTATCGGTATGGCCGATTATCATATGGAAGATTTGGTGTACGAATTAAATTACCAGTCCGCAAAAATTGCAAGAGAAGTGGCTGATGAATTTACAGATAAGCCTCGATTTGTAGCAGGTTCCATCGGGCCAACAAACAGAACGGCTTCAATGTCACCAGATGTTAATGATCCGGGCTATCGTGCTGTAACTTTTGACGATTTACGAATCGCATACAAACAACAAGTCGAAGCTTTAATTGATGGTGGCTCGAATATGCTTTTAGTAGAAACTATTTTCGATACATTAAACGCAAAGGCCGCACTTTTTGCAATTGAAGAAGTCAAAGAAGAAAGAAATATGGATATTCCAATTATGGTTTCAGGAACCATAACAGATGCTTCTGGAAGAACTTTATCTGGACAAACGGTAGAAGCTTTCCTAATTTCTATTCAGCATATTCCTTTGTTAAGTGTTGGATTTAATTGTGCTTTAGGAGCCGATCAGTTAAAACCTTATTTAAAACGTTTGGCACAACATACGCAAGTAAACATTTCGGCACATCCAAATGCTGGTTTGCCAAATGCTTTTGGAGAATACGATCAAACACCTATGGAAATGCAGGCCTTAATTCGGGACTATTTACAAGACAATTTAATAAATATAATTGGAGGTTGCTGCGGTACCACTCCAGAACACATTAAATTAATTGCAGAAGTTGCCGCAGAGTTTAAGCCAAGAAAATCAGAATAAAACAGTCATTTAGCATTTTACTATTCTAAATGAATTTTAATAAAGCAAAAATGAAAAACAGCATAATCAAAATAAAAAAATACGTTTCTAAAAGTAAAATCTTTTGGAAAGAAGTAAAAGAAAATTATAAAAAAATAAGCAGTATTCTTTAAGGTTAGCCTGCCAGATTATAAAATAAAATGTCAAAAAAAAATAAAATAAATTTACAACTTTCAGGTTTAGAACCACTCTTTATTAACGAAGATTCTATTTTCGTTAATGTAGGTGAACGAACCAATGTTACAGGTTCCCGTAAATTTCTTCGATTAATAAAAGAAGAAAAATACGACGAAGCACTTTCAATTGCTCGTGAGCAAGTAGAAGGCGGCGCTCAAATTATCGACATTAATATGGATGAAGGAATGTTAGATGGCGTTTATGCTATGACAAAATTTCTAAATTTAATTGCTGCTGAACCTGATATCGCTCGTGTTCCAGTAATGATTGATAGTTCGAAATGGGAAATTATTGAAGCAGGTTTAAAAGTCGTACAAGGAAAAGCGGTTGTAAATTCAATTTCTCTAAAAGAAGGCGAAGCGGTTTTTATACATCACGCCAAGTTAATCAAACGATATGGTGCGGCAGTAATTGTAATGGCTTTTGATGAAGTCGGACAAGCAGATAATTACCAAAGAAGAATTGAAATTTGTAAAAGAAGTTACGATATTTTAGTAAACCAAGTTGGTTTTCCTGCCGAAAACATCATTTTCGATCCCAATATTTTTCCAGTAGCAACTGGAATGGACGAGCATAAATTAAACGCATTAGATTTTTTCCAAGCCACAAAGTGGATTCGTGAAAATTTACCTTTTGCGAATGTTTCCGGAGGTGTAAGTAATGTTTCATTCTCCTTTCGTGGAAATGATAAGGTACGTGAAGCGATGCACTCTGCATTTTTATATCACGCCATTCAAAACGGAATGACAATGGGGATTGTTAATCCAGAAATGTTAGAAATTTATGACGAGATTGATCCTGTTTTATTAGAACACGTGGAAGATGTGTTGTTAAATAGAAGAGAAGATGCTACAGAACGTTTATTAGATTTGGCCGAAAGTTTTAAAGGCGATTTCAAGTTAAACGAAAAAGTTATTGCCGAATGGCGAAAAGATTCTATTCAGGAACGATTAACCCATTCTTTAGTAAAAGGTATAGACGAATTTATAGAAATTGATGTTGAAGAAGCCCGATTAAGTGCCAATAAAGCTATTGAAGTAATTGAAGTCAGCTTAATGAATGGTATGAATGTAGTTGGCGATTTATTTGGAAGCGGAAAGATGTTTTTACCTCAAGTAGTAAAATCAGCCCGAGTAATGAAAAAAGCGGTAGCTTATTTATTACCGTTTATTGAAGCTGAAAAAGATGCAACCGCTTCGTCTTCCGCTGGAAAAGTGCTGATGGCAACGGTTAAAGGTGATGTACACGACATTGGAAAAAATATTGTTTCAGTAGTTTTAGCCTGTAATAATTTTGAAATTATTGATTTAGGAGTGATGGTGCCGCCAGAAAAAATTATTGCTGCCGCCATAAAAGAAAACGTAGATATTATCGGGTTAAGTGGATTAATTACACCTTCATTAGACGAAATGGTGTATTTGGCCAAAGAAATGGATAAGTTGAACATCAAAATCCCAATAATGATTGGAGGCGCCACCACTTCACGCGCGCATACAGCTGTTAAAATTGCTCCTGAATATGCTGCAACTGTAGTGCACGTTAATGATGCATCAAGAGCGGTAACCGTGGCTTCTAATTTATTAAATACAGAAACAAAAACCGATTTTTCAATAGCAGTACGTAAAGAATATGACACGTTACGAGATGGTTATTTAAATAGAGCAAGGGAGAAAAATTTTTTAACGATTGAAGAAGCCCGTAAGAACAAATTTAAGATAGATTGGAACAATTACGAAGCTATAAAACCTAATTTTATTGGGACAAAAACAGTTGAAGTAGCATTATCAGATTTAGTCGATTTTATCGATTGGACACCGTTTTTTCAATCTTGGGAATTATACGGAAAATATCCTGCTATTTTAACTGATGAGGTAGTGGGCGAACAAGCATCAGATTTGTTTAATGATGCACAAAATATGTTATCAAAAATTGTCTCTGAAAAATGGTTTACAGCAAAAGGAATTTTGGGAATTTTTCCCGCCAACACCATAAATGATGATGATATTGAAGTATATTCAGAATCTTTAGCCCAACACCCAACACCCAACACCTTTTTATCATTAAGACAACAATCGCAAAAAACAGTTGGTGCGCCTAACATCGCTTTGGCCGATTTTATTGCACCAAAAGAAACAAATAAACAAGATTATATCGGTTGTTTTTGTGTAACCACTGGTTTTGGCGTAGATGAGAAAGCAACAGAATTTGAAAATCAATTAGACGATTATAATGCCATTTTAACCAAAGCTTTAGGCGATAGATTTGCAGAAGCTTTCGCTGAATATTTACATTTAAAAGTTAGAAAAGAAATTTGGGGTTATGCTTCTGATGAACAACTTTCAAATCAAGAATTAATTAAAGAAAATTATAAAGGAATTCGTCCAGCACCCGGTTATCCAGCTTGTCCAGACCATTTAGAAAAGCCAACTATTTGGGATATTTTAAAAGTGGAGGAAAATATTGGTGTGAAATTAACTGAAAGTATGGCAATGTGGCCCGCTTCTTCCGTGTCAGGATATTATTTTGCTCATCCAGAAAGTAAGTATTTTGGATTAGGAAAAATAAAAAAAGACCAAGTAGCAGATTACGCAAAAAGACGAAATATATCCATAGAAACAGCCACCAAATGGTTAGCGCCTAATATAGCAGAGTAATATGAGGTATTGGGTATAGGGTAGTAAGTATATGTTTTACCTATAACCCAAACCCAAACCCCAAACACTAAAAAAATGAAAGTAACACAACACATTGAAAAAGCCAACGGAAAACCTTTATTTTCTTTTGAAATTTTACCGCCATTGAAAGGTCAAAATATTCAATCTATTTTTGATAGTATTGATCCGTTAATGGAATTTAATCCGCCATTTATTGATGTTACCTATCATCGTGAAGAATATGAATTCAAAGAATTGCCCAATGGATTATTGCAAAAGAAAATTGTAAAAAAACGACCAGGAACTGTTGGGATTTGTGCAGGAATTCAGAACAAATACAATGTAGATGCCATTCCGCATATTTTATGTGGTGGTTTTACGAAAGAAGATACCGAAAATTTACTTATTGATTTAGATTTTTTAGGAATCGATAATGTTGTGGCACTTCGTGGCGATGCGGTAAAAAGTGAAATTTATTTTAAACCAGAAAAAGAAGGTCACGCTTATGCCTCTGAATTGGTTTCGCAAATTCATGATTTAAATAACGGGATTTATTTAGACGCCGATTTGCAAAATTCATCTAAAACTGATTTTTGTATCGGTGTTGCAGGATATCCCGAAAAACATATGGAAGCACCAAGTTTAGACAGCGATATTCATTTCTTAAAACAAAAGATTAAAAACGGTGCGGAATACATCATCACTCAGATGTTTTTTGATAACCAGAAATTTTTCGAATTTGTTGCGAAGTGCAGAGCGGCTGGAATTATTGTTCCAATCATACCAGGTTTAAAACCCATTTCTACTAAAAAACAATTAAATTTAATTCCACATCGATTTAGCATCGAATTACCAGATGATTTAATTATGTCGGTAGTGAAAGCTAAAGATAATGATGCGGTAAAACAAATTGGTATTGAATGGTGTACGCAACAAAGTAAGGAACTCGTTGCGGCAGGAATACCAGTGCTTCATTATTACTCTATGGGTAAAGCTGAGAACATCAAAGCCATTGCCAGTCAAATATTTTAATTTTAATTTTGTTTTTATTTGCGCATCATAAACTATATTTGTTTAAATATTTTTATGAAGCAATTTTTACTTTTATTCATTTTTGGAATTTCGTTTTCACAAAATCAATCGGACGCCTATTATATAGATGTTCAAGGGTTTTATGGAAATATTTTTAAACATACACAAGAAGTTAGCCATTTGGCTACCGGACATCCGAATGGATTTTTGGTAAGTATCAATAAAAAATCATCGGGTAAAAAAGAATGGCAACAAGTCTATGGTTATCCAGATTATGGAATTTCTTTTCAGGCTATCGATTTCAAAAACAATTATTTAGGTAAAAATTATGCGATTGGGTTACATTATAATTTTTACTTTTTAAAAAGGCAGTTGCTGTTCCGAGTTTCACAAGGAATTGGGTTTACAACAAATCCATACGATAAAGAAACCAATAATAAAAACAACGCTTTTGGTTCAAAGTTTTTAGACAACAATTACATTTTATTACAATATCAAAAGCAAAACCTTCTTGGACCAATTGGTTTCCAAACAGGGTTTATGCTTACCCATTTTTCGAATGCCCGATTTAAAGCACCAAATAGTGGCATAAATAGTTATTCCTTTAATTTTGGATTGAATTATAATTTTGATAAAGACAAACCAATAATAAAAGATAGTTTACCAAACACAAAATCGTATGTAGAAAAAATTAAATACAATTTGGCCTTCCGTACAGGAATTTCAGAAGCACCCGTGGTAGGAATTGGTCAGCGTCAGTTTTATCACATTGGTTTATATGCGGACAAGCGATTTAACAGAAAAAGTGCTATTCAATTAGGAACAGATGTGTTTTTTTCAAGATATTTAAAAGATTATATTCAATTTTCTTCTGTTGCCTTTCCAGATAAAAAACCAATAGACCCAAATACGGATTATAAAAGAATTGGTGTTTTTGTGGGGCACGAATTATTTATTAATAAACTATCCATTGAAACGCAATTTGGGTATTATGTGTACAAACCTTTTAAATATGATATTGATATTTATCAGCGATTGGCGTTAAAATATTATATCAATAAAAATATATTTACAGGAATTGGTTTAAAAACGCATAAAGCAAAAGCAGAAGCGGCAGAATTAACTTTAGGAATTAGATTATGATGAAAAAATATGTACTTGTTGTTTTTGTTCTCATTCTTTCAAGCTGTGGTATCTCTGAAGATTGTATAAAAAATGCAGGAAATCCAGTAACTAAAGAAATTGCTATTTCTGATTTCGATAAAATTCGCGTGCATTCAGGAATTTCTTTGGTGGTAAAAGAAGGACTAGATTTTAAAGTAACCATACAATCGGGTACAAATATAATCGATAATATTGAAGTCAATAAACAAGGTGATTTTTTAGATATTAAAGATAATTCCACTTGCAATTGGACCAGAGATTTCAAAGCAGCAACTATTTATGTAACCGCACCAAATATTACTGAAATTCATAGTAAAACCGAACAAGATATTTATTCTGATGGAACGTTAACCTATCCAATTCTGAGATTATTTGCTTTAAATGAAGCTGAAGCCGGTACTGGTGATTTCTATTTTAATATAAATAATGCACAAACCGTAATTGAATCGAATCACGTGTCTAATTTTACAATTTCAGGAAATACTGCGGAATTATTATGTAATTTCTATTTTGGTACGGGTAAATTTTATGGAGAAAATTTCAGTTGTCAAAACATAAAAATATTTCAACGGGGTTCTAATGATATGATTCTAAAACCCATTCAATCCATTTCAGGAAAAATTTTAAATACTGGAAATGTGATTCTGAAAAATAACCCACCAATTATAAATGTGGAGCAATTGTTTTCAGGACATTTGATAATGAATTAAGTTTTAGTTTTTTCTCTAAACACTTTTTCTAAATTCTTACCTAAATCAGCAAGTTGTGCATCTTCTACAATTTTTCCTTTATGGATAATGATAATTCTATTGCAAATAGCTTCCACTTCCTGCATAATATGTGTAGATAAAAACACGGTTTTATCTTTTCCAATATTTTTTATTAATTCTCTAATTTCCACCAATTGATTCGGGTCTAAACCGGTTGTAGGTTCATCTAAAATCAAAACATCTGGATTGTGAAGTAAAGCTGTAGCCAATCCTACACGCTGACGAAATCCTTTAGAAAGTTCGCCAATTTTTTTGTGACATTCTGGAGTTAAGCCAGTCAATTCAATTACTTCTTGAATACGAGATATAGCTGTTTTATGTACATCAGCGCTAAATTCTAAATATTCACGCACATATAAATCTAAATATAACGGATTGTGTTCTGGTAAATAACCAACCGATTGTTGCACGCTTTTTTGAGCAGAAGTCACATCAAAACCATTTACGGTGGCTTCACCTTCATCTGCTGTTAAATAAGTAGTCAATATTTTCATTAATGTCGATTTTCCAGCACCGTTTGGACCTAAAAAACCTACTATTTCGCCTTTTTTTACAGAAAAACTAACGTTATCTAACGCTTTTTGTGTCCCGTAAGTTTTAGTTATGTTATTTACTTCAATTGACATATTCTTGTTTTCAACAAAAATAATAAATAAAAGCAATACTTTAATAGATAAATTTAAGTTAATATGGTTTTTATTGTTTAATTTTTTTGTAAATTTGTTCAACAAAAATAAAATACTATGGCAGCACCAAAAAAAAAGAAAGTAATTACTGAGGATGTAATTGTTTCTGCATACACAGATTTTTGTTTAACAAACGCAAAAAAACCAAATTCGGTTTATGAATTTGCTAAGTTAAACAATATGGATGAAAGTGATTTTTATCGCTATTTTGCTTCATTTGAATTGTTAGAAAAAAACTATTTTGTTTCGATGTTTGCTTATACATTAGAGTTACTTGAAAAAAATGAAGGATATCAATCCTACGATAGTGCTAATAAATTATCTGCTTTTTATTTTACATTTTTCGAAATGGCAACGGCAAATAGAAGTTTTGTTATTTATTTATTAAAGCAAGATAAAAATCCAATGAAAAATTTAGGAAAGTTGTCTAAACTTCGTGAAGTATATTTGGATTATGCTTTAACTATTTTAGAAAAGCCAATTAAAATTGATCAAGAATCAGTAGTAAAAATTCAAGATAAAGTATTGCAAGAAGCATCTTGGTTGCAATTTTTATCCATCTTCAATTTTTGGATGAACGACGAATCTTCCAATTTTGAAAAAACCGATGTTTTTATTGAAAAATCAGTAAAAGCGAGTTTTGATTTGGCATATAATATTCCAACCCAAAGTATCATTGATTTCGGAAAATTTTTGTGGAAAGAACAAATGAATGGCATGTTTTCAAAATCATAAATACAACAAAAAACAATGAAAAAAATAGATAGTATTCCAACAGGAAAAATGCAGCGTGTAACAAAATTAGTTACCACTGGAGTGAAAGTTGGAGGAAATTACTTAAAATATTATGGTGAAAAAGTCGTAAATCCGTCTTTAACTAAAGATAAATTACACGAAAGCAATGCATCTGATATTTACGATGGGTTAAAGGAATTAAAGGGAAGTGCGTTAAAAGTAGCACAGATGCTCAGCATGGAAAAAAACCTGTTGCCACAATCTTATTTAGATAAGTTTTCGTTGTCGCAATTTTCTGTACCGCCATTATCAGCGCCATTAGTTCGAAAAACATTTAAAACGTATTTTAAACAATATCCTGAAGAATTATTTGATACCTTTTCTCCAGATTCCATTAACGCAGCAAGTATTGGACAAGTTCATAAAGCAACTAAAAATGGGAAAGAATTAGCTGTGAAAATTCAATATCCTGGTATTCGAGAAAGTATCGGATCCGATATTGCTTTAGTAAAACCAATTGCGGTTAGAATGTTCAATTTGCAAGGAACTTCAGATGAATATTTTCAAGAAGTAGAAGACAAACTAACGGAAGAAACGGATTATAAATTGGAAATATCTCAATCGATGGCAGTAATTATTGATTGTGAGAAAATTGATAATTTATTATTTCCCAACTATTACCCAGAATATTCTTCTGACAAAATTATCACAATGGATTGGATGAATGGGATTCATTTATCTGAATTTTGTTCGAGTAATGCCTCTCAAGAACAACGTGATAAAGTAGGGCAAACGTTATGGAATTTCTATATGTATCAAATTCATCAGTTGAAAAAATTTCACGCTGATCCGCATCCAGGTAATTTTTTAGTAGATAAAAACGATAACTTAATTGCGATTGATTTTGGTTGTATGAAGGAAATTCCGAATGATTTTTATGTGCCGTATTTTGAAGTGTCTACACCAGATTCATTGAAGGATATGGACTATTTCACAAAAAAATTATTCGAATTAGAAATTCTAAAAACAACAGATTCTCCGAAAGAGTTAGCCTTTTTTACTGATATGTTTCACGAATTATTAAGTGTGTTTACACAACCAATTCAAGCAGAAATATTTGATTTTGCTCAGCCTGAGTTTCAAGCTCAAATTGCGGCATTAAGTGAAAAATTTGCAAGTGATAAAACGCTACGTAAAATGAATGGAAATCGAGGATCAAAACATTTTATCTATGTAAACCGAACATTTTTTGGTTTATATAGTTTAATGTTTGACATCAAAGCAAAAGTTAAAATTAACGATTTTAAAAAATATTTAAATTAAAACGACTAAGATGAAAAACTACATTATAATTGGAGGAAGTAAAGGAGTTGGCGAACAAATTGTAAAAGAGTTATCGCAAAAAGGTAATTTTTGTCACGTGATTTCTCGTTCCGAACCTACTTATGAATTTAATGGAAATTGGCATCAATTAGATGCTTTAACGGATAACTTGCCAACTGTTGAATCTATCGATGGTTTGGTATATTGCTTAGGAAGTATTAATTTGAAACCGTTTAATCGTTTAAGTTTAGAAGATTTTAATTCAGATTTAAATGTGAATTTTTTTGGTGCTTTAAAAGCGTTTCAACACTATTTACCTGCGTTAAAAAAATCAGAACAAGCCAGTGTGGTTTTCTTTAGTACAGTAGCGGTTCAATCAGGGATGCCGTATCATGCAAGTATTGCCGCTGCAAAAGGTGCTGTTGAAGGTTTAGTAAAAAGTTTGGCTGCCGAATTTGCACCAAAAATAAGAGTCAATGCCATTGCACCATCGCTAATTGATACTCCTTTAGCTGCTGGAATTTTACGTTCAGACCAGATTAGAGAAAATATGATTGCAAAACATCCATTAAAACGAATTTTAAATCCAGTTGATGTGTCTCAAACTGCTTGTTTTCTTTTAACTGAGAGTTCGAATGGGATAACAGGTCAAATTATCGTTCAAGATAATGGTTTGGTAAGTTTAAGTTATTAAATATTTTATATATTTGTAATAGTATAAAAATCGCCACTAAATTATATAACCAATCCGTTATATTAAAGTATATAAATTAATAAATCCCGATTTTTTCGGGATTTTTTATTCAAAAAAAATGGAAATCACAAAAGAACATAAACAATGGTTGGTAGATTTAAAATTAAATCATCCTTTAGTCATAGCCGGGCCGTGTAGTGCAGAAACGGAAGAACAAGTTTTAAAAATTGCTCACGAACTAAAAAATTCGGATGTTTCTATTTTTCGTGCTGGAATTTGGAAGCCTAGAACACGACCTGGTGGATTTGAAGGCGTAGGTGAAATTGGTCTAAAATGGCTTCAGAAAGCCAAAGCAGAAACAGGTTTGTTGATGGCAATAGAAGTGGCCAATGCCAATCATGTAAAATTAGCCTTACAATATGATATTGATGTCCTTTGGATTGGTGCAAGAACCACCGTGAATCCGTTTGCAGTTCAAGAAATTGCAGATGCATTAAAAAACACAGATAAAATTGTGTTGCTAAAAAATCCTGTGAATCCAGATTTATCTTTATGGATTGGCGGATTGGAACGTTTATATCAAGTTGGGATTAAAAATTTAGGAGTGATTCATAGAGGATTTTCTACCTATGAAAAAACGAAATATAGAAACAATCCAGAATGGCAAATAGCAATTGATATGCAAAATAGATTCCCTTATTTGCCATTAATTTGTGACCCATCGCACATTACCGGTGAACGAGATATGATTCAAGAAGTAGCGCAGCAAGCTTTAGATTTAAATTATGACGGCTTAATTATTGAGACCCATATCGATCCAAATAACGCTTGGAGTGATGCTGCCCAACAAGTAACACCAGCAGCATTGAAACAAATTTTCGTCGATTTGAAAATGAGAAAAGAAACCGATGAAAATGCAGAATGGAACAAAGAAATGGCTTTACAACGCGCCTATATTGATGAATTAGACACGAAACTAATTGAGATTTTAGGAAAACGGATGAAGTTAGCAGAAAAAATCGGACAACTTAAAAAAGATAAAAACGTAGCCATTTTGCAAAACAAACGTTGGAATGAAATTTTAGGAAGAATGATTTTAGACGGAGAAAACAAAGGATTAAACGAGGATTTTGTATTGAAAATTTACAAAGCCATTCATCAAGAAAGTATTGCGCATCAGGAAAAGATAATTAATAAATAACTTTTTGCATACAAATTAAATAGTAGTTTTGCACTCGAATTTAAACGTAACAAAAAGTATTTATGAAAAAATTATTATTTACTATCTTGATGGTAGTTTTTGTAGGTGTTAATCTATCTGTTGCTCAGTATAATATTGAGAATTTAAAGTTAACCTATGGTGAAGAAATTACCGATGAAAAAGGAAAAATTGTAAAAATTATTGGTGAGGCTAATAACAAAGTTTATGCACTTGGATTAAAAGGAAAAGAATATTTTTTAAAGATATTTACTTCGAAAGAAATGAAGCTAATTTCTAATAGACCAATTGTTTTACCAGAAGTTAAGGATAAAGATGTAGAATTTGAAGAAATGATTTTATTTAACGGTAAATTATATGTTATAGGAAGTGTATATCAAAGAAAAGAGAAAATATTTAAATTAGTTGGTATAGAATTTTCTGAAGATGGAAAATTGAGCTCAACTATGATTCCTATGTTTGAAGCGATTGTTGAAAAAAGTGCAAGGAGGGGCGACTTTTATTTCAAAACATCAGCCGATCAAACAAAATTATTAGCAATGCATGCGTCACTTTTTGGAAAAGAAGATGCTTTTAAATATGATTTAAAATTATTTGATGCAAATTTAACCCAATTATTTGCAAATACTGAAAAAGTTTCTTTTGATGACAATAAAAAAGATTTCGAATTTACAATTTCTGATTTTGATGTTAACTATAGAGATGATGCGTTTTTAGTTATTAATGAAAGTTATAGAGATAGCAAAAAGAAAGAGCAAATTGAAAAATTCCAAGTATTAGCATTTAAAAAAGGAAATGGTTATAAAAAAGAAGTAATTGATATTCAATTTAAAGATAAAGAAATTATCAATTGTTCTATGATTTCTACTCTTAATGATAAAGTTCAATTAGTTGGTTTTTACTCAAGTGTAAGAGCAAATGGTAAAGCGAATAAAGAATTAAAAGGAGTTTATAACGCAACAGTTAACATTAATACAAATGCTAATGATAATCTTAAATTTAATGAGTTTGATTATGCAACTAAAGTTAAATTATTAGGAGAAAGAAAAGCTAAAAAAGGAAAAGACGTAAAGCCATATTATAAAATTCATACAATTATTGAAAAAAATGATGGTGGTTTGATAGTTTTGTCTGAAGAAAGATTCATTTACGTAGGACAAACACAAGGAATTGGGCCATTAGGTTTAACTCCAATTACTTATTACACAAATGAAATGATTGTTACTTCATTAAAACCAGATGGTTCTTTAGAATGGAGTAATGTAGTAGCTAAAGACCAAAATGCAACAGCAACAGTCGCTTCATTAAGCATGTTTGGAATGTCAGGTGGAGGTAATTTTAATGTAGCTATTGGTATTTCATTCCAACTAGGTGTAATGGGTAAAGGCCCAGAATATTTAAGTGCAATTCCAATTTATAGTGATGGACAATTAAATATTCTTTTTAACGATAATAAAAAGAACAAAGGAATTACCGATATGGATGAAATAAAAACATTAGGTAACTATAATAATGCAGTTCCAACACTTTTTCAATTTGATACTACTGGAAAAATTACAAGAAAAGATCCAGAAGAAGTAATTAAAAACGAATTGGTAATTAGACCAGGTGTTTTTTACAGAAAAAACAACAAAGAGTTCATTATTTACGCATCAAGAAAATCTCAAGACAGATTAGGAAGAATGACTTTATAATTTTATTAAAGCCCAAGAAATTAACTTCTTGGGTTTTTTTCTCCCTTTTTTATAAGAAATGTTATCTTTGTTGTGAGTTACGATTGTCCAAAATTAATTATCGTAAATTAAACTTAAAAATGACAGGAACCGTTTATAAATCTACCGGAAGTTGGTATTACGTAAAATCTAATGATGACCAATTTTATAATTGTCGTATCAAAGGTAAATTCCGTATGAAAGGTATTAAAAGTACCAATCCTATTGCGGTAGGCGATGTGGTAGACTTTGATTTAGATGAAACTGTTGATGAAGTAAACGGAATTATAACTACTATTCACGATAGAAAAAATTATATCGTACGTAAATCGGTAAATTTATCTAAGCAAACACATATAATTGCCTCAAATATTGATATTGGCTTTCTAATTGTAACCATCAATAATCCTACAACCACTACAAGTTTTATTGATAGATTTTTGGTTACTGCAAAGGCGTATGGCATTGAAGCGATATTAATTTTCAATAAAATAGATACATTTGACGAAGCTACTTTAAACGAACAATTGTATTTACAACATATTTACACTGAAATTGGGTATAAATGTTTGCGTGTTTCCGCCACCGATAATAAAGGCGTTGCAGAATTAATGGATATTATGAAAGGAAAAGTGTCTATGTTTTCTGGACATTCTGGTGTAGGAAAATCAACTTTAGTTAATGCAATTGAACCTACCTTAAAATTGAAAACTAAAGAAATATCTAATTCCCACGCGCAAGGACAACATACCACGACATTTGCTGAGATGTTTGATTTGTCAAATAATATTAGAATTATTGACACGCCTGGAATTAGAGGTTTTGGAATGGTAGATATGGAAAAACAAGAAGTTTCGGATTACTTTCCAGAACTTTTTGCTTTAAAAGAAGCATGTAAATTCAACAATTGCCTACATAAAGAAGAGCCACATTGTGCTGTAAAAAAAGCACTCGATGAAGATAAAATTACTTGGAGCAGGTATCAAAGTTATTTGAAAATTTTAGAAGGCGACGAAGAACAATACCGAAATGACATTTACGGAGAAGACCGAATTGCCAGCGATGAAACGAGAAAATAATTTATAATTCACAATTATAATGAAAGTAGTTATTCAAAGAGTTTCCGAAGCTTCCGTTACTATTGATTCACAAAAAGTAGCTCAAATAAATCAAGGACTTCTAATTTTAGTAGGAATTGAATCAGAAGACAATTTGGAAGACATTACTTGGTTGGTTTCTAAAATTGTATATCTTCGTATTTTCGGAGATGCAAATAATGTAATGAATCTTTCTGTTAAAGATATTGATGGCGAAATTATTGTTGTAAGTCAATTCACGCTTCACGCGTTAACCAAAAAAGGAAACAGACCAAGTTATATAAAGGCGGCAAAACCAGATATTGCTATTCCAATGTATGAGAAATTTATACAACTTTTAGAGTTGGAATTAGGAAAAAAAATCCAAACAGGACAATTTGGAGCCGATATGAAAGTAGCGTTAGTGAATGACGGACCAGTAACTATTATTATTGATTCAAAAAACAAAGAATAGTATGAAAAACATTTTGATAGAATTTTTACCTAAATTCATACTTCATAGTACGATTTTTGGCGTTTTGCTCTTTTTTTTAAACGATTTAACTATCGAAAAAACCTTACTAACAGCATGTAGTTTCGGACTTATGTTGGCTTTGTTTAATATGTATCAAAATCACAAAAAAAAGAAGTAAAATGGACATAAATAAGGCACAACTTGACGTTGATAATTGGATAAAAAACCACGGTGTTCGTTATTTTAATGAATTAACCAACATGGCTCAGCTTACTGAAGAAGTAGGTGAAGTAGCTCGAATTATCGCTAGAAGATACGGAGAACAATCCGAAAAAGAATCGGATAAAAATAAAGATTTAGGGGAAGAATTAGCAGATGTCGTGTTTGTTGTTTTGTGTTTGGCTAATCAAACCGGAATTAATTTGCAAGACGCTTTCGACAAAAAACTCGACTTAAAAACCAATAGAGATCACGACCGCCATCAAAATAATGAAAAACTTAAATAATGGTGAATGGTAAATTGTAAATTGTGAATGATATAAATAATTCAAAAGAAAAGAATGAGTGAAAATATAATTAAGTCTAAATCATTTAGTTTTGCATTACGAGTTGTTAAATTATATCAATTTTTGAATCAAGATAAGAAAGAATTCGTACTGAGTAAACAACTTTTAAGAAGCGGCACCTCAATTGGCGCTATGGTTCGAGAATCTGAACAAGCAGAAAGTAAGCAAAGATTTTATACATAAATTAGCAATAGCTCAAAAAGAAGCAAATGAATCTGATTATTGGTTAGAATTATTATATCAATCTGATTATTTAAGTATAACTCAATTTCAATCTTTGAAATCAGACATAATTGAAATTAATAAGATTTTAGCTTCAATTATTATTACAACTAAACAAAAAATAGGAAAAAAATGAACCTATTGTTACATTCACAATTCACAATTCACAATTCACAATTTAAGTTGACGGGTTCCAAATCAGAAACCAACAGATTATTAATTTTACAAGCTTTATACCCAAATTTAACTTTAGAAAACACATCTAATTCCGATGATTCGGAAGTAATGATAAAAGCTTTACATTCACCATTCACCATTCACCATTCACCATTAATTGACGTTCATCACGCCGGAACAGCAATGCGATTTTTAACTGCCTACTTTGCTGCACAAGACGGATTTGAAGTCCAACTTTCAGGTTCTTCAAGGATGAAAGAAAGACCAATTAAAATTTTGGTTGATGCACTAAATGAGCTTGGTGCGGAAATTTCTTATCTACAAAAAGAAGGATTTCCGCCATTAAAAATCAAAGGAAAAAAACTTACAAAAAACAAAGTTTCACTTCCAGCAAATGTGAGTAGCCAATATATTTCTGCTTTGTTGTTAATAGCACCAAAACTTGAAAACGGATTGGAAGTAACTTTGGAAGGAGAAATCACATCGGTTTCTTACATAAAAATGACATTGGCGTTATTAAATGAAATTGGTGTTAAAACATCATTTATTGAAAATAGAATTATTGTAAAGCCACAATTCACAATTCACAATTCACAATTCACAATTGAATCTGATTGGTCTTCAGCGTCTTATTGGTATTCAATTATTGCCCTTTCAGAAATTGGTACGCAAATTACCTTATCAAGTTTTAAAGCAAATAGTTTACAAGGTGATGCGATATTAGTAGAAATTTATAAAAATTTCGGAGTAGAAACGGTTTTTAATGACAACAATTCAATAACAATTTCAAAAGTCAATACTAAATTTCAAAAATCATTCAATTTCAATCTTCAATCGTCACCCGATATTGCTCAAACTATTGCAGTAACTTGTTTTGGATTAGGAATCAGTTGTAATTTAATAGGATTGCACACGCTGAAAATTAAAGAAACAGACCGACTTGAAGCTTTAAAAATAGAATTAACCAAATTGGGTGCTATAATTTCAGTTACCAATGATTCACTAACTCTTGAAAAATCAGAAAATATAAAACCCAACGTAAGTATTTCTACTTATCAAGATCATAGAATGGCTATGGCTTTTGCTCCTTTAGCTTTAATAGTGCCGATTTTTATTGAAAATGCTGAGGTAGTATCAAAATCGTATCCTACTTTTTGGGAAGATTTAGCTGCTTTTAATTTTTCAGTTGTAAATGAATAATTGACGAATTGAAAATTGCCAAAATGGCTAATTAAATATCATCTTCTAAATACATTTTTCGTACACGTTTAAATAATTCACTTGAGTATACAAAGTCAGTAACAGCGGCGTTATCGGTTTTAAAAATTTCTTTGTTAGAGCCTTCCCATTCTAATAAACCGTTTTTTAGAAACACAATTTTTTCTCCAATTTCCATTACAGAATTCATATCATGCGTATTAATCACAGTTGTAATGTTATATTCTTTTGTGATTTCTTGAATTAAATTATCAATCACAATTGCCGTTTTTGGATCTAAACCAGAGTTTGGTTCGTCACAAAATAAATATTTAGGATTATTTACAATAGCTCTTGCAATAGCTACGCGTTTTTGCATTCCTCCAGAAATTTCTGATGGTTTTTTATGATTGGCATTGACCAAATTCACTCTATCAATAACAAAATTCACTCGTTCTTTAATTTCTGAAGGCGATTTATTAGTAAACATTTTTAAAGGGAAACCAATATTTTCTTCAACGGTCATACTATCAAATAAAGCACTTCCTTGAAAAACCATTCCAATTTCTGTACGAATATCTCGCTTTTCATCTTTATTTAATTCTTTATAAATACGATTATCGAACGAAATATATCCGCTATCAATTTCGTGAACGCCTAATAATGATTTTATAAAAACCGTTTTTCCAGAACCACTCTGACCAATGACCAAACTAGTTTTACCCGCCTCAAAACTAGTAGTAATTCCTTTTAGTATCATTTGATCGCCAAAACTTTTTTGAATGTTATGTACTTCAATCATTAGCTTAAAAGTAATTGAGTTAAAATATAGTTCATTAAAATAATTACTACCGAGGTCCAAACAAATGAAACGGTGCTGGCTTTACCTACTTCTAACGCACCACCTTTCATATAAAAGCCGTGAAAGGAAGGAATTGTAGCTAATAAAAAGGCAAACATTAAGGTTTTTATAAACGCATAGGCAATATGAAAAGGAATAAATTCTTTTTGAAGTCCTATAATAAAATCGGTACTTGAAGTAAAATTGCCATAAACACCTGCTAAATAACCGCCAAAAATCCCTAAAAACATGGCAATTCCAATGACGAAAGGATACAATAATGCCGCTATCATTTTTGGAAAAACTAAATAATTTAGCGCGTTTACACCCATAACTTCTAAAGCTTCTATTTGCTCTGTAACGCGCATAGAACCAATACTTGAGGTTATAAACGAACCCATTTTCCCTGCCATAATTATAGAAATAAAAGTAGGAGCAAATTCTAACACAATTGATTGTCGTGTAGCAAAACCAATTAAGTATTTTGGTATTAACGGATTGGTTAAGTTTAATGCCGTTTGAATTGCCACAACGCCCCCTACGAAAAACGAAATAAAACAAACAATTCCCAAAGAATCAATAATCAAATCGTCAATTTCTTTTAGGATAAGTTGTTTCATCACAGACCATTTTACCGGACGATTAAACACCTCTTTCAACATTATGAAATAACGACCAATTTGCGATAAATATCTAATGAGCATCATTAATTAGGATACGATTTATTTGTTTTAGTATTCAGTAAAAATACTGTTTTAATTTTATTTTAATAGTTTAAAACAACTTTTCTTTCATTTTTTTCCATCTGTATTTTCTAATCCATTTGGCTTGTTCTGGAGTAACAAATAAAGGTTTTCCTGAAGATTTTGCTTTCCAAAACCCTATAATATAATCGATAAATAAAAAAGGTTTCCCTTTTCTTGAAGCTAATTTTAAAGAGGCAACTGCTGTTATAATAAATCCATAACCTAAACTGTAAAAGGCTTCACCTTGCTTATATCTTGCAGCTTTAGTATAACTGGCTCCGGTTGGTTTTAAGTGCTTTACGTGTAAACTTTCATCAGTAACGACTTTCCAATTGTAAAATTTACATAATAATTCGTCCACGGTATCCCAACCCATCGCAGGTTTTAATCCGCCAATTTGCTTATACGTTTCTTTTCTATATGCTTTTAAAGCCCCTCTAATATGGTCTTTATCGGTTAAGTTTTCTAAAATCCAATCGCCATTTTTTTCAATATAGCAGAAACCGCCAACCATTCCAATTGTTGCATCAGATTGAAAATGTTTTATAATGGTTTCGAAATAACTATTCGGAAAAATCAAATCGGCATCCACTTTTACAATAATATCGTATAGGTCGTCAATGTGTTTTTCTCCTTCTTGAAATGCTTGAATCACTTTACTTCCAGGAAGATGAATGGCATCAGATTTTTTATTTACTAAAGTAATAAACGGATATTTTTCAGAAAATTGAGTTACTATTTCAGCAGTACTATCAGTAGAATTATCATTTACCACTACAATTTTTGATGGCAAAACAGTTTGTTCTACCAAAGATTGTAACGTTAAAGCCATAAATGCTTCTTCGTTGTATGCAGGAATGATAATGTAGTATTTCATGTGGAAAATTCCAATTTTTGAAAATTCCAAATTCCAACTTAAAATGTTGTGAAACTTGGAATTTTGGATTTATATTTTGGGATTTCGTTCTGCGTAAACCAAATAATATCTCGGTGTAAACCATCTCAATAAAGGACGAAAACCAATTTTTTTAACAGGATGTGTAAATTTAACACGATCTATAATTTGGAATCCTGTTTTTTCTAATAACCAATCCAATTGCCAATCTTCAAATTCGTGATAATGCCTGTCCCATTTGTCTGTTTTACTTCGGTATGCCGATGAAAACCATAAACGTAAGGGAATAGAGATAAGAATTTTATCACATTTTACATTTTCTAAAATGGTGTAGGGATTTAATAAATGTTCGAAAATTTCAAATCCTGTAAATACGTCGTAATTTTCTTCGCGTAAAGCAGTTTGATTGGTATCTAAATCTTCTCCTTTTGTATTGATAACGGTGTACTTATTTTCTACCATAATTTTTGAAAAGGGATTTGGAACACCTAAATCAAAAATAGTTTCATTCGTTGAAATATGTTTTTTTAGAAATTCTAAAGTAATATTGAATCGTTTGCTTGGATATGTTTTTTCGTACATTTATATAATCTTGATAGTAATTTATAGATGCAAAATTAACGATAAACACGAAACATTTATCAATAAATTTAAAAAATATTATAATTGATATACTATAGCATTAATATTCATTCCGGCTCCAACCGATGCAAATAAAATGATATCGCCTTTATGAATTTCTTGATTTTCAATTTCTCCTTTGAGCAAAGCATCATATAAAGTTGGAACGGTTGCCACACTAGAATTACCTAGTTTGTGTATGGTCATGGGCATAATTCCTTCAGGTGGAGTTTGATTGTAAAGCTTGTAAAACCTTTGAATAATGGCTTCATCCATTTTTTCATTGGCTTGATGAATTAGTATTTTTTTAATTTGATCAATTTTAATGCCACTTGCATCCAAACAGGCAGCCATAGCTTTTGGAACATTACTTAAGGCAAATTCGTAAATTTTTCGACCATGCATTTTTATATATCTCACATTTGGGTCGTGTTCTTTATTAAAGGAATTTCCAAAAAATAAATAATTTGCTTCTTCATATGTAAAAGATGCTGATTCATGGGCTAAAACACCTCCATTTTCATCACTTGCTTCAAGAATTGTAGCACCTGCACCATCAGAATAAATCATAGAATCTCTATCATGCGGATCTACTACTCGAGAAAGCGTTTCTGCTCCTATAATAAGGCATCTTTTTGCCATTCCAGCTTTAATAAATGCCGTAGCTTGAATCATACCTTCTACCCAACCAGGACATCCAAAAAGCACATCATAAGCCACACATTTAGGGTTTTTTATGCCTAAATTATGCTTTGTTTTTGAAGCCAAACTCGGCAACATATCGCCTTGAATAGCCCCTTTTTTTACATCTCCAAAATTATGAGCAAAAATTATATAGTCTAAGGTTTCAGGATCGATATTGGCATTTTCTATAGCTCTTTTTGCCGCTATTGTTGCCATATCCGAAGTTTGAAAACCGGTATGCGCATATTTACGTTCTTCAATTCCGGTAATACCATAAAATTTTTCCGTGATTACGTCGTTTGATAATGGAAACGAAGTACCGTCTTCATTTAAAAAAACATGAGAAGAAAAATCGTTATTAGTTACTGTTTCTGTAGGAATATAACTCCCAGAACCTGTTATTTTTATTGTCATTTTTTAAAATTTATTATAGTTTCAAAACATTTAATTGCATATTGCATTTGATAATCTGAAACTAATTTTACACTAAAATACGAAATTGAAATTCAAAATAAGGTCAACAAATTGTAAATTAAGTAATTATTATGAATTTGTTAAAAAATTTACTTTTTTTTGTTAATTTCAGAAATTATTCAAATTTTATTTTTAGTTTAAATAGTTCATTAAAAAAATCTCAAATTCACAAAATCGGAATTTGAGATTTTAATGTTATTTGTTTTTAGACTTCGTAAATCGTAAATCTAAAATCGTAAATCAATACTACATATACGCTTCAATAGGCGCACAGGAACAAACTAAGTTTCTGTCGCCATAGGCTTCATCCACTCGACGAACGGTTGGCCAAAATTTATTTTCAGCAATATATTCTAATGGAAATGCAGCAACTTCTCTTGTATAAGGGAAAACCCATTCATCTGAAGTAACCATAGCTAATGTATGAGGTGCATTTTTTAAAATATTTTGAGTGTCTTCTTTTGTAGACGCATTAATTTCTTTACGAATAGCAATCATAGCATCACAAAAACGATCTAATTCTGCTAAATCTTCCGATTCTGTTGGTTCAATCATTAATGTTCCAGCAACTGGGAATGAAACCGTAGGGGCGTGGAAGCCATAATCCATTAAACGTTTTGCAATATCAGTAACTTTAATACCATTATCTTCAAATGCACGACAATCTAAAATCATTTCATGAGCGGCTCTTCCCATTTCACCCGAATATAAAATAGGGTAATGTGCTTCTAAACGCGCTTTCATATAATTAGCATTTAAAATGGCGTGTTTTGTAGCATTTGTTAAACCTTCTGCACCTAACATGCAAATATATCCATACGAAATTAAGCATACTAAAGCCGATCCGTAAGGTGCTGCAGAAATTGCTGTAATAGCTTGATCACCACCAACCTTAACAATTGGGTTAGATGGTAAAAAAGGCACTAATTTATCGTTAACACAAATTGGTCCAACGCCAGGTCCACCTCCTCCATGAGGGATAGCAAACGTTTTGTGTAAGTTTAAGTGACAAACATCTGCGCCAATAGTTGCTGGATTGGTTAATCCAACTTGCGCATTCATATTCGCCCCATCCATATAAACCAATCCGCCATTTTCATGAATGATGTTTGTGATTTCTATAATTGAACTTTCAAAAACACCGTGTGTAGAAGGATAGGTTACCATTAAAGCCGCTAAATTCGCCGCATGTAAAATAGCTTTTTCTCTTAAATCTTCTACATCAATATTTCCTTCTGGAGTAGTTTTTGTTACAATAATATCCATACCAGCCATAGCTGCTGAGGCAGGATTTGTACCATGTGCCGATGATGGAATTAAACAAACCGTTCTGTGTTTATCACCACGAGATAAATGGTACGCACGAATGGTCATTAAACCTGCATATTCGCCTTGTGCACCAGAATTAGGTTGTAATGTGGTACCTGTAAAACCAGTAACTTCATTTAATTGTTGTTCCAGTTTTTTAAGCATGGTTAAATAACCTTCCACTTGATCTAATGGTGCGAATGGATGAATGTTGTTCCAATTTCCCATAGATAAAGGCAACATTTCGGCAGCGGCATTTAATTTCATGGTGCAAGAACCTAATGAAATCATCGAGTGATTTAATGCTAAATCTTTACGTTCTAATTTTTTGATATAACGCATCAACTGACTTTCCGAATGATTGTTGTTAAATACATCGTGTTGTAAGAAAGTTGATTTTCTGATTAAATTTTCTGATATTACAGTAGTTTCTACTATTTCTGTAATAGGTTCAAATGTTTTTTCTTTGGCTTCAGCGAAAATAGCTACAATCTGATTAATATCAGAAATAGAAGTAGTTTCATTGAATGAAATTGAAATGGTATCGGCATCAATGTAGAAGAAATTCACTTCATTTCTTTCTGCAATAGTTTTCACTTTTGCAGCATCTGCTTTTACATTTATGGTATCAAAATAGGAAGTATTCGTTTGATAAACTCCAATTTTGTTTAAAGCTTCAACAGCTGTATTAGCTGAATAATGCACTTTATTTGCAATATATTTTAATCCTTTTGGTCCGTGATAAACAGCATACATTCCAGCCATAACCGCTAGTAAAACTTGAGCAGTGCAGATATTTGAAGTTGCTTTTTCACGTTTAATATGTTGTTCACGTGTTCCCAAAGCCATACGTAAGGCACGGTTTCCGTTTACATCAATTGAAACCCCAATTATTCTTCCTGGCATCGAGCGTTTGTATTCGTCTTTTGTAGCGAAAAAAGCGGCATGAGGTCCGCCGTAACCCAATGGAATTCCGAAACGTTGTGAAGTTCCTACAACTACTGAAGCACCCATTTCTCCGGGTGGTGTTAATTTTGCTAAAGATAAAATATCAGCAGCTACGGCTACTTTAATTTCATTTTCTGTTGCTTTTGCTATGAATGCAGTATAGTCATGAACTTGACCGAATTTCCCTGGATATTGAAGGATGGCTCCAAAAAAGTCTGATGAAAAATCAAATGTTTCATGATTTCCAACTACCAATTCTATGTTAAGTGGCGTAGAACGGGTTTGTAAAACAGATAATGTTTGAGGTAAAATTTCTTCTGAAACAAAGAATTTAGAAACATTTTTTTTCTTTTGATCTCTTGTTCTAACATCAAACAATAATGTCATTGCTTCAGCTGCAGCTGTTCCTTCATCTAATAAAGAAGCATTTGCAATTTCCATTCCAGTTAATTCAATAACGGTTGTTTGATAATTTAAAATAGCTTCTAAACGACCTTGCGCAATTTCCGCTTGATACGGAGTATACGCAGTGTACCAACCTGGATTTTCAAAAACATTTCTTTGAATTACTGCAGGAACAATTGCTGGATGATAACCTAATCCGATATATGATTTGAAAACTTTATTCTTTTTTCCTAATTCTTGAATATGATTTAAATATTCATACTCGGTCATAGGTTTTTCCAGATTTAGTTCGTTTTTTAAACGAATATCTGTAGGAATAGTTTCGTAAATTAATTGATCTACTGAATCTACTCCAATAGTTTTTAACATATGGTTTAGGTCGTTTTCACCTGTTCCAATGTGTCTTAAAGCAAAAGCATCTGTTTTCATTTATATATAAAAATAGGTTGTGTTTAAATTTGAGTACAAAAGTAATTATTAATCTGCTAAAATTAATTGCTTTTTAGTTGAATTTTTGTGATTTTTATCAACTAATATAGCTTGTTATTAACACTTTGATTATTTTTGTTGAATGTTAGTTTTAAAACAAATTTTCGATTTATACATCAAAAGCAGTTTGCATGTTGCTTTTGCCATTTTTTCTTTTGTTAAAGTTGTGGAATTATCGTTAAACATTTCTTCCAACCAATTTTTAGAAGTAGCTATTTTTTCTGGAAGTGTTTTGGGTTATACGGTTTTAAAATATTACGAATTTTGGAAATCCACTAAGTTTTCATTACACAAAAATAAATCTGTTTTAGGAATTACAACACTTGCATTTTTGACTTTTTTGTTTTGCTTCTTGCATTTAAAATTTACTTTTCAAATCGCATTTTTACAAATCTTTTTTTTGGTTGTATGGTATCCGTTTTTACGAAAATATTGGTTTTTAAAGACAGGTATTGTTAGTTTTTGTGTGACTTATGTGGTGAGTTATATTCCGACATTAGATACAAAAATGTTGTTTTTTTACGACACTATTTTACAAGTGAAATTATTTTTTCTGATTTGTGCCTTGCTTATTCCTTTTGAAATTTATGATTCGCAACATGATGTAGTAACCTTGCAAACGATTCCGCAAAAATTTGGTATAAAAAAAACAAAGTATTTAGGTTATTTGTTTTTAATTTCTTTTTGCATTCTTAGTTTGCTATTACGATATGAATTTTTAGATATCATAATAGCAATTGTAATCGGACTTTTCATTCGATTTTCTTCCACAAAAAACACGAAATATTACACCAGTTTTTGGGTGGAAAGTATTCCTATATTTTGGTGGCTGATTTTAGTTCTGTTTTAAGATTAAACCTGATACTTTTATTTCTCCGCTAAATTTTTCAAAACCGAATTCCTGTGAATGATAAAATTGGTCAAATGTTTTTTCAATAATAATTTATCGAAGAGTTTACCAAAAATACCAAAAGGTGTTTCGTATTCTAAAATATCTGTGACTTCTACATAGTTTTCTTTTTGTTCAAAAAAATGTTGGTGTTTGAAGTTTTTAAAATGGCCTTTAAGTTGTTCATCTATAAAATAGGTTGGAAATATCATTTCAGAAATAAGACTTTGATGTGTTAAATAAACGCCAAAATGTTTGCCTTTCCAAGTCACGGTTTCATTTTTATTAATTAACCCAGATGTAATTCCAGCAATGGCAACTTCCTTAGTTTTACTTGCCGATTGTTGATGAATATCGATATCTCTATTTGTGTCGAAAACGGTTTCAATTGGAGCAAAGTAATTAGTGGTGATTTTGATGGTTGTCATTTTTGTCATATTTAAATCCTAACAGGTTTTTAAAACCTGTTAGGATAGTAACTTTATCCGTTAATTTCTTTTTTGTATATGTAAAATAGATACATAAAGAATGTTGCTATTATCATTGGTATGATAAAGCAGATTATTATTCCTTTTATTGAAAAAATATCTCGAATAAATCCTATTACAATAAATCCTATTACTGTAAATATCCAATATATTTTTAATAATTTTCTTGAAAAATTCGATACTTTTTTATAGAAGTTTTTGGTTAAATAAATTGCACTAACTAATTGTGTTATTCCCAAAATTACTTGAAATGCCATTCCAGGAGATACAGCAATATACAATAATAATGTTGCTATATAAATCGCCCTATTTAGTTGATATATTGGATTTATACTATTCATATTTTAAGCGTTAATTACATTTTTTTGTTCAACTTGATTTTGGTTGGCTTTACGTTTTCCTCTGAAAAAGAAATACAAGTTTAAGAACAACATGATTCCTAAATAGATGGCAAATCCCCCAATTTTGTAACTTAATGCTTCAATTAAACTTTGATAATCGTCTTTGTAAATTGTCATTTCTAAAATCATTAAAGCAAAACCCAAATTAAGCAAATAAAATCCAGTTTCAAATAATTTGTTGGTTGCAAAAGCAATTTCTTCTCGATCTTTAAAAATATCTAACATAAATATTTTACTGTTTTTGAATAATGTTTTACTTACATAATAAGTTAAAAATAAAGCAATAGGTAAGTAAATTGCATATCCGACTAAAATTTTTGTAGTTTCCATAATATTGAATGTTTAAATTAATTTTTTAATGTATTTAGTTAATAAAATGATGTTGATGTAATGCATGATGCCTATGGTAAGAATAATTATTGCTGATTTGGTCGAAATGATTTCAATAAGTTGGTTGATGAATTGAATTTTTTTCCAAGAAATGATTGTCATGGCACAATAACCCAAATACAATAAATAGTAGCCAATTAAAAGTATTTTGTTTATTTGATGACACAATTCGATGTGATTCGGAATTAATTGTGACACAAAAATGTTTCCATTATCATGGCATAATTTTCCAACTTTGATAATAATTATGCTTGTGATGGTAAAATAAATTAGGTAGGCGATGATGTTGAGGTTCATAAATAAAGTTTTTTATAAATTATTAATGAAAAGTAAGTGGCTAAAATCAATGGAATTGGATATAAGAAAAAATAGAATATATCGGAATAAAAGATATTTACATTTAAATAGGAAAGAAGGAAAAAAAGAATTACAGCAATTATATATGTATTTAAATATTTGTTTTTGATATTTTTAATTAATAGAAACAAACCCAACAGCACTTGTGTTAATCCAGTTAATATGGTTGAAAATAATGCAAGACCAATCCAGTTTCCTACAGCATCATTTATTATTATTCCTAAAATCAGTAATAGTATTGGTAACCCAATTGCGAATGTATTTATGTATTTTAAAATTTTCATTATTTGATAATATTATATTTTGAATTTGAAAAACTACAATTGCTTACATATAAATTGTAAAATGCAATTAGTATACAGAAATAAAAATAATCTCTCATCATAAACTTGAAAAACACTATTACAATTAACCAGTAAATAAGATAAAGTAAGGTCAGTCTTGGATTCTTAATAACAGAATAAAGCGTTAGTATAATTGAAGTAATGATTTGAAATATTCCTAGTGCTAACAAAATAATTATGTTTGCTTGATCTTTAGTGTTAACTGCAAAATTTACAACAATTAAAATTAATGCTATTGAAGTTGCAATTAAATTGACATTGAAATTGAGTTCTCTCATAATATTATTTATTTTTAAACTTTCAGAAAAAAATGAAAGTTCTGATTAAATTTTTTTATTCTATTTAGTTTACTTTACTTCATAAATTTCATTAAAATCTGCGCTAACCAATTGTCTTTGTATTCCGTAATTTTATCTAAAACGTTATCGGCTTTTAATACGAAATCATATAATTTTTTGGTTTGATCTACGAAATGTTTTTCTTCAGAAGTGGCATTGGCAGAAATTGAAGAAACTTCTTTTAATACTTTTAATGCGGGTTTGATTTCTCTTTTACTTCTTTCTCTGGAGATTTTTATTGCTAATTCGTCCAAATCTTTTTCGGCTGTGAAAAATTCTCTTCTTTCGCCAGCTTTGTATTCTTTATACACAATTCCCCAATCCATTAAAGCACGAATATTCATACTTGCGTTGCCACGAGAAATTTGTAATTCTTCCATAATCTCTTCCATAGAAATCGCTTCGCTAGAAACCATTAACAAAGCATGAATTTGCGCCATGGTTTTGTTAATTCCCCATTGAGAACCTAACGCTCCCCAAGTTTGTACGAATTTATTTTTAGCTTCTTTGAAGTCCATTTTGTGGTTTATCTTATTTGATAGTACAAAGATACATAAAAGTTTTTAAACTTTCAAAAAAAAATGAAAGTTTGTTTAAGAAAAGAACAAAGTGTTATTCTTGGATTCTAAATATCTAAAATTCTGGTAATCTAAATCAACCCCGCTCTTTTCAGCAAACCATCTGCATTTGGTTCCTGACCTCTAAAGTTTTTATATAACGTCATTGGATGCTCGGTGCCACCTTTTGATAACACATTATCTTTAAATTTGGTTGCGACTTCTTTATTAAAAATTCCTTTTTCTTGGAAATAGGCAAACGCATCGGCATCTAACACTTCTGCCCATTTGTAACTATAATATCCAGAAGAATAGCCGCCTTGAAAAATATGCGAAAAGGAAACACTCATACAATTTTCAGCAACATCTGGAAATAATGATGTGTCGCCCATAGCTTGTTTTTCAAACGCTTTTATGTTCTCAATCGGTTGGTTTTTTCCATGATATTCCATGTCTAATAAGCCAAAACTCAATTGTCGTAAAGTTGCCATTCCTTCTAAAAAACTTGCCGATTCTTTAATTTTCTCCACATATTCTTGTGGAATAATTTTACCTGTTTCATAATGTTTCGCAAACAAAGCCAAGGCTTCTGGTTCGTAACACCAGTTTTCCATTACTTGAGACGGTAATTCTACAAAATCCCAAAATACCGAAGTTCCCGAAAGGCTAGGGTAGGTGGTATTGGCTAACATGCCATGCAAACCGTGGCCAAATTCATGGAATAAAGTGGTGACTTCATTAAATGTTAATAAAGATGGTTTTGTAGCTGTTGGCGGAGTAAAGTTGCACACATTGGAAACATGAGGTCTTTCATTTGTTCCGTCTTTTATGTATTGTGGTTTAAAGGAGGTCATCCAAGCTCCATTTCTTTTACCTTTTCTTGGAAAGAAATCGGTGTAAAATATCGCAACTAAGTTTTTATTTTCATCTAAAACTTCGAATGTTTGTACATCAGAATGGTATTTATCAATATCAAAAATTTCGTTGAATGTAATTCCGAAAAGTTTTTCTGCAATTGTGAATGCGCCGTTTAAAACATTTTCTAATTTGAAATAAGGTTTTAAAACTTCATCATCTAAATTGAATAATTTTTGTTTCAATTTTTCTGAATAGTAAGCACCATCCCATTTTTCTAATTGTTCAATTCCGTCTAATTCTTTTGCAAAAGCAGCTAATTGTTCAAATTCTTTTTTAGCAGCTGGTTTGGCTTTTTCTAAAATATCATTTAAAAAAGAAAGTACTTTTGTAGGGTTTTGAGCCATTCGTTCTTCTAAAACAAAATGCGCATGCGTTTCATATCCTAATAAATTAGCACGTTCATGACGAAGGGCTACAATTTTTTTAGTAATTTCTTCGTTGTTGTATTCGTTATTTTGAAAGGCTTTTTTACCAAATGAAATTACCATTTCTTTTCTTAATTCTCTATTTTCAATGTAAGTTACAAAGGGCATATAACTTGGGAAATCTAAAGTGAATAACCAACCTGTTTTATTTTTAGATTTGGCTAAATCGGCTGCGGCTTCTTTGGCGCCATCTGGCAACCCTTTTAAATCTGCTTCATTTGTAATGTGTAATTCAAAATTATTAGTTTCTGCTAAGGTGTTTTCACCAAAAGTCAATTGCAATTGCGCCAATTTGGTATCAATTTCTCGTAAACGTGTTTTTTTATCTTCGGAAAGTAACGCTCCATTTCGAGTAAAACCTTTGTATTTTTTTTCTAATAATGTAGCTTGTTCTGTTGTTAAATTTATATTGTTTTTATTTTCATAAACGTATTTTACTTTTTTAAATAAATCTTCGTTTAAAGCAATGTCGTTTCCAAATTCTGTAAGTAATGGCGTAACTTCTTGCGCAATTTTTTGCATTTCATATGAAGTTTCCGCAGAATTTAAGTTGAAAAATATAGACGATAATCTATCTAAATTTTCACCCGAAAAGTCTAATGCTTCGATAGTATTTTCAAAAGTAGGTGTTTCAGGATTCGTAATTATAGCATCAATTTCGGCTTTTGCTTTGCGGATATTTTCAATAAATGCGGGTTTGTAATCTTTTAATTTTATTTGCGAAAAAGCTGCGGTGTTATGTTTGGTATTGAATTTTGAGGTTAAGATTTTCATTATAACTAATTGTTTTTATGTTTTTAACCATTAAGAGATTAAGTTTCATTAAGCAAAATGGCAAACCAAAATCTTAATTTTTCTTAATCTCTTAATAGTTTAATTTTATTTTTTCAATTCGGATGCGGCTTTATTTACAGCTTCTTTCAGGCCTTCTTTATATAAAATAATTTTATCTAATACGCATTTATCTGAACTTCCAATAATTTGTGCGGCTAATATTCCAGCGTTTTTTGCGCCGTTTAAAGCTACGGTTGCCACAGGAACACCACCTGGCATTTGTAAAATAGATAAAACAGAATCCCATCCATCAATAGAATTACTTGATTTTACAGGTACTCCAATTACCGGAAGCGGACTCATAGAAGCCACCATTCCTGGTAAATGTGCTGCACCACCTGCACCAGCAATAATTACTGAAATTCCACGAGTGTGTGCGTTTTTACTAAAATCGAATAATTTTTCAGGCGTTCTGTGTGCCGAAACAATATCAACTTCGGTTTCAATATCAAATCCTTTTAAAATGTCTATGGCTTCTTGCATCACGGGCATATCCGAAATGCTTCCCATTATAATGGCTATTTTACTCATTGTGTTGTTGTTTATTATTTAAAACTACTTTTGAGATTATAAATTTTATTAAATAAATAATTACAAAGTAAATTAATATATTGATAATTAAATTTTCAATTCTAAAATTTGTTTCTTCAGTTCCACACATATCTTCTGAAATATATGACTTAACTAATAAAAATTATTTGGAAATCCATATAATATTAGTTTAGTGTAATCAATTTTATCTGTAAAAATATTAGGCAAATATTGTATGATAGAAAATAAAAATAAGTGTCCAAAATATGTAATTGCTTTTTTCATTTAATTACTTAACACAAATTACCCTAATTGAATTCTTCACTTCTTCGGCAATTTTTCTGGCTGCTGCCATATCTTCATTTACAATCGTAACGTGTCCCATTTTTCTGAATGGTCGGGTTTCTTTTTTTCCGTAAATATGAGGTGTCACGCCATCAATTGCCATTATTTTTTCGATGTTTTCGTAAATAACAGGACCAGAAAAACCTTCTTCACCCACCAAATTTACCATAATTCCAGCTACTTTACTATCTGTATTTCCTAAAGGTAAATTCAAAACTGAACGTAAATGGTTTTCAAATTGCGAAGTATAACTCGCTTCAATAGTGTGATGTCCTGAATTATGTGGTCTGGGTGCTACTTCGTTTACTAAAATATCGTCGTTTTCTGTTTGAAACATTTCTACAGCTAATAAACCAACATGATTGAAAGCTTTTGAAACTTGTAGTGCTGTTTCAATTGCTAATTGTGCCACTTTTTCATCAATTCTGGCTGGACAAATTACATATTCCACCTGATTGGCTTCTGGATGAAATTCCATTTCCACTACAGGATAGGTTTTTACCTCGCCATTTGCATTTCGGGCAACAATCACAGCTAACTCATTTTTAAACGGCACCATTTCTTCTGCAATGCATTCTACTTCATGTAAATGTAATAAATCCATTGTAGAACGGCAAATTTTCACGCCATTTCCATCATATCCAAATTGGGCACATTTCCAAACAAAAGGAAATTCTAATTCGTCTTTTTCTAATGCTTTTTTTAAATCATTTAAATCAACAAAACGCTGGTGATTTGATGTTGGAATGTTGTTTTCAACATAAAAATCTTTTTGTTTTCCTTTATTCTGAATTAATCGCAACGTTTTTGGTGAAGGGAAAACAATATGTCCTTCTTCTTCCAATTTTTCTAACGCGTCTAAATTTACATTTTCAATTTCAATGGTAATGGTATCACACATTTTACCAAATTGGTAAACGGTTTCGTAATCTAACAAACTTCCAACAAAAAATTTAGTTGCTCCATACTGCGCTGGCGCTTCGTTACTTGGGTCTAAAACGAAAGTAGTGATATCAAATTTTCGGGTTTCTGTCAAAAGCATTTTGCCCAATTGGCCGCCACCTAAAATGCCTAATTTAAAATCTGAAGAAAAATAATTCATTAGTTGTTATTGTTGTGTTTCTGCAAAGATACTAATTTGAATTTGTTTCGCAATTAGCCGCTATTTTAGTTTTCTTAAAATATCTTTAGCAGCTGCTTTATATGCTGCGGAATGTTTAAAGAAATCTTGCGAAAGTATGGTTTTTAATTCTTCGTTTATCCACGTATGTTTTTTGCCAAAATGATATAAAGTTATCATAGAATACGCTTTTGCTGCTACTTTTTCTTCTTGAATTAACCAATCTAAACAAGTTTCAATAATTTTTATTTCTTGGATTTCTGTTAGTTTTACAGTTTTTGATTTTGATAAAAATAAACATATTTTAGAAACGGGTCTAATAGCAGAATGATTTTTGTATTGCCCTATTTTTTCTAAAAATTCATTTATATATGGGAGAATTAGTTCTAATTTGATTTCGAAAATTAATTCTAAAGACCAACACGCTTTTACATGAATTTTGTCTTTTTCATTAAGTCCAATTTCTATTAAATATTGTAATTTTTCTGGATTTTCAAATACATAATCGCGAATAAATTCTCGACTTATTCGATGTGCAGTACTTTCCGATAGCAGTTTATAAAATGCTTGATCCATCGATGTAAAAATAATCAATTTTTAAAAAAACACATAATAATGTTTTTATATGTTTAATAGTTTGTAAATTTGTGGTTTATTTTAACTTTAACAACACAATGATTAATATTGTTTTATTCGGAAAACCAGGCGCTGGTAAAGGAACTCAAGCAGAATTTTTAAAAGAAAAATATTCGTTAACGCATTTATCTACAGGCGATATTTTTAGATTTAACATTAAAAACGAAACAGAATTGGGCTTATTGGCCAAAACCTATATGGATAATGGCGATTTAGTTCCAGATTCTGTTACCATTCAAATGTTACAAAGTGAAGTAGAGAAAAATAGTCAATCAAAAGGGTTTTTGTTTGATGGTTTTCCAAGAACAATCGCACAAGCAGAAGCTTTAGATGCTTTTTTAACGTCTAAAAACGAAGAAATTACAGCAACAGTTGCATTAGAAGCAGATGATGAAATTTTAGTAAAACGTTTGTTAGAAAGAGGAAAAACTTCAGGCAGACCAGACGATCAAGACGAAGAAAAAATTAGAAACAGATACCAAGAATATAATGAAAAAACAGCACCTTTAATGTCGTATTACGAGGCACAAGGAAAGTTTTATGCTGTAAACGGAATTGGTTCGATTGAAGAAATTACAGAACGATTAAGTACAATAATCGATAAATTATAAATAAATTGCATTTAATTCAACTATATAAAAATTGGAAATAGTCATAATATTCTTGTTGATACTGCTCAATGGAATTTTCTCCATGTCAGAGATCGCACTCATATCAGCAAGAAAAAACAGGTTAGAAACCGCCGCCAAAAAAGGCAACACGAGTGCAAAAACAGCATTAGATTTAGCCAATTCGCCAAACAAATTTTTGTCTACGGTACAAATCGGTATTACCTTAATTGGTATTTTAACAGGTATCTATTCTGGCGATAAAATCACAACTGATGTTGAGACATTTTTTGCTACTTATTCTATAACTTTTCCTTATGCACATTCTTTAGCAGTTGGAGTTGTTGTTGTTATTTTAACTTTCTTTTCCTTAGTATTTGGCGAATTATTACCTAAAAGAATTGGTTTAAATTATCCCGAGACCATAGCTAAGTCGGTTGCCGTTCCAATGAAAGTCATGTCTATTGTTACGGCTCCATTTATTTGGTTATTAACTACTTCAACAGATTTTATTTTAAAAATATTTAAAATAAAACCAACCGCAGATGGTAAGGTTACTGAAGAAGAAATAAAAGCCATTATTAAAGAAGGTACGGAAGTAGGAGAAGTTCAAGAAATTGAGCAAGATATTGTGGAACGTGTATTTCATATTGGCGATAGAAAAGTTAATTCTTTAATGACGCACAGAAAAAGCATTGTTTATTTGGCTTTAGATGAAAGCTATGAAGAGCTAAAAGCAAAAATTTTAGACGAGTTGCATTCTGTATATCCTGTTTGTAATGAAAATTTAGATGAAGTTATAGGTGTAGTTTTATTAAAAGATTTATTTGCAAATATTGAAAAAGGCGATTTCGATTTACAGAAAATCATGATTGAGCCTGTGTATTTTATTGAACATACTTCGGCTTATAAAGCGTTAGAAAATTTTAAAATGTCTAAAATTCATTATGCATTGGTTACAGACGAGTATGGCGTTTTTCAAGGAATAATTACATTAAATGACATTTTAGAAGCATTAGTAGGTGATGCAGCTGATTTTTCAGATGAAGAATATCAATTACTCGCAAGAGAAGACGGAACTTGGTTGGTGGATGGACAATATTCATTACACGATTTTATGACCTATTTTGATTTAGATGACATGCTTAATGATTATGAAGTAACTACTGTTAGTGGATTAATTATTACAGAATTAGGTAGTATTCCAAAACAAGGTGAAAAACTTATTTGGAACAAATTAGAATTTGAAGTGATGGATATGGATGGCGTTAAAATTGATAAAATTTTAATAAAACCAATTACGGAATAAGTAGTTGTATTGGCAGTTTTTAGTCTGCATAAAAATTAAAAATTAATATTTTAGAATATAGTTTCAGTTGGCGTAACAACTGAAAGCTAAAAAACAAAAAAATGACTGAAGGAAATTTCGTAGACTACGTAAAAATATATGTTGCATCTGGTAAAGGCGGGAAGGGCTCTTCTCACTTACACAGAGAAAAATTTATTGAAAAAGGTGGTCCAGATGGTGGAGACGGTGGTCGTGGTGGTCATGTGATTATTAGAGGGAGTAAAAATTTATGGACATTGTTTCATTTGAAATTTTTACGACATGTAAAATCAGGTCATGGTGGAGATGGAGGAAGTAGTAGAAGTACCGGACATGATGGAGAAGATAAATTTATAGAAGTTCCTTTAGGTACAGTGATAAAAGATAAAGAAACTGGTGAAATTTTATTTGAAATTACTGATGATGGAGAAACTAAAATTTTAGCTCGTGGTGGAAAAGGTGGTTTAGGTAACTGGAATTTTAGAAGTTCTACTAACCAAACGCCTCGTTATGCACAGCCTGGAATTCCTGGTGAAGAAGTTGATGTTATTTTAGAATTAAAAGTGCTTGCGGATGTAGGCTTAGTTGGATTTCCAAATGCTGGAAAATCCACTTTATTATCTGTTTTAACATCAGCCAAACCAAAAATTGCCGATTATGCATTTACTACTTTAAAACCTAATTTAGGAATTGTAGCTTACAGAGATTTTCAATCCTTTGTAATTGCAGATATTCCTGGTATCATTGAAGGAGCAGCAGAAGGTAAAGGGTTAGGACATTATTTCTTAAGACATATCGAAAGAAATTCTACATTATTATTTTTAGTTCCAGCTGATGCGGATGATATTAAGAAAGAATATGAAATTCTTTTAGACGAATTACGACGTTACAATCCTGAAATGTTAGATAAAGACAGGTTGTTGGTGATTTCTAAATGTGATATGTTAGATGACGAATTACAAAAAGAAATGAAACAGCAATTAGATAAAGAACTTAAAGGTCTTGACTATATGTTTATTTCATCTGTTGCCCAACAAGGATTAACAGAATTAAAAGATAAATTGTGGAAAATGTTGAATGTAGAAAATTAGTTTTTATAAGATGTTTTTGGGTTTCTTACTGCATTTTTAATTGAAAAAAGTTAAAATTTTCATAACAACTTTTATTGATTCCTTAATTTTTAGATTTTTTTTTAAAAAATAAAGTATATTCGCATCACAAAATCAAACTATTTTATTAAATCTATAAAGATTTTAAATTTAAATTATCAAATTATGAAAAAAATTATTTTATCCTTAGTTGCTGGAATTATGCTTATGCCAATGAGCGTAAAGGCAGATGAAGGTATGTGGTTTTTAATGTTCATAGAACGTTTAAATCACCGCGATATGCAAAAAATGGGATTACAATTAACCCCACAAGAAATTTACAGTATTAACAATCACAGTTTAAAAGATGCTATCGTGCAGTTTAACGGAGGTTGTACAGCAGAATTAATTTCAAAAGATGGTTTAGTTTTAACCAACCACCACTGTGGTTATGATGCAATTGCAGAATTATCTTCAGCAGAAAAAAATTATTTAAAAGACGGATATTGGGCAGCAAACAAAAAAGAAGAATTAAAACCTTCAAGTTTATTTGTACGTTTCTTCGTTCGTATGGATGATTGTTCAAAAAGAATTTTATCAGTTGTAACGCCAGGAATGAGCGAAGCGGAAAGAGAAAAAGCAATCAATCAAGAAATTGCTAAAATTGAAAAAGAGAACAATGAAGGCGGAAAGTATACCGTTTCGGTACGTCCATTTTTCCAAGGAAATGAATATTACTATTTCGTATATCAAGATTATAAAGATGTTCGTTTAGTTGGAACGCCTCCAGAAAGTTTAGGTAAATTTGGTGGAGATACAGACAACTGGGAATGGCCTCGTCATACTGCTGATTTCTCCATGTTTAGAATTTATGCAGACGCTAACGGAAATCCTGCAGAATATTCAGTAAACAATGTTCCGTTAAACCCTAAGCATCATTTACCAGTTAATTTAAGTGGTGTAAAAGA
The DNA here is from genome assembly GCA_964593435.1 of uncultured Flavobacterium sp. Lineage (GTDB taxonomy): Bacteria > Bacteroidota > Bacteroidia > Flavobacteriales > Flavobacteriaceae > Flavobacterium. Next base: position 24,526 of record CAZQGY010000009.1, on the reverse strand, counting down.
AAACGATTTTGCTATGATTTTAGGATATCCAGGTCGTACAAATCGTTGGATGCCAGCCGGTGGAATTGAGCAAAACGTAAAATTTGCTTACCCAGCTTGGGTAGAAGGTTCTAAAACAGGAATGGACAATATGAAAAAATATATGGTTCAATCTGATGCTTTAAATTTAGTGTATGCTTCTAAGTTTGCAGGTGTTGCGAATTACTGGAAAAACCGTCAAGGTATGATAGATGCTTTAACAAAATTTGGAACAGCGAAATCTAAAGCTGCACAAGAGGCTAAATTTAATGCTTGGGCAAATCAACCTGCTAATCAAGCTAAATATGGTAATGTTGTAGCTACTATAAATAAATATTATGATATGACGAATGAAAAATCACGTCATGATAATTATTTGCAACAGTTATTTAGAACGTCAGCTTTTGGAACTATAAGCAGATCTTTAGGAAGACAATTAGAAATGTATACTAAAGCGGATGCCGCTAAACGTGCTGAAATGGCTCCAGCTATTGAAGAAATGGCAAATGAAATGTTTAAAGAATTATATCTTCCTGCGGAAAAAGATATTTTAGCCGCTCAATTGGCTTTATACGCTAAAAAAGCAGGTTATACTTTAGCACCAACTGTTGAAAAATTAGCTGCAGAAAATAATGGTGATTTTACAAATTATGTAGCTTCTACTTTTGATGCAAGTATTTTCACTTCAATTGAAAAAATTAAAGCCTACTTAGCAAATCCTAACGATGTAACTTTAACAAGCGACCCTTTATATGTTTTATCTAATGATTTAACAGCACATATCGGTAAAAGAAGCGAAGAGTTAATGAAAGCTCAAAACGATTTTGGAGCCTCTTTCCGTTTATTAGTTGAAGGTTTAAGAGAATCTAAAATTGGTACTACTTTATATCCAGATGCGAATTCAACGTTACGTTTAACTTACGGAAAAGTTCGTTCGTTACCTGCTGATAAAAGAAACGATGCTACTATAAATAACTACACTACTTTAGCAGGACAAGTTAAAAAATACAAAAAAGGTGATTTAGAATTTGATTTACCTTCAAAAGTACTAGACATGAATGCTAAAAAAGAATTCGGTCGTTATGCAGATAAAGATGGTTCTTTACACGTTTGTTTTTTAACAGACAATGATATTACAGGTGGAAATTCTGGTTCTCCAGTATTAAACGGAAAAGGGGAATTAATCGGTTTGGCTTTTGATGGAAACATTGAAGCGATGGCTGGAGATGTTATTTTCGACCAAAAGTTACAAAGGACAATTAACGTAGACATTCGTTATGTACTTTGGGTAATCGAAAATTTCTCAGGTGCAAAACACATTGTAGATGAAATGACTTTAGTAAAATAATTTACATAAGTATACAAATAAAAAAAGAGTCTCGAGAAATCGGGACTCTTTTTGGTTATATATATATTATAAATTATCAATTTCCTCTTGAACCATTTCCCAATCCTCAAGAAGTTTGTCCAATTCTGCTTTTTTCTTATTGTACGCTGTAAAAAAAGAAGCGTTTTCCAAGTGCTTGTCGTAATTTGAAGCCAATTCTTTATCGTCGTTTTGAATATCAATTTCTAATTGTTTTATCTGACTTTCAATTTTAGACAATCTATTTTGTAAGGATTTGTTTTTCTTTTGATCTTCGTAGGAAGCTTTGGAATTTTGATTTATAGTAGTTTCTTTTTTATCAATATCTTTTTTTTCCACTTCACGCATGTTTTCTAAATTGCGTTGTTCTAAGAAATAATTAATATCGCCTAAGTATTCTTTAATTTTTTGGTCTTTAAATTCGTATACTAAATTAGACATGTCTTGTAAAAAATCTCTATCGTGAGAAACTAGTAGGAGCGTGCCTTCATATTTTTGAAGTGCCGCTTTTAAAACATTTTTCGATTTAATGTCTAAGTGATTTGTGGGCTCATCCATTACCAAAACGTTAATGGGTTGCAACAATAATTTACATAAAGCCAAACGATTTCTTTCACCTCCAGAGAGTACTTTTACTTTTTTCTCTACATCATCACCGCGAAATAAAAACGAGCCCAACATGTCTCTAACTTTTGCTCTATTGGTGTCCGTTGCGGCATCTTCCATGGTTTGCAATAACGTAATTTCACCATCTAAATACTCCGCTTGATTTTGCGCAAAATAACCCACTTGAACATTATGACCTAATTTTATGGAACCTTCAAACTCAAATTCGTTCACAATAGCTTTTATAAAAGTCGATTTTCCTTGGCCATTCTGACCTACAAATGCAATTTTACTGCCACGTTCCACTAAAAGTGAAATATCTTTTAAAATCGTATTGTCACCATACGCTTTTGTTACGTGTTCGGCTTCGATAACTACTCTCCCAGGTACTTTTGAAACGGGAAACGAAATATTCATCACAGAATTGTCGTCTTCATCCACTTCAATTCGTTCTACCTTATCTAATTTTTTAATTAAAGATTGCGCCATGGATGCCTTAGAAGCTTTGGCTCGGAACTTTTCAATTAATTTTTCGGTTTCTTCAATTTTCTTGGCTTGATTTTTTTGTGTTGCCAATTGTTTTTCACGAATTTCATGACGTAATTCTAAATATTGTGAATATGGTTTGTTGAAATCATACGCTTTTCCTAATGATATTTCAATGGTACGATTCGTAACATTATCTAAAAACATTTTATCATGCGATACAATAACTACTACACCAGGATAATTTCGTAAAAAACTTTCCAACCAAATGATACTTTCTATATCCAAGTGATTGGTAGGTTCATCTAATAAGAGAATGTCGTTCGCTTGAAGCAAAAGTTTTGCCAATTCGATACGCATACGCCATCCTCCAGAGAACGTTTCTGTTTGGTTGTTAAAAACCTCTCGCTTAAATCCTAAACCTAATAATATTTTTTCGGTGTCACCCACATAATTATAACCACCTAAAAGTTCAAATCTATGTGTATAATCGGATAAATCTTCTATAATTTGAGAATAGGCTTCACTTTCGTAATCGGTTCTAGTTACTAATTGATGATTGATTTCTTCTAGCTTTTTCTCTACTTCTTTAATTTCAGTAAATGCTTGATACGCTTCTTCTAAAACCGTTCTTCCTGCTTCAAAATCGATATCTTGTCGTAAAAATCCAATTTTTACTTCTTTTTCGGTGGCAATTTGTCCCGAATCGGGTTTGAAATCGCCAGCTAAAATTTTTAACATAGTTGATTTTCCTGCACCATTTTTACCTACTAAACCGACCCTGTCGCCAGCGCCCATTCTAAAAGTAACTTCTTCAAATAAATACGTTCCACCAAAGGAAACGGAAAGATTATGTATATTCAGCATGTTTTTTTCTAATAAGGTGCAAAAGTACTATACTTATTCTACCTTTACATCAAAATTTGTAAAATGTTTGGTAAAGGATCTAAAATTTATGCAATGGTTGTTGGTTGTTGTCCGAAATGTCATGAAGAAAGCATGTATCTAGATACAAACCCTTTTAATATTATGAAAATTTATGCCATGCACGAAACGTGTTCGCATTGTAAACAAGTATATAAAATAGAGCCCTCTTTCTTTTTTGGTGCGATGTTTGTAAGTTATGGACTTGGAGTGCTAATTGGGATTATTACTTTTTTAGTTTCGCATTTTGTGTTTCAAGCCAATTTAAAAACGGCTTTTATTTCAATAGTTGTTACTTTGATTTTAAGTAATACCTTAATTATGAGATGGTCAAGAAATATTTGGATTAATATTTTTGTTCACTTTGATAAAAATTGGCAAGAAAAATTATCTCAATAACTTTTTGTATATTCTTTCAATAGAAATTTCATTGTCTAATTCGGTTTTGTTTTCAATATATTGAAATAACTTATCGGATAAATAGGGTGCAAAAAGTACGCCTCTCGTTCCCATACCGTTTAAAATAAATAAATTATTGTGTCTGTAGTGTTTTCCTAAAAGTGGTCTTCTGTCTTTTACGGTTGGGCGAACGCCTGCTAAATGTTCGATGATTTCAAAATCACAATTTAGTAGTTCTTTTAAATTTGTTACTAATTCTAATTTAGCTTCTTCTGTTTTTTGGTTGGTTTTATCTTGCCAATTATAGGTGGCGCCTACTTTATACAAGTCGTTTCCTAAAGGTAAAATCCAAATACTGGAATTTATGATTTCATTTAACTTTAGATTTTCGGATTTAATAATCAATAGTTCCCCTTTGGTTCCATCTAGTGGTAAGTTGTTAAAATAGGGGTTTTTATGTAGACCAAATCCTTCAGCAAATACAATTTTTTTGGCTTGAATAGTATTATATGCTACATGATCATCTTGTATTACTAATTTAGAATAATCAAAAGTTTCTTCTAAATAGCCATTTTCTGCTACTAAATAATTGGTATAGGATTTTTTAAATTTATCAGTGTCTAAAAAACCAGTTTCATGTACTTTTCCAAATTTATAATTACTTTGTATAGCTTCGTTATTTAAAGTTTCTAATTCGCTACTTAAATAATTGGATAAACTTGGCTTATCTGAGGCTGCAAACCAATTATTTTGTTCTTCTATGTTATTCAGTTTGCGTAAAAATGGAATTTCATAAAGAAATGTAGTGTTTAGTTTTTCTTCTAACTTTTTATAAAATGGAATTGAAACGGCTAATTGAGCTTCCGCTTCCCAAATTTTTGTAAATCGTTTTAAGACAATTGGATTGTATAAACCACCAGCTATTGTAGTTGAATTTTGAGAGGTGTCATTTAGCACGATAATTTTTTTATGGTGTAACAAACACGTTTCTGCAAAACAAATCCCTGCTAAACCGGAACCAACAATAAGATAATCAACTTCCATTTTGTTTTAATATTGTGTCACAAATTTACTAAAATTGTATTGCTATTTTAGTTATTAGATGAAAAAAAACTCTTGCCGAAGCAAGAGTTTTTTATAGTATTGGAGAAATATTTTTATTAGTAATTCCACATATCTAATTCGAAATTACGTATTTTTTCTTTTACTCTTTCTGATTCTAATAGTTGCATTTGAGAGTTTTCTTTCATGTAATCTTTAATCTCTCTATCGCCGTATACATTTTCTTCTAAGTAAATTACAGCATTAAAGCGACGTGAATTTAACAAATGGTCAAACGTAAATGGCATGGCCGAGTTTCTCTCATTGAATGCTTTAGCAGCATGTAATACATCTCTTGAAGCAGGAAAATAAATCCAAAACAACTCAATAGGAGCGTCATTTTTATTTTCTTCCTTGTTCATAGTGTATACGTCTGGTACTAAAGGACAAATACCTTGTAATCTGTATTTTAATTCCCCTTGGCGTTTGTCAAAATACCAGAAACCTTTTATTTTGTATCCTTTAACATGAAAGGCATCAATAGTTTGCTTAGTAATAAATTCTTCTGAAATTTTTTCACCAGCAGCTAATTGCTCAATTCCAGCATCAGAGGTATCAATAAATACTCTAGCTTTTTGAATGTCATCAAACGTCTTTTTTACAGTAAAATACCCTGAATCATATACTTCAGTAATTTTTCCATCATCAATTCCTTTCATTAGTACTTCAAAAAGTGGTTTTCTTTCTGAACCTAAATCTTTAGAGTCGTCTACTGGATAATACATTGGGTAATTTACTCTTTGGTCCACATCAATATGTTCCCAAACGGTTTTCCCCATAAAAACATCTCTATCACCTATGTAACCATAAGGTAAAGGTTTGTCATTATCTGCATTTTTTTCTGCTTCGGTTTTTTTACCGATCTCAGCAGGTGTTTTTGCATTTAGTAAATTAGATTGTGCAAACGAAAGTGTGCTCAAACCAAATACGGTTACTAATAAAAAATTTCTCCAATTCATTTTTTTATTTTATTTAAATTATTGTACTTCGAATGTACAAGGCGAAACATTTTTAGCAGGTTGGTTGATGCCAACATACTTAACTTTAATTTCAGATATAGTAACTACATCTCCTCTACCCGCTTTTTTGATTGCTGAGATAGCTTGACCATTCATTCTATTTCCTTGAACTACAATCGTTGGTTGTCCAGGAACTTTCACGTTAAATTGAGTTACGTTTATCGTTACAGGAAAATCAAAATCTTCTAAAGCTGCCGAAATAGTACATACTTCTAAGTTAGATTTAGGTCCTTTTGCAGAAACCTCACCTCTGATTTTACCAGTAGGAGCAGGAATACCTTTAATTCTAAACGTTTGTTTACTTGAAAAAGTACCACCACCATTAGGTAATACTGCAGAAACATTAATTGTTACTTCTTTACCTTGTCCTGGATTTAAAACATATTGTCCAGGTTTTCCAGAAGCTCTCATTCCAGGAGCACTAGCTTTTACATCACTTGAAGGAATACCAGGAACAGACACCGAAATTGGGTTATCTACACCTCTGTATACTACATTCATTTTATCAGCAGAAACAATAGCTTGATTTGGTTTTGGTACTACAACGTAGTTACCTTTAATTGGTAATTTTACTATTTTTCCATTTTCATCGAAATTGAAAGAACCTGTAATTTCTTTTTCACCAACACTTCCAGCACCAAAAGAGAATTTTGCTTGACCTGCTTCTGCTTTCACAGATTGACCATTTACAATTACTGATTTTGCTACTAAATTTGGATCAAATTTTCCTAATATAATTTTACCAGTTACAGTTTCTCCTTGAAAGAAAGCTGTTTTGTCTGGAACTACTATTGGTTGGTAAGCTGTTAAAGACGCTGCTGCAACTAAGTCTGATTGGAACATTCCACTAATGATGTCACTCTCAGTTGTTTTAATATCTGCTTGAATTTGTGATAATTTAGTAATAGAGGCAATTAAAGGGAATCCTTTATAATTGTAATCTAACCAAGGCACATTTCCGTCTTCTGTTTTTACTTTATTTGTAGCAAATCTTTTTTCAATTTTTTTCATTTCAGCTTCCACAATAGAGCTTCCACCCGTTGCTTTAATTTGAGCTGAAAATGAACTAAATTTATTTAAGAATTCTGTTCCTTTTGCTGATGGTTTATCACCAGAAAACCAATATTCATCAATTTTATCACCTTTATCCATCGCTTCAAAATTAAGACTTCCATCTTCTTTTCTTTCAACGTCTTTAGTGAATTGTGTTTTTAATCCTTCTACATAACTGTAGAAATCTTTACATAATAATCTGATTTTGTCAACTTTCGCTTTTTTATCACCATATTGTTTTGGTTGATCTTGTGCTTTTTGAGCTAACTGATCGAAAGCCGATTGATTTCTTGCTTCTGCAATACCATTTGATTCTGTGATTTTGTCATTTAAGATACCAAAAGCTGATAATACTTCTTTTGACATATTCATTGCCAACATTGCCACAAAAACCAAATACATCAGATTAACCATCTTCTGTCTAGGGGTAAGTTTTCCTCCTGCCATTTTTTTCTAATTAGTTTAGTTAATTAATTTGTTTAATTTATTTGATAAAACTAATTATCCTTTGTTTTGCATTGCAGTTAACATACCACCATATACCGCATTTAATGAAGATATGTTTGATGTCATAGATTGCATTTGCTCTTTTAATTTAGATGCATTTTCTGCAATTTCTGCATTCGCATCCGCATTTTTCTGAGCACCATCAATTTGAGCTTTGTATAAGTTATTTAACGCTTCTAATGAAGTAGCTGCGCTAACCATTTGTTCTGCATATTTTGTTTGTGAAGCAATAGCATCAACTGTTGGAGCGATACCTTTAGCAGCACCTTCAAAGTTTTTAATACTATTTCCTAAGCTTGTCATTAATTCTCCATCAATTTTAGCTTCTTTTAATAAGTTATCTAATTTTTGAGATAATAAACCTTGTGCTTCTTCAGGGTTTTCTTTTTTTCCTGATTTTGCTTTAGCTTCACCACCAGCTAATTCTGGGTAAACTAAAGACCAATCTAAATCATTTTCAGGTACTTCAAAAGCGGATAAACCGAAAATAAATGCCTCAGTTCCTAATCCTATAATTAACATGATTCCTGCTCCAGGCCAGTGCATTAATTTGAAAAGTGCTCCAAGGATTACTACTGCTGCTCCCATACCGTAAGCGAAATTCATTGCTTTTTTGCTTAAAATTGCCATAATTTAAAATTTTAGTTAGTTAAGTTATAATTATTTAGTTAAGTTAAATTCTTGTTTATTATTTTGCTTTGTTTCCTGTTACATCAGTACCCATATAATCTTGTACCGTTCTGAAACCAATATAGCTTCTTGCTGAATCAGCATATTCAAAATCACGAGTTGAAACTTGTAAGAAGAAAGCTACGTCTTTCCATGATCCACCACGAATTACTTTTCTTTGATTTGCTTTATCTGATACGTTTGGATTCATTGAAGAAACGAATTCGTAGGCTCCAGCATCATAAGAAGAATCAGTCCATTCAGAAACGTTTCCTGCCATGTTGTATAAGTTGAAATCATTTGGCTCATATGATTTTGCTTCCACAGTATACAAAGCACCATCTGCTGCATAATCTCCTCTCATTGGTTTGAAATTGGCTAAGAAACAACCACGGTCATTTTTAGCGTAAGGTCCACCCCAAGGGTACGTACCTGATTCAATTCCGCCTCTAGCAGCATATTCCCATTCTGCTTCTGTTGGTAAACGGAACGCATTTACTTGGTCTCTTCCTTTCTGTTTTTTAACATAGGAGTTTTTATACATAGTTCTCCAAGCGCAAAATGCTTTTGCTTGATCCCAAGATACACCTACAACTGGATAGTCTCCATAAGCTTGGTGCCAAAAATAGTTATTATGCATTGGCTCGTTATATGAATACGCAAAATCTTTAATCCACACTGTTGTATCTGGATATATTTCTAAAGGCTTTGCATCTTCATAAAAGTTTTTACGCCCTTTTTTCTTTACTGCTTTGTTTAAATCAACTTGATTGTATTTGAATTTTAATTTACTAACATCAATCGTTTTTAACCCATTAAACGATTCTGATTCTGGTAAATACATAGAATCCATTACTTCTACATAATCCGCATCTGGATATTTTGAAGTTTCTTTAATCAATTTTACTTTTTTATTTGTTTTTCTATTCGCGTATAAATCGTCATCAGTACCAATACTATAATAATTATCATACATATATTTGTCATATGCTGTCATTTTAGCTGGATCTGCATCAGCAAAAGCAAAGTCTCCAATACTTCCTGTGCCTTTTCCACCTGCAGCTGGTTTAGCACCTGCTTCATCGGCTTTAATAGCTAAGTTTGTTCTAATAGTAGAATCTTTTACCCATTCTACGAATTGACGGTATTCACTATTTGTAATTTCGGTTTCATCCATGTAAAATGAAACCACAGTAACCGTTTTAGTTGGAGCATCTTGTACATTGGCTACGTCATCATCTGACTTACCCATGGTATACGCACCTCCAGGTATTAGTGACATACCAAATGGTTTCTCTGAAAACCACTTTTTGCCTTTAACTCCTACCAGTTCACCTTTATCGCCTTTTCCACAGCTAGTTAATAAAGCTAATGCCGCCGATAATACTAAAAACTTTTTCATATTAATTGGGTTATAAAATTTTATTTTATTTTAGGCTTCAAACCTATCTATTTATTTTGACATATACAATAGCAAATTAAAAATAAAATAAAAAAAAGTGTATTTTATCGATTTTTGCTATGCTTTTAACGATTTTTTTAAAAGCTTTTTCTGTGTGCTTTCCACCATCTTTCAGGGATTTCAGCATTACAAGCCGCTATATAGTCATCGTTTGTACAGGGTAATAACGTTTTTTTAACTGTTTTATTATATATGGTATTGTAATTTATTTCCATCCACCATCTTTCAGATCGGTTGCTTTTGTAAAAAACCAGCTCTTCGTCTTCTGCTAATACTATATATCTATTATAATCTGTTTTATCTTCAAATGGATATTCGTAACTTCTTAAGTGATACCCTTCTATGAAATACCAAACGATTTGCGCTATAAGTTGGTTTTCATTTTTAGTATAAAATTGATTGAAAATTCCAAAAGCACTAACTTTATCACTAATACCTGCATATCTGGCTAATGCGCAAATTTCTCTTCCATCAAATCCGTTTGGATAAAATTCTGTTGTATTTCCTGAATCGGATGATTTTATAGACTTTAAATCAAGACTTATAATGTCGGCATCTCTAAAAACAGGCTCTACAATAGCTTGGTTTTTACTTATTTCACCTAATCTATAAGTGTCAAAATACAATTTTTCGATTAAATCTATTTCTTCTTGTGATGTATAATAGGTTTGATATCCAACACTGCAAAAATTATATAAATTAGTTGGCTCTTCTACAATTATTCTTGATAAGTATGAATCCGATTCTAGTTTTTCATCTTTTGCAAAATCAAATTTATTATCAATTGCGACTAAATTTACCATTTGATCTAATTGATCAAAAGCACGATACAAAGCATAGGTTAAATCTTGTGAACCACCAACTACCAAAGGTATAATTTTTTGCTTAATTAAACTGGCGCAAATGGTTTTTAACACAAAATAGGTATCACTTGTTTCATTTCCTACTAAGGCATCACCTAAATCGGCTATTCCTTTGTTCCAATTACCTGGAAATAATTGATAAAATGCTTTTCTAAAATCGTTAAAATTATAATTTTCATTTTCTAAATCCGCACCTCTATTTTCGTTTACACAAATAAGCGCGATGGATATATTTTCTAAATTAGGATAGTCGGTAGCGGTATGCATTACAATTTTTTTACCTAATGTTTGATTAGATAAGCTCTCTGTAAATTTCTGAATTTCTTCCGATACAGGTTGTAAATATTCGAATATCATAAATTGTATTTTGAATGTATTCGATTCTGAAATGAATTCAGAATGACAAACACATATATTATTTCTTTTTGGCTAAGGCTTTTTTTGCAGGCGCTTTTTTAGTTGTAGTTTTTTTTGCGGGTGCTTTCTTTTCAATCATCTCTTTTACTGTTTCAAGAGTTAATTTTGTAGCATCTATATCTTTACTTAATTCAATTTTAATTTTTCCTTTTGTAATAACAGATCTTCCCCAACGTGCTTTTTCTACTTTAATACCTTCTTCTTTCCAATAATGAAGGACTTTTTCGATTTCTTTTTGTTGTTTATCTTCAATTAATTCATTGATATCGGCTTGCGATAAATTATCAAAATTGTATTTTTTATTTACATTGATAAAAATACCATTCCATTTTAAGAAAGGGCCAAATCGGCCGACACCTTTTTGTACAGGTAAATTATCGTAAGTAGCAATTGGAGCGTCTGCTTTGGTTTTTTCATCGATTAATTCAATGGCTCTTTCCATTGTTACATCTAATGGTTCTTCGCCTTTTGAAAGTGAGATAAATTGTGTTCCAAATTTTACATAAGGTCCAAAACGACCGTTGTTTACTTCTATTTCTTCGCCTTCATAAGTTCCTAACGATTTTGGTAATAAAAATAAATTTAAAACTTCCTCTAGTGTAATGTTACTAAGGTTTTGTTCGTTTCTTAAACTTGCAAATTGTTTTACCTCGTCATCAATAGCACCAATCTGTGCCATTGCACCGTATTTTCCTAATCGAACACTTACTGGTTTTCCTGTTTTTGGATCGGTACCTAAAATTCGTTCTCCAGATTCACGTTCAGCAGTCGTTTCCACTTTGGTTACAATCGGATGAAAATGATCGTAAAAGTTTCGCATCATTTTGTGCCAATCTTCGTTTCCAGCTGCAATTTCATCAAAATCTTGTTCTACTTTAGCAGTAAAATTATAATCTAAAATGCTTTCAAAGTTTTTTACTAAAAAGTCAGTCACAATTCCTCCAATATCAGTTGGAACTAATTTCCCTTTATCGGAACCTGAATTTTCTTTTAAAGTTTGCGATTTTATTTCTTTACCAAGTAAGGTTAATTGTTCGTATTTTCTTTCTGTACCTTCAAAACTTCCTTTTTCAACATAATTTCTGTTGATAATTGTAGAAATAGTTGGCGCATAAGTCGAAGGACGACCAATACCTAATTCTTCTAATTTTTTTACAAGTGACGCTTCAGTATATCTACTTGCAGGACGAGTGAAACGTTCTGTTGCTGCAATAAACTTATTGTTTAGTTTTTCGTTTACTTTTAAGGCTGGCAACATACCTTCTTGCTCTTCTTCATCGTCATCATTTCCTTCCAAATATACTTTTAAGAAACCATCAAATTTGATTACTTCGCCTGTTGCAGAAAAGTACTCATTATGAGTATTTGCTGTAATCTTTACGTTGGTTCGTTCCAGTTGCGCATCACTCATTTGCGAGGCTAAAGTACGTTTCCAAATTAAATCGTATAAACGGGCTTGGTCTCTGTCAATATCAACAGTATGACGACTCATGTCTGTAGGACGAATGGCTTCGTGTGCTTCTTGAGCGCCTTTAGATTTGGTGTTATAGCTTCGTGGTTTGCTATATTCCTTCCCGTAGTACGAAGTAATTTCTGCTTGTGCGGCAGCCATAGCATCTTGAGAAAGGTTTACACTATCTGTTCTCATATAGGTGATTAAACCGGCTTCGTACAAACGTTGTGCAATTTGCATCGTAATTCCAACAGGTAAATACAATTTACGAGCCGCTTCTTGTTGTAAAGTTGACGTCGTAAAAGGTGCTGTTGGTGATTTTTTAGTTGGTTTTGTTTCTAAATCGGCAACATTAAAATTCGCATTTACATTCTTTTCTAAAAACGCTTGTGCTTCTTCTTTTGTATTGAAATTTTTATTTAGTTTGGCTTTTACTGTTTTACCAGATTCATTCGTAAATTCAGCGCTAATTGAATAACTTCCAACAGCTTTAAAATTCTGAATTTCACGTTCACGTTCAACTATTAATCGAACAGAAACCGATTGCACACGTCCAGCAGACAACCCGCCTTTTACTTTTTTCCAAAGTACAGGAGACAATTCGTAACCCACTAAACGATCTAAAACTCTTCGAGCTTGTTGTGCGTTTACTAAATTATAATTAATATCTCTCGGGTTTTCAATCGCTTTTAAAATGGCAGTTTTTGTAATTTCGTGAAAAACGATACGTTTTGTTTTGGCTGGATCTAATTTTAATTCTTCAGATAAATGCCAAGAAATAGCTTCTCCTTCTCGGTCCTCATCGGAAGCTAACCAAACCATATCTGCTTTTTTAGATAAGTCTTTTAGTTTTTTTACTAATGCTTTTTTATCTGGAGATACTTCATATTTAGGTTTAAAGTTATCATTCACATTTACACCAATTTCTTTTGAAGGTAAATCGGCAATATGTCCGTAACTCGATTCTACTTGGAAATCTGTTCCTAAAAATTTTTCTATGGTTTTCGCCTTTGCAGGTGACTCCACGATAACTAAGTTCTTCGCCATTTTCATTTATTTGATTTGGCAAAAGTATATTATTTTTTTGATTAATATATATAGGTGTCGTTTTTTTGATTTTTACTTTTTGTTTGATGAACTAAATATTTTTAAATTTTTGTTAAACTGATGCTGACAATTTGGCAGATAGTAAAATTTAGTACTATCTTTGCTTTCTGAATTTTTGAAAAAACAGTTTTCGAAAATAAAAATATAATACGGGTTATGGAAGAAAAGATTATAGAGGAAAGCAAACAAGGCACTTCAATGGTTTTGGAGACAAAGCAAGGAAACCAAAAGAAGTTATTTATAGAAAGTTATGGATGTCAAATGAACTTTGCCGATAGCGAAGTGGTGGCTTCTATTTTGGCAAATGAAGGTTATAATACGACTCAAGTTTTAGAAGAAGCCGATTTGGTTTTAGTAAATACATGTTCTATTAGAGATAAAGCAGAAGTAACCGTTAGAAAGCGATTACAAGTATATAATGCTGTAAAGCGAGACATTAATCCGAAAATGAAAGTTGGAGTTTTGGGCTGTATGGCAGAACGCTTGAAAGAAAAATTTTTAGACGAGGAAAAAATTGTAGATATGGTTGTAGGACCAGATGCTTACAAAGACATTCCGAATTTATTAAAAGAAGTAGAAGACGGCCGAGATGCTATAAATGTGATACTTTCTCGTGAAGAAACGTATGCAGATATTTCTCCAGTGCGATTAAGTAGTAACGGAATTACAGCATTTGTATCGATAACTCGTGGTTGTGATAATATGTGTACGTTTTGCGTAGTGCCTTTTACAAGAGGGAGAGAACGTAGTCGAGAACCAGAAAGTATAATTGAAGAAATTGCTGATTTATGGAGTAAAGGTTTCAAAGAAGTAACTTTGTTAGGTCAAAATGTTGACAGTTACCTTTGGTATGGTGGTGGTTTGAAAAAAGATTTCGAAAAAGCAAGTGAAATGCAAAAAGCTACTTCTGTAGATTTTGCTCAATTGTTAGATAGATGTGCGACACAATTTCCTAAAATGCGATTTCGTTTTTCTACTTCAAATCCTCAAGATATGCATATTGAAGTAATTGAGGTTATGGCAAAGCACCATAATATTTGCAATTACATTCACTTACCTGTTCAGAGTGGAAGTACCAGGATTTTAAAAGAAATGAACCGTCAACACACTCGTGAAGAATATATTGCATTAATAGATACCATTTACAAAATTATTCCAGACATCTCACTTTCACAAGATATTATTGCTGGATTTCCAACAGAAACTGAAGCAGATCATCAAGATACTTTAAGTTTGTTAAAATATGTAAAATACGATTTCGGATTTATGTTTGCTTATTCTGAAAGACCAGGAACATTAGCCGCCAGAAAAATGGAAGATGACGTGCCAGAAGAAGTAAAGAAACGAAGATTAAATGAAATTATCGATTTACAGCAACGTATCGCATTAGAACGCACACAGCGATTTGTCGGTCAAACTGTTGAAGTATTAGTAGAAAAAGATTCTAAACGTTCCGACAAACAGTGGAGTGGAAGAAATTCTCAAAATACTGTCGTAGTTTTTCCAAAAGAAAATTATAAACCGGGTGATTTTGTATTAGTAAAAATATCAGATTGTACCAGCGGAACATTAATAGGTGAAGCCGTTGGGTATTCTGAAATTATGAATTAGAAATTAACAATTGAGAATTATCAATTAAAAAATGGAATCAGTTCAAAACATAAAACAACGCTTTGAGATTATCGGAAACGATCCAAAACTCAATCGTGCGGTAGAAAAAGCCATTCAGGTTGCCCCTACAGACATTTCTGTATTAGTAACTGGAGAAAGTGGGGTAGGTAAAGAAAGTATTCCTAAAATTATTCATGCTTTATCACATAGAAAACACGGGAAATACATTGCAGTAAATTGTGGTGCCATTCCAGAAGGAACCATAGATTCAGAACTTTTCGGTCACGAAAAAGGATCTTTTACTGGTGCAACAGGAACAAGAGAAGGCTATTTTGAAGTAGCCAATGGAGGAACTATTTTTTTAGACGAAGTTGGCGAATTACCTTTAACTACACAAGTACGTTTGTTGCGAGTATTAGAGAATGGTGAATTTATAAAAGTTGGTTCTTCTCAAGTACAAAAAACTAATGTTCGTATTGTAGCGGCTACAAACGTGAATATGTTAGAAGCTATTGAAAAAGGAAAATTTAGAGAAGATTTATATTATCGTCTAAGCACTGTCGAAATTAATCTTCCAGCTTTACGCGAAAGAAAAGAAGATATTCATTTATTGTTTCGCAAATTTGCTGCCGATTTTGCACACAAATATAAGATGCCTCCAATCAAATTATCTGAGGACGCGGTAAATTATTTAATGCATTACCGTTGGAGTGGAAATATCAGACAATTGCGAAATTCTGCTGAGCAAATATCGGTATTAGAAACCAATAGAGACATCTCGTTGATGGCATTAAAATCATATTTGCCTAATATGGAAAGTAATTCGCTTCAAGTTGTTGGAGAGAAAAAAAGCACTTCCGATTTTAGTAATGAACGCGAAATTTTGTACAAAGTACTTTTTGATATGAAAAGCGATTTAAATGATTTAAAAAAACTTACACTGGAGTTAATGCAAAATGGAAATGCTAAAGTGCAAGAAAATAACAAATCACTTATTCAAAAAATTTATGGAAATGCTGAAGAAAAAAACACTATTTTTGAACAAGAAATAAAAAGAAATGTTTTGCCTGTTGAAGAAGAAGTAGAACAAGAAGAGTTTGATGACGAAGACGATTTTAACAACAATTATCTCTATGCAGAAGCAATAGACGAAGTGGAAACACTAAGTTTAGAAGCTAAAGAAATAGAGTTAATTAAAAAATCGTTAGAAAAAAACAAAGGAAAAAGAAAAGCAGCTGCAGATGAATTAGGTATTTCTGAAAGAACTCTATATAGAAAAATTAAACAATTTGATTTGTAGTTTTAGAAAAAAAAGATGAAATTTAAAATTAAAATAATCACAATTTTAACCTTGTTTTTACTTGTGAGTTGTAATGTTAAATACAACTTTACAGGAACAGGAAAAATTAATGCCAAAACATTTCAGGTAAATTATTTTCAAAATAATGCCGAAATCGTTGAAGTAGGTATTGAACGAACGTTCACGCAAAAATTGCAAAATACCATTCAAAATCAAACCAATTTAGATTTGGTAACTTCTGGTGGCGATTTGCTGTATGAAGGAGAAATTGTAGAATATCGTATTACGCCAATGGCATCAAATGCGAGTCAGCAATCTTCTCAAAACAGAATGACAATTTCTATAAATGTAAGGTATTCAAGCAAAAATTCAGAAGATGATAATTTTGAAAAGCGTTTTTCGTTTTATCACGATTATGATGCTAATTTATTGCCTTCAGCGGTGTTAAATGAAGCGTTGGAAATCATTTATGAAAGAATCACGCAAGATATTTTTAATGAATCTTTAGCCAAATGGTAGTTATCAATTGCAATGACAAAAATCAAATTCAATAATAAATAAATAAATAAATTTATAATCTTAATACTTCAATCTTTATATTTGAATCTCACATAAAATGAATACAAACGATTATATAAATCTTCTCAATAATTCTAAAGCTATTAACGATAAACAAACGTTAGTACTCGAAACTATTGTAAATGAATTTCCTTTTTATCAAAGTGCACGTGCTTTGTATTTAAAAGGATTATATAATCAAGACAGTTTCAGGTATAATTACGAATTAAAAAAAACAGCTGCTCACACAACGGATAGAAGTGTTTTGTTTGATTTTATTACTTCCGATAATTTTAAAATTTTTCAACAAGAGGTGTATGATAAATATCAAGCTGAAATTCAGAGTATAATTGTTTCAGATTTTGAATATGTAGAAGAACAAAACCGACCAGTTAATATAAATAGTATTTCAAAAACAACTACTTCAACTGAGACATATTTTGTTTCAGAACAACAAGAAAACAATAAAGAAGTAGAAGCAGCATTAGAAATAGGTAAACCCTTGCAATTTGAAAAAAATGAAACCCATTCCTTTTCAGAATGGCTTCAATTAGCCAAAATAGCACCAATTGTTCGTGATGAAGCTGAAAAACAAATCAATGTATCCTCAGAATTAGAAAAAAAATTCGATTTAATAGAAAAGTTTATCGAATTAAATCCGAGAATTCCACAGGCAAAAGATACTACGTCAATCCCAATAAATATTGCTAAAAGCAACGAAACGCCTTCTTCAATAATGACCGAAACATTGGCGCAAATTTATCTCGAACAAAAAAAATATAGCAAAGCTATACAAGCTTATGAAATATTAATTTTGAAATATCCAGAAAAAAGTAGTTTCTTTGCAGACCGAATTAAAAATATAAAAATTTTACAACAAAATAATTAATACAGAAGTTATGTCATTTACAATTTTTTTAGCATTAATCATCATCGTATGTTTTTTATTAATCTTAACCATCATGGTTCAAAATCCTAAAAGTGGAGGTTTGTCTTCTTCTTTTGGTGGTGGCGGTCAAATGGGAGGTGTAAAAAACACAACCGATTTTTTAGAAAAAACAACTTGGGTTTTAGGCGGGACGTTAATCGCCTTAATTTTATTTTCAACTTTAAGTTTTAACAACGGTACAGGTGGTTCTAAATTAGTAGACGAAAATGCAGCTCCGGCAATTGTTAAAGATGCGCCAGCTAAACCAGCAACAACTCCTGCTACAAAACCAGCGGATACAGCAAAATAATTTTCGTAACATAATATTACATAATGCCAGCCTGTCAGTGCTGGCATTTTTTTTAAGCAAATTTGTCAGAAATAGGGTTTGGCACAATTTCTGAAATTAAAGAAAGCGTTCACTAACAAATATATTCAATATAATTATGGCATTAAACATTAAACCCATTGCAGACAGAGTAGTAATTGAACCATCTGCTGCAGAAACGACAACTGCTTCAGGAATTATTATTCCAGATACAGCAAAAGAAAAACCTCAAAAAGGAACTGTTGTTGCCGTTGGAACAGGTAAAACCGATTATACAATGACTGTAAAAATTGGTGATACTGTTTTGTATGGTAAATATGCAGGAACAGAATTAAAATACGAAGGTAAAGATTACCTAATTATGCGTGAAGATGAAATTTATGCAATTTTGTAGCAGTAAGCTTTAAGCTATAAGCAATAAGCTAAGTTATGAGAGATTTTAAAAAATATGATATTTGACAACTAAGTCACGAATTAACATTAGAAGTTTATAAAATTACTTCTAGTTTTCCAAAAGAAGTATTGTTTGGTTTGACTAGTCAAATTAGAAGAGCAGTTTCATCTATGCCAACAAATATAAGTGAAGGATGTGGAAGAAATAGCGACAAAGAATTTAATCAATTTTTAAATATTGCATTAGGTTCAGCTTCTGAAACAGAATATTTATTAACGCTCTCAAAAGATTTAAACTATATTGAATTAGATAATTTTGAAACATTTAATTCAAAAATAAATTTAATTAAAAGTAAAATTTATAAATTGAAATTAGTACTTACTAAATAATATAAAATTAACAGCAGTTGGTTTGCATAAAGCCTTCTGCCTAAAGCAATAAAAAAAATGGCAAAAGATATAAAATTTGATATTGAAGCACGTGACGGTTTAAAACGTGGTGTAGATGCATTAGCAAATGCAGTAAAAGTAACATTAGGTCCAAAAGGTAGAAATGTAATAATTTCGAAATCATTTGGAGGACCAACGGTTACTAAAGATGGAGTTTCGGTTGCAAAAGAAATTGAATTATCCGATCCGTTAGAAAATATGGGTGCGCAAATGGTAAAAGAAGTCGCTTCAAAAACTAATGATTTAGCTGGAGACGGAACTACAACAGCTACTGTTTTGGCTCAAGCTATCGTAAAAGAAGGTTTGAAAAACGTGGCGGCAGGTGCCAATCCAATGGATTTAAAGCGTGGAATAGATAAAGCTGTAGAAGCTATTGTTGCTGATTTAGCAAAGCAAACCCAGTCAGTAGGAGATTCTTCAGAAAAAATAAAACAAGTGGCTTCAATTTCAGCTAATAATGATGAAACTATTGGGGATTTAATTGCGAAAGCATTCACTAAAGTTGGAAAAGAAGGTGTAATTACGGTTGAAGAAGCTAAAGGAACAGATACTTATGTAGATGTTGTAGAAGGAATGCAATTTGATAGGGGCTATTTATCACCTTATTTTGTTACAGATGCAGATAAAATGGTGGCAGAATTAAGCAATCCTTATGTGTTATTATACGATAAAAAAATCTCAAACTTACAAGAGTTATTACCTATTTTAGAACCTGTAGCACAATCAAGTCGTCCGTTATTAATTATTGCGGAAGACGTTGATGGTCAAGCATTAGCTACTTTAGTTGTCAATAAATTACGTGGTGGATTAAAAATTGCTGCAGTAAAAGCACCAGGTTTTGGAGACAGAAGAAAAGCCATGTTAGAAGACATAGCGATTTTAACTGGTGGTACTGTAATTGCGGAAGAAAGTGGGTATTCATTAGAAAACACTACTTTAGAAATGTTAGGCACAGCTGAAACGATTTCTATTGATAAAGACAATACTACCATTGTAAACGGTGCAGGAGAAGCGGAATTAATTAAAGGACGTGTAAACCAAATTAAAGCTCAGATGGAAACATCTACTTCAGATTATGATAAAGAAAAGTTACAAGAACGTTTGGCTAAATTAGCTGGTGGTGTAGCGGTACTGTATGTTGGAGCAGCTTCTGAAGTTGAAATGAAAGAGAAGAAAGACAGAGTTGATGATGCATTACACGCCACTCGTGCTGCTGTAGAAGAGGGAATTGTTGCTGGTGGAGGTGTTGCTTTAGTGCGCGCTAAAACCGTTTTAGCAACATTAAAATCGGAAAATGCAGATGAAGCCACAGGAATACAAATTATTTCTCGTGCCGTTGAAGCACCTTTACGTACTATTGTTGAAAATGCTGGAGGAGAAGGTTCTGTAGTAATTGCAAAAGTTACTGAAGGTTCAGGTGATTTCGGATTCAATGCAAAAACAGGAGAATATGTTCAAATGTTAGCTGCAGGAATTATTGATCCTAAAAAAGTAACTCGAGTAGCTTTAGAGAATGCAGCTTCTGTAGCAGGTATGATTTTAACTACAGAATGTGCCTTGATTGAAATTAAAGAAGAATCAAGCCCAAGCCCAATGGGTGGAGGAATGCCAGGAATGATGTAAGTCGAGAGCCTCGACACCCAATTATTCCATCTTTGTGAATAAATTAATATAAAAAATCCGTCAAGAAAACTTTTTTGACGGATTTTTTCATTGTAATTGAATGCTTTAAAATTTTATTTTTTACTGAAATCTAAATTTGTAATATAGGATAACCTGATTGTAGGATTACTTTCTTGTAGCGTATTACTAAAATTCCAAATGTTTTGATGGATATAATTTAATTGTATTTGTTGATTTTTATCAATATTATATCCTAAACCACCAATTAGTCTATTTTGATTGAAAAAGGTTTTTCCGGCATTTGAACCAATATTAAAAAAAGCTTCGTTACCAACTATTCCAAATAATTTTACTTTATCTTCTTTTTTTGTTAAAGTATAATTCATTAAAAACATATATCGCAGTCTGTTTCTATACTCATAATGATCAAGGGAATATTCTGTGCCATTTTTTACTGCAATTCCAACAAATCTATTTTCGTCTCTTAAACGATGTGTGAATTTATAGTTTCCTTTTGTATGTACAAAAGTTCCTTGAATCCAAATGTGATCTTCCGGAATAGCTGTTTTGTTCAAAGCTGGACTTCCATATACATACGTGTTATAATGCGAATAACCAATGCTACCATTAAATTTTTTAGTAAACTGATAATCAAAAGAGGGTCTAATAAAATATTGTTGTTTTTCAGAAAGTCCGTTTGCATAGCGCATAGTAGCTTCTAATGTAAAAGATATTTTTTTGGTAAGCATGTTTTTTCCAACATAATGAAACCAAACATTGTTATTACTTGTTTTTGTTTGTGCGCCAGAAATATTTGGCAACAAAAATCCTAGTAGCCCAATCAGAGCTACTAAGAAATTACTATATTTTTTCATTTATTTATTTTTGAAGAAAGAGGATGCTTTGATAATGATTTATGTAAAGCCAAACCAGTAATAGTAACAAAACTGTTGTCATGAGCTTCATAATCATGTTTAAAATGTTCCAAGTTTTCCATAACAGAATGATCTACTAATTTCGTTTTTTCTAAATCAATAGTTATATTAAAACCAGGTGGAATTGATTCTAATTTGTCTTTAATACCTAAGAAATTTGTAAATACTGCAGCTTTGCTAATTTTTACTAAATAATTATTTCCTTCAAAAGATACTTCGGTAGGTGCTTTAAATATAGATACTAATGAAGCACCATTAAATAAATGAATTATTATTTTCAGCAACATACCAGCTGCAATTCCAATTAATAAATCTTCAAATAAGGTGAAGAAAATTGTGACTAAAAATATAGCTAATTGTTCTTTTCCAATTTTAAAAGTGTGTATAAATTCTTTTGGATGTGCTAATTTAAAACCAACACCTATTAACATTGCTGCTAATGCAGGTTTCGGAATTAAGTCACTAAACGAAACAGCAAATAATAAAAATATCAAAATAAATACACCATGAAAAAAGTTTGCCCAACGTGTCTTACCACCATTATTTACATTAGCCGATGAACGTGCTACTTCTGATATCATTGGAATACCACCTAAAAACCCAGCAATCATGTTTCCAATTCCTACTGCAATTAAATCTTTATTATAATTAGATTTTCTTTTAAAGGGATCTAACATGTCAATTGCTTTTACTGTTAAGAGTGCTTCTAAACTTCCAACTAAAGCAAACATAATTACATATTTTATAAAAGTTCCAGCCATGCTTAAGCCACCAAAACTAACATTTATTCCAAAAATATCTATTAGTCCTTTGCCAAAATGTACAAAATATTTTGGAAAACCTTTGTCGTCTAAAATTTCTTGTAAGCCAATAAAAAATGCAAACGGAATAGCAACTAATAAAACAATCAAAGGCGCAGGTATTTTTTTTGCAATTTTGTTTTTTAACATGGGCCACCCAAAAACAATAAGTAAACTAACTAATCCGACAATCATAGCCTTTACATTTGGATTTGAAAGTGTATGTGGAATAGCTTGAATTAACTCTACAGGCTCAACCATAGGTTTGCCTGCTTCGGTCATTGGGTTTTGCCCTAATAAGCCATGAATTTGTTTACTGATAATAATAATTCCGATCGCAGCTAACATACCATGTACGGCAGAAAGTGGAAATATGTCACTTAGTTTTCCGAATTTTAATAATCCAAATAGTATCTGTAAAAAACCAGCAATAACAACTGCTCCCAAGGCATATTTCCAACCTTGTACACCACCTCCAAAATCGGCAACAGAACCTGCAACAATTACAATTAATCCTGCTGCGGGCCCTTTTATTGTTAGTTTAGACCCTGCAAAAAAGGAAACAACTAATCCACCAATCATCGCTGTTATTAATCCGTAGATAGGTTCAAAATCTGATGCCTGCGCAATACCCATACTTAATGGTAATGCTAAAAGAAATACTAAGAATCCAGATATAGCATCTGATGAAAAATTTTCTTTTAATCCCGCAAATCCGTCTGCTGGGATTGTTTTTTTTATTTTTGAGTTCATATATATGAATGTTTTTTTAATTAAGATGATTTGTAAGGTAATTCGTGATATGTTTTAATATGTGCTCCTAAGAATAGGCGAGTGTATATTCTTACTCCTGCAATTCCTGAAACCACAAAGCTACTTGCCACTAAAAAAGCTAATATTATTTGATGACTTTCAATATGACTAAACAATAAATCTTCACCAATAAATGTAGATGTAATTGGAAATCCTGTTACGCCAAGTGCTGCCAATAAGAAAAAGAAAGCAAATTTTGGATGTTCATAAACGTGTCCAGAATGTTGATTTAATAGGATTCTTTTTTCCATTGTTTTTAGTTTTAATAATGCCAAATATCCTATGATTCCAGCAATTATAATTCCAACGATATATAAGGAAATTTCGTAGTAACTTACTTTTTCGTTAAATAAAATAGCTAAAACAATCCAAAAATGATTGAAAACAATTAATAACCAAGCCATGAAAGGACTTTTTCTTTCTGTAAATGCTTTGAACACAAATACTAATCCAATAGTCGCAAATAGCTCTGGCAAACAATTAATTATGATAGTTGGTATCTCATTTTTGAAATATAAAGTGATTATCCCTACAATATAAGTGCTTAAGAATATTAGAAACAGCTTCTTTAAATTTAAAAAATTAAGTTTATTTCCAATAGTATGTAAAGGATTCCAAAGAAAAATTTTAATTATTTTTTCAAGATGAAATTCATTTAAACTTAAAAGATATAAAGCATTTTCAAGTTTTTTAGAAAATATACTTTTTTGTGTTTCTTTTGGTATAAAATTGTAAAACTGTTCTCTTATTAAATAACTTACCACTGATGGAGATACTAATAATTGATATGTTCTTAAAAAAGCATTTCCTGCAATATGAATTAATGCTAAAGTTTCAAAACCTAACGCAATCTCAATAAAGATTAGTCCAATTTGTGAGATGGAGCTATACGCAATTTGGCTTTTAACCGAAGATTGCACCCTTGCAATTAATGTAGTAATTATGCTTGTTGTAAAACCCATCACTCCAATAGCAATTCGCATAGAAGTTTGATGTTCCCAAAAAGGCATGGTTCTTAACATTAAAAACGCACCTAAATGCACAGAAAGTGAACCGTAAAAAATAGCACTTGATGGGGTAGGACCTTCCATAGCTCTTGGTAACCAGGAAGAAAACGGAACCTGAGCAGATTTTACAGCAGCTGCACAAGCTAAACATAACGCAATGAATGAACCAATTAGGGTGTGATTCTGCAAATGTTCATTCACTAATTCGTAATTATGTAGTCTGATAAATGTAATGTTTTCATGAAATAAATGATGACTTGCCCACATAGCCAGAATAATTCCAACATCTCCAATTCTGTAAATTGAAAACACTTTAAAAGCATTTTTAAC
>CAZQGY010000008.1:0-76219 GCA_964593435.1 uncultured Flavobacterium sp. | reverse complement strand
GGGGCAAGGCTTCTTCATTAATAGGTTCTCCAACAGATCCAATCACTTTTAAAGAACTTAATGGAAATTTTTGAACATAATCTAAATTTTCTTTAGCTAATGCACGAATGGCAGTTGGTGCCGTATAAAATTGATTGACTTGATGTTTTTCAATTACTTCCCAAAAGCGACTAAAATCTGGATAAGAAGGTACGCCTTCGAATAGTACTGTGGTTGCTCCATTTAATAACGGACCATATAAAATATAAGAGTGTCCTGTAATCCAACCAATATCAGCGGTACACCAGAACACATCATTTTCTTCGTAATTAAAAACGTTTTTAAATGTATAAGCGGTGTAAACCATATAACCTGCAGTTGTGTGTAACATTCCTTTTGGTTTTCCGGTAGAACCTGAAGTATATAAGATAAATAAAGGGTCTTCAGCATCCATTATTTCAGCAACATTGTTTCCTAAAGCAGCATCTAAAAGCGGTTGTAACCAAATGTCTCGACCATCTTTCATATTTACAGCCGTATTTGTTCGTTTAGCTACTAACACTTTTTCTACACAAGGACATTTTTCTAATGCTTCATCTACGATTCCTTTTAAATCTACCGATTTATTTCCTCTAAATCCACCATCAGATGTAATTACCATTTTACATTCAGAATCGTTAATTCTTGCCGCTACAGCTGAAGCTGAAAATCCAGCAAATACTACCGAGTGAATGGCTCCAATTCGCGCACAAGCTAAAACAGCAACGGCCAATTCTGGAATCATTGGTAAATATATACAAACTCTATCGCCTTTTTTTATGCCTTGTTCTCGTAAAACATTTGCCATTTTAGAAACGCGCTCATATAATTCCTTATATGTAATGTGTAATGCGGTTTCTTTGGGATCGTTTGGTTCAAAAATAATAGCCGTTTTATCGCCACGTTTGGCTAAATGTCTATCGATACAGTTTTTAGTAATATTTACTTTTGCATTTAAAAACCATTTAAAATTGGCTTCTTGCATGTCTACATCAAAAACTTTATCCCATTTTTGATACCAAGTAAAGTTTTCATCAGCAATACGATCCCAAAATTTTCTTGGTTCGCGTACTGATTTTTTGTACATTTTAAAATAATTTTCTAAATCAGTGATTTTATAATAACTCATTATTCGTTTGGTTTTTTGTTTCGTTATGTAAATATAATAAATCTATTCCTTCATTAAAGAAATAATTTGCTAAATAAGTATAGTTGACTTTGTTTAGATATAATTTATCTAAATGAACCTATTTTTGCTCTTATAAATTCGGTTCTAACTTCGTCAATTATAGCTTCATCATCAATAGTAGATGGAATTTGAAAATTTTCACCATCCGCAATACTTCGTAATAATTTACGTAAAATTTTACCTGAGCGAGTTTTTGGTAATCGCGGCACAATAACCACATCTCTTAAAGAAGCGACTGCGCCAATTTGTTCTCTAACCAATTGAACAACTTCGTGTTGCAATTGAAAATGCTCAATACTTTCACCAGATTTATTTACAACTAATGCCAATGGAACTTGCCCTTTTAACTCATCATTTATGCCTATAACTGCACATTCAGCAACCGAGTGATGAGAAGAAACGATTTCTTCCATTTCTGCTGTTGAAAGTCGATGACCGGCTACATTAATGACATCATCTACCCTACCAGTTATATAGATATAATCATCTTTATCTTTAAATCCACCATCGCCAGAAAAATAATAGCCTGGGAATTTATCTAAATACCCTTCTTTAAATCGGGCATTTTCATTCCATAAATCCATCATGGTTCCTGGAGGCAATGGTAATTTTATTACTACATATCCTTCTTCATTTGCAGCCAACTCTTCCCCTTCCTCATTAAAAATTTGAATATTATAACCAGTAACTGCTTTTCCTGCCGAACCTGGTTTTATTGGTAAAAATTCTACTCCCATCATATTGGCAATCATTGGCCAACCCGATTCTGTTTGCCACCAATGGTCAATTGCCGGCACTGGAATATGTGCTTGATACCATTCTAAAGTAGCTACATCACAGCGTTCACCAGCTAAAAACTGAATTTTTAAACTTGATAAATCGTATTTTTTAATGAAGTCTCCATTTGGATCTTCTTTTTTGATGGCTCTAATTGCGGTTGGCGCTGTAAACATGACATTTACTTTATGTTCTTCAATTATTCGCCAAAAAGTACTTGCATCTGGAGTGCGAATAGGTTTTCCTTCAAAAATAATTGTCGTATTTCTATTCAATAAGGGTCCGTAAACAATATAACTATGCCCTACCACCCATCCCACATCAGAAGCTGCCCAAAATACTTCATCTGGTTTAGCACCATAAATATGTTCCATTGAGTATTTAAGTGCAGTAGTGTAACCTCCTGTATCTCTGACAATTCCTTTTGGCTTTCCTGTTGTTCCCGACGTATATAAAATATATAAAGGATGTGTTGCTTCTACTGGTACACAAGGCACTTCTTCTGAACCATAAACTAAGGCATCGTAATCTACATCGTATTTTTTAAATGGAATTCTTGCGCCTAATTTTCTGTTTAAAATAATAACTTTTTTGGGCTTATGTGCCGCCAATTCAATAGCTTCATCTACTAGGGGTTTGTAAGCAATTAAGCGGTCTATTTCTATTCCAGATGAGGCCGTTATAACTATTTTTGGTTTACAATCATCTATTCGTATTGCTAATTCATGTGGTGCAAAACCACCAAATACAACAGAGTGAATTACTCCTATTCGTGCACAAGCTAGCATAGCAAAAGCAGCCTGAGGAATCATCGGCATATAAATTACAGCTGTATTCCCTTTTTTTAACCCTAAAGACAACATTCCGCCTGCTAATTTAGCTACTTCTGTCTTTACTTCATTATATGTATACTTCTTAACAGTTTGCGTTACTGGTGAATCATAAATAATAGCTACATTGTCTCCAAAACCCTCTTCAATGTGTTTGTCTAATGCTAAATAACAAGCGTTTAATTCTCCATCTGCAAACCAAAGTGGATACTCATTTTGATCTTTTGATAAAATTGTAGTAGGTTTTTTAAACCATTTTATTTCGTTTGCTTGTTCTGACCAAAATTTCTCAGGAGATTGAATACTATGGTTATATAATTCTTGATATGTCATTATTTCTGTTAATTTATTCTGTTTTATTAAAGTAAAAATACTAAATTAAAACACACCAATGGAAATAATATTGCTAAATAAGTATATATTTATAAAGAACAAAAAAAGGCGAAAACTAGTTTCACCTTTTAATATTTATGAGATTATTTTAAAGTAATTCAAATACTTTTTCCACTACTTTTTTAATAGAAAAGGGCTTTGTTAAATACGCATCGGCACCTAATGCCATACCTTTTTCAATATCACTTGCTTTGTTTTTAGCCGATAAAAAGATGACTTTAGTATGCGATAAATTGTTGTCTTTTCTAATGTGTTCTAAGGTAGCATAACCATCAACAAGTGGCATCATAACATCTAAAATGATGACATCTGGAAAATTAGATTTTACAATTTCTAATGCCTCTATTCCATCTCGAGCAATAAAAACTTCAAAATCATTTTTCTTAAAAGTATATTCTAATGACATTACAATATTTGGCTCGTCATCTACAATTAATATTTTTTTCATTCTATATATTTTCTATAGTATTATTTATAGGTAAAGTAAAAACTATACTTGCGCCATTTACAGATTGTTCTGCCCATATTTTACCTTTATGATATTCCATAATCTGTTTACAAATCGCTAATCCTAAACCACTTCCAACAGGTTTTTTTATGTTTTGATTGGTAGATTGATAAAATTTATCAAAAATAGCATCAAAATCATTCGATTGTATTCCTTTTCCGTTGTCTTGCACGAAAGTATGAATAAAATTATTCTTTTCCTTAATTTGAATCGTAATTAAGCCATCGGTTTCTGGACAAAATTTAATGGCATTGGATATTAAATTGGTAATTACTTGCACAATTCTGTCTTCGTCATAAAAAGCAGTTACCACTTGTTTGCTTTCAACATGAATTGCAATGTGTTTATTTTTAATGAGTTGCTGTAATGATTCTATAGATTTTTCAATCGTTTTTACTAAATTGTTCTGTGTAGGATAAATAATTTGCTTTCCAGTTTCAAATTTTTCTAAATCAAGAATTTTATCAATTAATCGGTTCAATCTATCGGATTCAGAAATAATATTTTGTAAAAACTGCTTTTTTAATTCATCTGGGATTTCGTCATCATCGTGTAAAATTTCACTCGCAGCTCGAATTGCAGTAATTGGTGTTCTTAACTCATGTGTAACAGTATCCAAAAATTCATCTTTCTGTAGATCCTTACTAATTAATGAGGCATTGGCATCTTGAAGTTTAGCCGTAATAATTTTAAGTTCGTTAGAGGTTTCTGTCAATTTTTTGTTAACAATTATATTTTCTTTCGATTCTTCTAAAATTTTTAATACTTCAGGAAGCGAAATTTTTTCTTCTTTTACAACGCTGGAAATTAAAATTCTGGCAGAAGCCGTACCGATATGTCCTGTGAGTAAATTCTCAGAAAATTTAATTAAACGTGCATCTGCTAATTCTACATCTTGGTCTACGTTGTATTTGATATTAAAAATATTCATGGCTCGTTTGGTACGTTCTTCACCTAAAAATCGAACCAAAACTTTTTCGATATCATTACGATAAGCCGTTCCTTTCCAAATAAATGCATTTTCATGATTGGAACTGTATTTATTAATATCTACAAACATTTCGGCATAATTGCGTTCGCGATAATTACCCTTAAAACTCACAGAAACAGCAAAATAAGTTACCCAATTAAATAATAAACTCCAAAATAAGGCATGCGGAATTGGATCTAAATAATCCAAACCAAATAATTGAAACGGTTTTAGAAGTTCTATATTTAAAAAACCATGTGTAATAAAAGTACTTTCACTATTTGAAGCACCAATACTATAAGGAATTAATAAAGTAAATACACAAATAACAAACCCAATTAAAATTCCGTAAATAGCGCCTAATCTGGAACCTCTTCTCCAAAACAAAGCACCAAAAAATGCAGGAGCCAATTGTGAAATAATTACAAATGCGACTAAACCAATAGAAACCAAATTATAATTTAAACCAAAATACCTATAAATAAAATATGAAAGTATAATTAGCAAGAAAATACTAATTTTCCGACTATTCAAAATATTCTTACTACTAATGGTTTCGGCATTTTTTAATTTTCCAAGTAAACTATACGGAATTAAAATATTGTTAGTTACCATTGTTGATAATCCAATAGACGAAACAACTATCATTGAAATGGCAGCAGAAAATCCGCCAAGGAATACCAAAACAGTCAATATTTTATTGTCAAACAATTGAGGAATTAATAAGGAATACGTATCGGAATTTACTTCTTGTCCATCAAATAAAATATTACCACCCCAAGCAATTGGATATACAAAAATATTAAATAGTAACAGATACAATGGAAACAACCAAACAGCAGTATTTACGTGACCTTCTCGATTGTTTTCCACTACAGAAAGATGAAATTGTCTTGGAAGTAAAAAGATGGCAAACATAGAAAGTAGGCAAAGTAAAAACCAATTAATGGCTTGTGGCAAGCCTCCAACAGTGTTTTTTGCTTGAAAATCTTTTAAAAGACTGGCTTTTTGGTAAATGTCATCAAAACCATCAAATACAAAAAACGTTACATACACACCTATAATTACAAAAAATACTAATTTCAGTATGCTTTCCATTGCAACAGCAGTTACAATTCCTTTTCTTTTTACCGAAGCATCTGCATAACGCGTTCCGTAATAGGAAGCAAATAAAGCCAAAGCTATTGCCACATAGGTAGTAATGTCATCAAAAATTGAAGAATTGACAGGTGTATTGGTAACCACATGAAAGGTTTCTGTGATGGCTTTTAACTGCAAAGAAATATATGGAATGATTCCGGTTAAACAAATTACTGTTACAATAGCCCCTAAGAAACGACTATTTCCATATCGTAATGAAATAAAATCGGCAATACTTGCAATTTTATTAACACGGGAAATTCGAATTATTTTTTTTAAAATTAATATCC
This sequence comes from uncultured Flavobacterium sp., assembly GCA_964593435.1. GTDB lineage: Bacteria > Bacteroidota > Bacteroidia > Flavobacteriales > Flavobacteriaceae > Flavobacterium. The sequence continues at coordinate 70,104 of CAZQGY010000008.1, read as the reverse complement.
AAGATGGCGCAATAATTATGGGTCCTAAATAAATTGGTAAAAAACTCAACCCATTATCTGCTGCGACACCAATACTACCATAATACGTCCAGGCAGTGCAATAAACGGCTAATGACAAAGAATAGACATACGGATTGTTCGTCCATTTACTTTCATTGTTTTTTTCTGCCCAATGTGCGATGTAAAACAAAATGGCCAAATAAAGGGATAGTATTATAAGTAAAAAAACACTATTCATTGTAACGAATCATTATAACTAATGAAATTAATATAGAAAGCAGCCAAGTAGAAAAAATAAAAATATAACTACATGGAAATCCAAATATACTTTTAGATGAATCAAACAATAAAATAATTGGCATATTGAGACAAATGAGTAATACCATCGAAACAATTACAAATTTTTGTTGGTGTCTTTTTTTCATGTATTTGATTTTAATTCAAGTTTTAAAAATACAGATTAAATTGAAATTAGTCAAATATTTAGATGTAATATTTTACAAATAAAAAAACCATCCCTAAAAATAGAGATGGTTTTTAACATTTATTATTAAAATTAAGTAGATCCGATTAGTTATCGTATTCACCTGATAAGCAATATTTACCGAAAGTAAATAATCCGTATGCAATAAGTGGACACAATACAAAAGTATATATTATGGCAGGAACTAATTTTTCTCCGCCTTCTTTCCACATACCTAACGCTTGATTGATAAATAAATAATATACTGCAACAGCACCAATAGCTATCCATACAATCCCTAAAATTCTTTTTATTTTATTCATTTTGTTATGTTTTTAAAGTTATTAATCGTGTGCGTTTTTATCGTTTGATTTTAAGTAAATCACTCCGATAATCAAACAAACACCTGCTACAATAATTGGATACCAAAGTCCTTCTAAATACGGTTTGTCAAATGGTAATGCATCACCTGCATCTTTTGCAATATCATTGGCTTTTTTCGCATTTAACGCTAAGAAAGTTGCTACTGCTGGTAACAATCCACCAAAGATACCGTTTCCAACGTGGTAAGGTAAACTCATTGATGTATATCTAATTTTAGCTGGGAACATTTCTACTAAGAAAGCAGCAATAGGTCCGTATACCATAGTTACAAATAATACCTGAATGAAAACCATCCAAATTAAATGCCATTTAATATCATCTGTAATGTTTTTAGATACTTCTGTTCCATGTTTTAAACTCACACCTGCTGGATGACATTTAGCACCTGAACCTTCTGTAAATGATTTTAATTCTACAACTGCTAATGTATCAACTTTTGCTGGTTTTTCATCTGGTTTTAAACTGTTTTTAAGTTTAATAGTATTTACAGTTACAACAGAATCTTTAGTAGTATTAAATTTAATCCAAACTTCATTTTTAGTATTGGCTTTCGCGTCAAATTCTATAGCTTTTGCAGCGTAAACCGTATCAATAGTAGTATAGTGGAATTTTGCTCCTGTATTATACAATGTATCTGATTTTGTAGCAATAAGAATTTTTGTATTCTTAACTGTTGGATCTTTTTTATCTGCTGCCGTTTTAATTTCCGCTAATGGTGCACCAATTACTTTACAGCTATCGATAACTAATGTGTTACCATTCGCTTTCATTGATTTTTCACTTGCAGATTCATACATTGAAGTATAAATTGGTCGGTACGCTAAAATAGCAATTAACATACCTGCCATCATAATCCATTTTCTGCTCATTTTATCAGATAACCATCCGAATAATACAAAAAATGGTGTTCCTAATGCTAATGAAACCAACATAATATTATCGGCAATATCTTTATCAATACTCATTGTTTTTTCAATGAAACTCATGGCGTAAAACTGACCTGTATACCAAACAACTCCTTGTCCCATTGTAGCTCCAAATAAAGCTAACAATACAAATTTGAAGTTTAATTTATTACCAAAACTTTCTTTTAATGGATTTGCAGAAACCTTACCTTCTTCTTTTACCTTAGTAAATACTGGCGATTCGTGCATGTTTTTTCTAATCACGTAAGAGATAAGAATCATTAAGATAGAAACCCAAAACGGAATTCTCCAACCCCAATCAACAAAGTCTTCTTTAGATAATGAGTGTCTTGTGATGTAAATTACAATTAAAGATATAAATAATCCTAATGTAGCTGTAGTTTGAATCCATGACGTAAAGAAACCTCTTCGATCTGTTGGCGAATGTTCTGCCACATAAGTAGCTGCACCACCATATTCTCCACCTAAAGCTAAACCTTGTAATAATCTTAAAATAAGTACTAATAAAGGTGCAAAAAATCCGATTGTTTCATAAGAAGGTACACAACCAATTAAGAAAGTAGCACCACCCATTAATAAAAGTGTTACCATGAACGTATATTTACGTCCAATTAAATCACCTAATCTTCCAAAAAATAATGCTCCGAATGGACGTACTACAAATCCTGCAGCAAATGTTGCTAACGTAGATAAGAATGCCGCAGTTGGATTATCTGGTGGGAAAAATTTTGTAGAAAGTAATGTAGCTAAACTTCCAAAGATATAGAAATCGTACCATTCAATCATTGTACCCATTGAGGAAGCGGAAATCACTTTCCAAATTCCAGTTGTCTTTTTATCGCTCATATTTATAAGTATTTAATTAATTTTAAAATTAGAATGCATATACACAAGAAATCATAAATCTCATGTTAGATACATCTTTTTTGTTTAAGTTAGCTGTTCCGTTTCCGTTAGCATTTAAATCGCCCCAAGTAGCTCCAGTATATTCAATTTCTGGCGTTACTCTAAATTTATTTTGTTTGAAATCAACTCTACCTGAAACACGCATTACTTGATCTACTACTCTACTTCCAGAAACACCTCTTACAAAGTATGAAGCGGTTTCACCAGCAGCTAATGTTTTTGAAGTTCCATCGTTAGTTGTCATTCCAAAAAACAATCCTGGCGCCACTTTTTTGTTATTACTTGCAATATCAATCCAGTATGAAGTCGTTTTGTTACCTTCAAATTTCATAGGTTGTCCTGCTGTTGTATATCCTGTAAAACCACCTAACATCACTAAATTGTACATGTTTTTACCAGTAATACCGTATGCTTTTACAGAAAATTTATCATTTGAATATTTAAAATATCCTACAATTGAAGTGCTGTTAACAGTTTCTGTAGTTACAGCTTTAGTAGTTGATGTTACATTATACTCAGTAAGTGGTTGTAACGATTTGTATTCTGCACCTAAACCAGCAATCCAATTTTTGTTTTTAAATTGTAATTGACCATGTAATGTAGGAATGGCAGAATTTATTGAAGCTGCATTTTGTGTTGTCCCGGTAGCAGTAGCAGTTGTAAATTCTCTTTCTTTATAAGCGGTAAGTGCTCCCGAGAATTCTTTTGTGAAATTTTGTTTTACTCTAACTTGAGATGCCCATCCAAAAGGATTAAACATAATACCTGTGCTAAAATTAGCTACACCTGGGAAAACTTCTGGAATAAATGTTGGGTACCAAGTTTGTCCCATTGTTAATGACGTCTTAGACCAATCCATGTTAATGTAGGCATGACGCAAACGTAACAATCCAATTGTAGATGATGTTGAAGATTCAGTATTTCCGAAGAAATCACCTTCTAAAGTTCCTGAAATTTTAGCGCCCCAAACATTAGGACCTTTTACTTTAGTTCCCAAACGAGAAACTACTGAAAGAAAGTTTGATGCACCAGTTTTGTTTAAATCGGCACCATTAACATCTAAAGCTTCATCTAAAGGATATAAATTCAGATTATACTCTCTTACTTGAGCTGATTTTCGGGAATCCCAAATGTAATCAGTTCTAATAAAGCCATACCAGCTTACATCCCACTCTTTTTCTGCTGGAGCAGTTGGTGCTGCTGGAGCAGATGTTGTTTGTGAAAACCCACAATAGGAAGCCGCCACACAACATAAGGTAATTAATTTTTTCATAATTTAATATAGTTAGTATTTGATTAGTGGTGCCAAATTCTAAAAAATATCAATTTAAAAAAATTATAATATATATAAATGTAAAGTAGTATAGTTAATCTTTAAAACGTTCCCATTTAATGAGCATAAACTTATCACCTAGTTCAGTAATAATCATTCCAGCACCGGATAATATTTCTTTGTTTTTAAGAAATTCTACCAATTCTAAATGATTAAAAATTTTATAAGTAGGATGGTAATTTGAATTTTCAGGTTTTTTAATTTTAAATTCTTTAACCCAATTGCTAATTGAAACGTGAGACACACCGATAATGCGTTCGATCTCTCTAAAACTTAATCCTTCGAGATATAACTGTAAGGCTTTCGTTACGTAATAATCGTCAATTTTTTTACCTAATTTATTGACGCTGAAAAAATAATTGCATGGTTTACATAAATAACGTTGTCTGTTTTTAACAATTCCGCTCTTTACGATCTGATTATTTTGACATTTTGGACAGGCTAAAATTTCCATATATATAAATTTTGCATAAATATACTAAATTAGCAACATAATAAAATAGAATTCACATTTTTTTTATATTTTTTTTCATTTCCACTAATAATTAGTAGAAATAATTATATAAAGCATAAAAAAAGCGTAACAAGTACGCTTTTACATTTTTCAAATGTACTATATTTTATTAAAATGCTAAAACTTCTTTTAAAGCTATTTCAAAACGAGTTTTTGGTAAATATTGATCTTCAATAGCTTTCACAAAAGGAATTGGGGTTTCTAAACTTCCTACACGTCTTACGGGTGCGTCTAAATATTCGAAACAATATTCCATTATTAAAGCTGAAATATCACTTGAAATTCCACCAAATAAAGTATCTTCTTGCAAAATAATACATTTACCAGTTTTCTTAACAGAGGCAAAAATAGTATCTATATCTAAAGGTTGCAAGGTTCGTAAATCTATAACATCTGCAGAAATTTCTGGATTTTTAGCCAATGTTTCTAAAGCCCAATGCACACCTGCACCGAAAGAAATTACAGTAATATCGTTACCTTCTTTAAGTAATGCCGCTTTTCCTAAAGGAATGGTATAGTAATCTGTTGGTACTTCTTGATGAATACTTCTATACAATTGTTTGTGTTCAAAAAACAAAACCGGATTCGGATCGTTAATAGCTGTATTTAATAACCCTTTAACATCATACGGAAAAGCAGGATATATCACTTTTAATCCTGGTGTTTTGGTAAACCAAGCTTCATTGGTTTGCGAGTGAAAAGGACCCGCTTGCGTACCGCCACCACAAGGCATACGTACTACCACATCGGCTTTTTCATTCCAACGGTAATGCTGTTTAGCTAATAAATTAACTATTGGATTAAACCCAGTTGAAACAAAATCTGCAAATTGCATTTCTACAATAGCTTTGCATCCATTTATAGACAAGCCCATACCTGTAGATACTACAGCACTTTCGCAAATTGGTGTATTTCGCACACGTTCTTTACCAAATTCAGCTACAAAACCATCTGTAATTTTAAATGCACCACCATACTCTGCGACATCTTGACCCATAATTATTAAATTCGGGTAACGTTGCATCGATTGTCGTAACGATTGTGAAATGGCATCAATAAATCGAATATTTTCGGTTACTTCCGATGGGTTTATTTCTTCATGAATATAGGGTGCGTAAACATCATTTAATTCTTCTTCTAAATTAGCTACCACTTCTTCTGCAGTTTGAGTAATCGCCCAATGCTCATCTATTTCAGCTTTAATAGCTTCACGAATTTTAGCATCCTCATTTTCAGATAAAACATCAGTAGCTATTAAATATTTTCTATAATTTTCGATTGGGTCTTTTTCAGCCCAAATATCCATTAATTCTTGAGGTACATATTTAGTACCACTCGCCTCTTCGTGTCCACGCATTCTAAAGGTTTTAAACTCTAACAAAATAGGACGAGGATTAGCAATCATTGAAGCTTTTAATTCTGAAATTTTAGTATATACGTCTAAAATATTATTCCCATCAATGATATAACTTTCCATACCATACCCTACGCCTTTATCAGCCAAGTTTTCACAACGGTATTGTTCATTGGTTGGCGTTGAAAGTCCGTAACCATTATTTTCAATAACAAACAATACTGGTAAATCCCATACTGCGGCAATATTTAATGCTTCATGAAAATCGCCTTCTGAAGTAGCGCCTTCACCTGTAAAAACAGCAGTTACTTTACCATTTTGCTTTAATTTATTCGCCAAAGCAATTCCGTCTGCCACACCTAATTGCGGACCCAAATGGGAAATCATTCCAATAATTTTATATTCTTGTGTACCGAAATGAAAACTTCTGTCTCTACCTTTTGTAAAACCCGTTTTCTTTCCCTGCCACTGTGAAAATAATCTATGTAAAGGAATATCACGTGAAGTAAAAACACCTAAGTTTCTATGCATTGGCAAAATGTACTCGTCTGCCTCTAAAGCACATGTAATTCCTACAGAAATAGCTTCTTGTCCGATACCTGAAAACCATTTTGATACTTTTCCTTGTCGTAATAAAATCAGCATTTTTTCCTCAATTAGTCGGGGTTTAACTAATTTTTTGTATAAAGTAAGTAACGTTTCGTTGCTAATATCTTGTCTATCAAAAATCATAAGTTGTAGGTGTCAAATTTTCTTCAAAAGTAATAAAAATAACATTTTAAAAGAATTTTGTTAGAATAATATTTAATAATCCAGTAAATTAATTTTTACACAATCATTTATCAAAAATGTAGTAAAAAATAGTTTTTTGTCATTACTATTTATAGTGCTATCTTTGTGTAATTAAAATTTTGTACATATGTCATTACGATACAGATTAGCTTTTTATATATTCGGTTTGTTAATTGGGTTTTACTTTGTAGGGGAATTTTTATCTGCAAAAGCAACTTCACGTGGGGTTACGTTTTGTTATTTTCCAAATTGCAGAGTCATTAAAGATATTAGAAGCAAACCGTTTAAAACTTCAGCAACCGTTGATAGTATTTTTGCAAAAAAAGCAACCACTATGAAAGCTATAGATGAAGCAATTTCTAATGGAGATGTTGATTTTTCTAAAAGTAATATTCCGTATAAAAACGGAAAAAAATACATTATCGAATCTCAATTATCTGGAAATAAAAAAGTTACTCTTACAATTATAAACGAAACAAATAAAGTTATTTTAGAGGATATTAAATTTAATTAATTATTTTTTTATTTTTACTTGTATTTAAAAAATTTGAGTGTATATTTGCACTCGCATTACGGAAGTAGTGCATTTTATTGGGGCGATTAGCTCAGCTGGTTCAGAGCACCTCGTTTACACCGAGGGGGTCGGGGGTTCGAACCCCTCATCGCCCACCATCCCGGACAGATTCAATTTTTTTTGAATCTGTCTTTTTTTTTGTTTTATATATTTGGATAAATTGATATTATTAGTATGATACTGAATCTGTTTTCAAAAACTAAAAACAGAAATTCATTTTAATAAATAACCCTCGAAGTATTTGAAACACTTCGAGGGTAATAAGATTAATCAAGTAAATAATAGCGAATATCAATTTACTTTAGCTTTCTTCCTCGTAATTTTGTTTAAACCAAATAGAATAATTTTACCTAAAATACCCTGTATAGGATTTTCAGAGGAAGTTGAAATACCGACTTTAGTTAAATAAGTAGCACCAAAATTAAGTGCCTGACTAAGTAATTTTACTTTTAAATTAGGAGTTGTTAATATCGACTCAACTGAGTTCTTCAGTATGTTAAATGGAGTAAAACTAGCAATTGTTTCATGATATTGCGCCTTAAGAATTGTAAAATCAGTTGTTTGCTTATTTTTTAAATAGGCAATTTTTGCTTCTAAAACGAGTTTCTGATTTATTTTTTTCATGACGTTTTGTTTGCATTCATTTTATGGATAATAAAATTACTAACAGGAGTAATAATCCAACTTTCTCTAAAAATATAAAGTAAAATACTTAGGAAAAAATACCCAAAACCAATTACAAAAAAGCCCATGTAGTTGGCGTCTAAATAATCACCAATAAATAAGGCTAAACCAATATTCATAAATAATATAAATAAGATAACAACAATAGAAATGGCTAATTTTACAGACAAATTTGAGAATATATCTGCAAATTTGTAAACCGCTTCATATTTACATAAAGCTAGGGAAGTTTTACTGTACGTTTCTGCTTTTTCAATTAGTTTTTCTATTGATGTTATATTATTTTCCATTTGATTTTAAATTATTTTGATGAAACCATTGTTTTTGCTTCGTCTAATAAAGCATCATACTTTTCAGAAACATCTTGATACAAACCATCAAATTTATCCTTTAATTCATCGGCATAATTTTGACCTTTATCCATAATTCTTTTTCTTGTTTTCGATCCCTTTGCAGGTGCAAACAATACGCCTAACAAAGCCCCAGCTCCTATACCTAATAAAATGCCTAATGCTGTTTTTCCTGATTCCATAATGTTTATGTTTATTTATTAATTTATACTTGTTTTCCTTGAATAAGTCTTAATAATATTGCAATTACAGCAAGTACTAATAAGATATGAATGAGTGCTCCAGCGCTATAGACAAAAAATCCTACACCCCAAAAGATAATAAATATAATTGCGATAGTATAAAGTAAATTACTCATGATAGTTATTTTTTATTTTTAGTAGTAACCTCTTTAATTGCTGTTCCTAATTCAGTCATATCCGAATTAAATTCTCGTTTAAAAGAATCCCAATCGGTTTGATTGTTTTCATAGTTAGTGATTTTTACTTTTAACGAAGCATTTTTATCCTCTAAAGAAGCTATGCTTTTTACATAAGCCTTATCAAATGTGTTACCTGGCTTGCTAATTGCTTTTTTCAATTCAGTAATTCTCGTTTCATTTGCCGTAATGGTTTTTATGGCTTCAGATTTATATGTTTGCCATTCTGCATCATTTGCTTTAGAAATGGCATCATCGTTTATATCTTCTGTTACATCATCTAAATTTTCTTTCGCATCTTGTACTTTTTCAACCGCATCAGATTCTTTTTCTGAATTGGATTTGCAACTTAAAAAGACGTTTCCTGTTATGACAGATGCCACAGTAAATATTATAATTGACTTTTTCATTTTTTTTTGTGTTAGAGTTTATAATTTTTCAATTAATTTTTGCAATTCTTCTTTAGACTTTCCTAAAGTAATTTGAAGTTTTCCTAACATTTCATCTTTTTTGCCTTCCACAAATAACAAATCATTGTCTGTAAGTTGAGCAAATTTTTGTTTGAGTTTTCCCTTTTGTACTTCCCAATCACCTTTCAATTCTGTTGTGTTCATAATTTTTTTATTTATATTAATTTTTGTTATTAAAATCGGTATCGCAATCCTAATGCCACATCTGGTCCAAAATTATTATCCCTAAACGCATCTGAATTGAAATAAATCTCTGGACGAAAATCTAATGAAACCTGTAATGGCATATCAAAATCGTATTCAATACCTAAATCACCTGCAACCAATGCAAAGGTTCCGTTATCTTTATTAGAGTTGTTGTCAAAACTCCAACTTCCTGCACCACCACCTACGCCAGCATACCAATGAAATCCGCCTTCAATGTTCCAAATCCATTGGTACAAACCAACCAATTTAACAGCATCTACATCATTGCTATTTCTCCAACCTAAATCGAATTCTAACCTGTTATTAGAAGTTAATTTTCTTTGGTAAGAAATTTCTCCGCCAAATCCGTCATTATCTCCTAAACGCAAACCAATGGCGTTTTTAGAAATGTTTTGCGCGTGTACACTAACTGATAATCCGATTATCAAACTAGCCATTAAAATATTTTTTTTCATAGGTAAATGTTATTATTTTTTATTTATGTAAAGTTGGGTATTAATAAAGCTGCAGTACTTATATAATTTCATATAAAACTTACATGATTCATACATTAACTTTTCTTTTCAGAAGTAATATCTTTCAATGCAGTTTCTAAATGCTCAATGTTTTCCAATTCAGCCTCAATATATTCTTTAGACAGTTCAATAATTTCTTGTTCTGTTTTCAGATTGGTATTCATCACGGAATTATTTGCTTTTTCATGAGAAGAAATTAGTTCATTTATTTTTAAATGTATCAATGCCGAATACCGGTTAAATGATTTTTGAATAATAAATAAGCTCAAAAACGTAGTTCCGAAAATAAAATCACCAATGTTTTGATGCAAATTATTGGAACTTAACAAGGTAGAAATCCACCAAAAAAAAACCAAAATACAAGCTAACATAAATGTTATAGAGTTACCTAAAATTGTAGTTGCCAATGAGACTAATTTTTCGAAATGACGTTCCATTTTACAGTAAATCTCTTTCATTTATAAGCTAGAAAAAAAGTCGTTTATAAAAGCTGTTTTTTGATTTTCGGTTAATCTATCTGTATTTTTCAAGATGATTTCTTTAGCTATAAACGAATTATCCGCTTGTAAAACATGAAATAATTCAGTTTTAGCAGCGGTGGTGCCAAACAATAAAATTGAATCGTACTTTACCAGTGCTTTTTTAAGTACTTCATAAAATTTTTGTTGCAAATCCTGCTCTTTATTATGCATATGACTTTCCCCTTTTAAAAGAACTTTCTTCTTTTCTACAGCATTAAATTCCGACTCAATCGTTTGGATAAGTTCCGCACGTTCTGAATATTCAAATACTTCAGCCCGATAATGATCCAGGTAAATGGCAACTTTTAAATTAGTTTTCATATTATGTTATTAATTAATTGGAAAATTAGATCGTTAACTTTTTCTATTATTAGTAATTTTAAAAATTAAAAGCATCAATTTATGATGCTTTTAAAATACTACTAATCAACATGAAACTGCGTTTATACTATTGCAGCATGTTTTTTAGTGTTCTTTTTTTGAGTTTTATGAGCTAACTCACTCTGATTTTCAGCTTTAGAATTACAACCACATGCCATAATACTATTTCCTGCAGTATGATGCTTAGCCGCTTCATGATGATGCATAGCTGCTGCTTCATGATGCATAGCTGCTTTTTTATGATTATCAATAATTTTTTGATTTTCAACTTTAGGATCTTTCACCTTTTTGACTTTTTTAATTGCGTCTATCATGATCTTTTATTTTAAAATATAAATGATTTTTTATATCTATTCAAATTTATAATAAAACACACAATACTTTGTTATACAAATAGTTGTGTATTTTATATAATTCATAGGTTTAATAATATTATTTTACAGAAAGCACATCAATTATTACTGTTCTATTATAAAATCGTTCTTCTGGAAATTTGTTTTCAAAAAGTAAATAATCCGGATTTTCTCCATAACCATTTACCTGAAATTTCACATCAAATCTTCCTGCTTTGGCTAAGTTATTTTCAAGTATATGTTTCACATCATTTGCTCTAGCTAAAGACAATTTTTGGTTGTATTTGTCATCACCAATACTATCTGTAAAACCTTTGATAATTACTTTACCACCAATTGGTATTTTTTTAGCAACTATTTCAGTCAAATAGGTTTCATAAATTGAAATTGATTTTGATTCATTAAACTCATAAATTACACTAAATCGTAAGCTTTCATTAATTTTTGGGGCAATGTATGGCATAATTGTAACAACATTTTCTTTTACAATAGTGTTTTCGTTTACTGTAATACCAACTAATTTTACTTTAAACTTTCCTTGTTTTTGATTATTTAATATTAAATTTCTTGATAGAATAACTTTATCTTCTGTAAATGGGCCAAATGTGTTTGTTTTATCGTTTTCGTCTTTTAATTCAATAGACCAAGAACGTAGTACTGTTTTAGCATTTGCGACATTAATAGTAATATCATCTGTACGGCTAATAGATGGTTTTGTATAAATTTCAATTGGTTTTAATGGTGCATCACCACTTTGAAATTCCATCAATAATTCTGGAGAAACACTTTCAATAGTAACCCTTTGGTCGCCTTCACGAAGTAATACTAATTCTGAAGTACCACCAGGTTGTTCTGATGGAATCTCAGGTTTAGTTCTTCCTTCTACTGAAATTCGGGCGTCACCAATACCAAAGACATCTACTAAATATTTCTTTACAGTTTGTGCCATTGCTAATCCGTTTACATGACCTTCCGCTGAGGAACCTACCAAGTTAATTGTACTGCTAGAATTTTTCTGCATTCGATCACCCAATATATTTATCACATTATAGTAAACTAACATTTGTCTTTCAGAACGACCTGAATTATTCTTTAGAGCCGCAAATTGTACTTGATCTTCTTTGAATTCTTTAACTTGATCACTATCTAAAAGCACGTATCGACTAGGAATTTCAGTTGAACCCACATTAAAAAAGATATAGTTTCGTATTGGAAAAAACTCTCTAATACGATTTTCTACAAGCAATTGCTCGGGTTGTACTATTGAAAATTGAACTTCTCCATCTTTAATAGTAACTTGTTCAATTCTTTTTCCTGCGCCAAATTTAAATGCTACTCCAGCTCTTACAGTAGTCATATTCCAGGTTTCTATACTTCTAGGATTTTGTCCAAAATAAGGTTGAAAAGAAAGAAATGGAGAAATTACAAACTTAGTTTTTCTCGTTGGAGCCGAAACTTCAAAGTCGTATCCCATACCAATTTGCATGGATACTATTGTTTTTTCAATACTACTAAAATCACCAATTACATCTGGATTTTGAATTTGTGCTGGATAATCAGGATTGATTTTTTGTTCATACACAAACGATTTATCTAAATTAAAAGCCAATCTTGGACCACCAAATAAATAATAGTTAGATTTAAAAGGAGCCAATCTTAAACTCGGTTCAAGAGTTAGATAAGATAATTTTGTAGTTAAATCTGCAGGACAATTACAAGGCGTTAGTGCTTCATTAAAATCACCACTTCTATTGTCGTATCCAGCTTGAAACATAAAGCCCCAATACGAATTTGGGCGATGATATTCTACCAAAGGCGCAACAAATAATGCCATACCAATTCCGTTATGAAACGTAGTTGGCGGGCTAAAAGTTTCATTTAAAGTTTCGGTCGCCCCACGATAAAAATTAACATTAGTACCAATTGCTGCGCCAAACCACCAGGATGGATTGGAATAAGTTGTATCCTGTGCCTTAACAAAGGTTGGAAATAGCAAACTAACCAAAGCAATAAAAAATAAATATTTTGAATATAGTTTAGTACAGCATTCTGATAAACTTAATTCTGGTTTTATATAATATATTGTTGTCATTTTTTCTAATTTTAAATTTAATTTGGAATATTTATTGTTGTATTTACCATAGTCACAGAAGCTACTAACGAAATTGCTCTACCATTTAATACAGTTTGTATGGCATTACCAGCTGTAGAAAATGTTACTCCAGAAGTAGCTAGTATTGTACCTGACATTATGCCTCCTCCTGCTCCATTAATTGTTGCAGCACTTCCAACATACCAAAATACATTTTTAGGCAAAGCACCATTAATTAGAACTACACTTTTAGCACCAGTTGGTCCTGCACTTCCCACTGTAAGACCTGCAGCCGTTTGAAATATCCAAATAGCATTCGGATTGCCTTGTGCATCTAAAACTAAATTGCCGTTAGTAATATTAAATGTACCACTTGCAGATTTATAAATTCCAGGTGGTAATGTTAGTCCTCCTAATTCGCCAGCGCCAGGATCAGTTCCGCCAGGCATAGAAGCTGGAGAAATACTTAAATATGCGGCATTTGCATCTAGCAAACCTTGTGTTGCAATAGCAAAAGACGTAGCCGTTCCTGGTGCAGGAGGTGCTGTGTAAATGCTTCCTGTTACATTTCCTACATTTAAGGGTGTTTCAGTATAAACCGCATTCGAATCATGAAACCCTGTTATTAAAGAAGACGCTGCTGTTGTACCGATACTTCCATTATTAATTATGGTATTGATGCCTTGATTGGTTATACCTGCATTTCCTCCAAATGCTCCAAATTGAGCAGCAGTTCCTAAGTTTGGATGGAAAAATGTGCTAAAATTCCAAACATAATTAGAAGCCATAGAAACTCCTGCAACATTTTTAGCTCCAGTTGTTATTGTGGCGATATAATTTGTATTTGAAGATAAATTTACTGTTGGAGTAAAATAAGCTGTTAAACCACTATATGTGACAATGCCAGAAACAGGCAACGTACCAATTTTAAGTGTAAAGGTAACTGTAGTTAAAGTAGCCATATCCATCGGCATATTAAAGGTAGCAGAAATAACTTTATTTAAGACGACTCCATTTTCATTATGTATAGGATCTGTTGCTATAACAATTGGTGCGGTTGTATTTCCTGTGGTAAAATTCCATTCATAATTCGCAGCTATAGAAACACCTGCCAAATTTTTAGCACCTGTAGTAATTAAGGCGGAATAAATTGTATTAGAAACAAGTGCAACATCAGGCGTAAATGTTACCACATCGCCTGCAAATGAAACAACTCCTGAAATCGGAACTAAACCTTGTTTTATAGTAAAAGTTGCAGTATTAAGCGTTGCTGCATCCATAGGCATATTAAAAGTAGCCGTAATTACTTTATTTAATACAACATCCGTTTCATTAGAAATAGGATCAGTAGAGATAATTGTTGGTTGTAAACTTAAACCCGTACTAAAAGTCCAAATGTAATCTTCTTGCAAAGCGTTACCTCTTAAATCTTTTACAGCAGTGGTAATTTTACAAACATAAGTTGAATTTACAAGTAAATTGCTACTAGGTGTGAATGTAGCAGTATGTCCCGAATAAGTAAATGTTCCTGCCAAACTAGTACTCCCAATTACAAGAGTAAAGGAAGATTGATTTATAGTTGCTGGATTCATTTCTTCATTAAAAGTAAAACTAATTGGCGTATCAAGTGCAACATTAGTTTCTCCAATTATAGGACTAGTAGCAATTACTGTGGGACAAATTCCAACATAATCCTGGAATTCATCTTTAGAACAAGCACCGATTAAAACAACAAGTGATAAGACAAATGTTGAGAATAGTTTTTTTCGTTTCATATTGTTATTTTTAATGTTAATATGAAACAAAGTTGGCTATTTATAGGTAGTAAAGTGTTATAGTATTTCGTTTAAAATTTACGAAATTCACATATAATTAGGTAGCTAATCCAGTTTTTTGTTTTTCTTTTCTAATGCTTTTTGTTTTTTCCTAAAGAAACCTCTCAATAAAAAATTATGTTGCGCCGCATCTTCAATTTCAATTAGTTTTTTTGAACCCATTTCAATATTAATTAATGAAGAATCAATAGAATTTGCCAATCTTTCATCACTCAATAATTTAGATAATATGCCTTTCTCTGTATTTAATTTTGAAGAAAAACGTTGAAATTCATTTGTGCTTTTTTCTAAATTAGTTAACATTCTATCAATTGAATTGGCATATTCAGGATCTGTCATTAATTTTGAGAGTGTACCGTTTTTATCATTCATATTTGTCGTAAAAATAGCAAATTCGTTGGAACTCTTTTTTAAATTTTGTAAAGTAGCTTCTATGCTATTTGCAAATTCTTCATCAGTTAATACTTTATTTAAAGCCCCTTTACCTTTATTGATTTTTAAACTAAACTCGGAAAGTTGTAGGGTTATAATTTGAGCATTATCTACACTTTTTCGCAATCCTTTCATTAAATCTTCTAACTCAACTGCCTTTGCAGAAGCAATAGTAGCATTGTTTTTAACTATTTGATTAGACGAAGTTCCTGGTGAAATAGTAAGTACTTTATCTCCCATCAATCCATCAGTTCCTATACTAGCAATAGCATCGGTTTTTATGTATTTTTGAACGTCATCTTTAATAATTAAATCTACCACCACAGCTGAATCTGAAATAAATTCAATTTCTTTTACAGTACCCACATTTATTCCCGAAAAACGGACATTATTTCCTACTTTTAAACCACTTACGTTTTTAAAATGGGCTTGCAAATGAAATGTAGCGCCAAATAAATTTTTATTATTTCCAATAAAATAAATTGCGAGTATAAACAATGTCAATCCTAAAATAACAAACATTCCTAATTTCCAAGTATAATTTGTGTTTTTTGTCATGTTGTTATGTATTTAATTAAAAAAAGATCGCACCCAATTATCAGTACTTTTTTCTAATTGCTTGTAAGTACCCTCAGCGTAAATTATACCATCTTTTAATATCATAATTCTATTTCCGGTTAATTTAGCACACGACATATCGTGGGTGATAATAATAGAAGTGGTTTTGTATTTCTTTTGAACAGACAATATTAATTCACTAATTTCTCTGGACGTAATCGTATCTAAACCAGATGTTGGTTCATCATACAAAATAATTTCGGGTTTAATAATTAAAGTTCTAGCTAAGGCAATTCGTTTTCGCATACCACCAGACAATTCTGCAGGCATTTTGTCTATAGCATCTTCTAAACCAACATTCGTTAAAGCTTCAATAATTTGCTTTTCAATTTCTTCCGAAGCAATATTTTTCGTGTGATGTTTAAGCGTAAAAGCCAAATTTTGTCTTACAGACATAGAATCATATAAAGCGCCATTTTGAAACATAAAACCAATTTTAGATCTAATTTCGTTAAGTGCGGTATTATTTAATTTTGTAATATCAATATCAAAAACTTTAATTGCTCCTGAATCAGCTACTACCAATCCTACAATACATTTTATGGTTATTGATTTTCCAGAACCCGAACGGCCTAAAATAACTAAATCTTCTCCTTTGAATACTTCTAAGTTTACTTGTTTTAACACTTCATTTTTACCAAATGATTTTTTTAAATTAACGATGGAAATTACTACTTCTTTTTTCATAAGTTCTAAAAGAATAAATCTGTAATTTGAACCGCTAACATATCTATAATAAAAATGGAAAGTGAAGCAGCAACAACAGCTTCATTAGCTGCTATACCTACACTTGCTGTTCCATTTGAGGCGTTAAACCCCTTGTAACAACCAATTAATCCAATAAAAAATCCGAAAAAAAAGGTTTTTATGAAGGCCGGAATTAGATCTAAAAATTCTAGATGCTCAATTACATCTGAAAAATAGCGATACAAACTCATACTACCGCGAACATTGAAGCCAATATAACCACCAAAAATTCCAACTAAATCTGCAAATAGCACTAAAATTGGAATCATTAAAGTAGCCGCTAAAATACGTGTAACCACAAGATATTTATAAGGATTAACAGCGGACACTTCCATAGCATCAATTTGTTCGGTGACTTTCATGGAACCCAATTCGGCACCAATACCAGAAGCAATTTTACCTGCACAAATTAATGCCGTTATTACGGGCGCAATTTCTCTAATTAAGGACAAGGACACCATACTTGGCAACCAACTTTCAGCGCCAAATTTTGTCATTGTTGGTCGGGATTGTATGGTTAGTACCAAACCCATAATAAACCCGGTTATAGCTACTAATGGAAAAGACTTGTTGCCAATTTCATAGCATTGTCTAAAAAATTCATTAATTTGAAAAGGTGGTTTTACAATTTCCTTAAAAAATCTAGCGGTAAATAAGGAAACATTTCCTGTATCTACAAATAGATTTTTAATGTAAGTGTTCATATTCTTTAAAATTCAAAATGAACTTCAGAAGAAATAGGAATATTCAATACTTTTGATATAAAACAATGTTGCTCTACATCTTTAGTAATTGTAGCAAATTCTTCCGCACTTATATTAGGTACTGCTCCAGAAATTTTCAAATGTATGCTTACAATGCCCATATCATTCATAGTTAAAGTGGCTTCAGTATCTAATTTACTGGGTGATATTCCTTTGGTTGCCAATTGTGCCGTTACAGCCATTGTAAAACAACCTGCATGCGCTGCCGCTAATAATTCTTCTGGATTGGTTCCTTTTATGCCGTCTTCAAAACGGGTTGTATAACTATATACAGTACCGTTTAACACACCACTTTGGGTAGTTAATGTACCGTTACCTTCTTTTAAATTTCCTTCCCAATGGGCGGATGCTGTCCGTATCATAATGCGATTATTTAGTAATTGTTCTTTTAAACGCTTTCTCTAAAGTTTTTTTCTTTTCTTGATATTCAATTGTGTTAATAACACCCTCAGCATATTTTTTTCTTAAAATATCATATTCTGATTCGTTTTTTTGTCGTTGACCAGGAATGTTATACGGAAGAGCAAAAATCCAAAGCATTAATAGCACCCAAATCACCCACCAAATAACATTCATTCCATAATAATAATTTTCGTAATACATAATTTTAAATATTAGTGATTAATAATTTTTTTTAACTTAAATACCTACGTAGTATCCACGCAAAGGTTTCATGTTGTTGCAAAATTCCTGTAAGTAAATCTGCAGTTCCTGCATCATGACATTCCAAACTGCTTATATCGATATCTTTACGAAGTTCGTAAATAATGGTT
Source organism: uncultured Flavobacterium sp. (assembly GCA_964593435.1). Taxonomy (GTDB): domain Bacteria; phylum Bacteroidota; class Bacteroidia; order Flavobacteriales; family Flavobacteriaceae; genus Flavobacterium. The sequence goes on along the minus strand of CAZQGY010000008.1, from coordinate 51,698 downwards.
TTATGATCATTTAATAATTCGGTTAACAGGATACTTTGAACAGGATATTTATTTGGATGTTCCACAATTCTGGTTAGCAATGAAAATTCATTCATAGTTCCGATAGTTTTGCCACCTAATTTACCGATGCGCTCTGCGACCGCATCAATAAGAGATTCTAATTCAGTGTATTGCGACTCAAATAATTTATGCAACTCCATAAAACTAGCGCCTGCCACATTCCAGTGAAATTTTCTAGTTTTTATGTAAAGTGTCATTTCATCAGATAAAACAACCGATAATAATTGAATGCTTTTCTCTATGTTTTCTTCGGATAATCCAATTTTTGGTATCATGTTTTTTTTAGTTTTCGTTAATTAGTGCTAATTCATTGTTTACAAATGCTACTTCTTTAAATTGTACAATTAGTTGTTCAATTTTATCTTTTACCTCATAAGAATGTACCATTCCTTTCAGAGAAACTTCATTACCCTTTATCTCAATTTCAATGGTTTCGTTAATTCCATTTTCTTTTAATTTAGTACTTATTTTATGTTGTAATTGTGTTTCAGATAGCATTTTATTTTGTTTATTCTTAAGTATAAAATTCCTGCTTTTTGATTTACTAATTGTTATAGAATTATTTTAAAAGTTATATAATTCAACGTATTAATAGATATAAATCATACCAATAAAAACCAAAAAGCCAACAATGAAAAACAAAAAAACCAGATAGATAAAGAACTGACTTACGCTATACTTCATTTGTAAATAATTGGCAGGATAGGTGATTATTTCAAAAATGGTAGTACTTAGTTTTTTCTTTAATGCGGAATCTTTGTGTAAATAATTATCGTTATCGATTTGATAAGCTGAAATAGCCGAAAAAATATCTTCACTATTAGATAAAATTATTACCTTAGTTTTTGGGTTAATTGTATTTATGAATCCAACAATTTTATTACCTTCTTCGCCAAAATAATCATAATCTAAAACTACAATACTGGTGTTTTCATCTACTTTTGAAAGTGCCGTTACCGCATCTGTAAAAGTTAAAATATTGAATACTGTTCCGAAACGAGTAGCTAAAAACTGGTGCAATCGCAAGGATTTTTCAGGAACATCTTCTACAATAAAAAGATTCAATGTTTGATTTTTCATAGTTTTGTATTTTATAAGGAATCCGTATCGCCAAATTCGTTCCTTTTTTTTCTAATAGTTTGTTTTGAATAAGTAGATTTAGTTTTAGAATTTGTTGCTTCCAGCTTTTTTTTATCGCTTTTTTTTGGTGGAATTATATGTTGTTTTTTTGCAGCCATCTTTTTTATTTTTAAGTTAAAACACTCTGATTTTTATGAGAATACGTCTTTTTAATTTTACTGAAAAACGTAGTTTTATTTGTATAATACTTTTCAATGGTCAATCGCGCCATTAAATAACTAACTGTAGATTCTGCACCTTGATTTAAATTGATATAGGTGTCCTCTAATCCATCATAGCAACCACCCGTACAAGGGTTATAAATAATTTGATGTAAATGATTGTTACCTAAAAACCAATCAAAGGCAATTTCCATTTTATTCAAATACTCTTTTTGATGAAAAACATCGTAAAATTTGCTTAACGCCAAAATGGTATACGCCACATCAATAGGTTGCTCACCTCCTATTTGTTCTTCTATAATTTGTATATTATTATGCAGCCAACCTTTATTTGAAATTACTTTTATTCTATTATTTTTATAAATTTTTGATAGTAAAAAGTCGAATGTTGTTTTAGCTATTAATTTATAATTTTCATCATTTGTAATTAAATATGCACACAACATAGCTTCAGGTAAAATACTATTTCCATAAGTTAAATAACTTTCAAACCAATGCCAGTTGTCGTCATTTTCATGTTTATACATTTGTACCAACTTATCGGCTAAATGTTTAACTATAAGTTCTGCATCGAGTGTAGGATTTTCTAATTGGCTATAATAAATTCCTTTAATTATAAACGCCATAGCTCGTGGCGAATGAATTTTACAAACATTTACTAAAGCCAATTCCATAGTTTTTCTTGCATTTTCAACCAACTCATTAGGTAAAATTGATTGAATCGAAAGCAAATAACCTAAAGCCCAAAAAGCTCTACCATTTGAATCAGCAAGGTTTTCGGAATTCTGACTTGTAAAATTTTTATGTTTGTCTACATAATTATAAAAGTAACCTTCTGGTTGTAAACAGTACTGTATAAAATTAAAATATCGATAAATATTTTCTAAATCCGATTTGTCTTTTTTAAGTTGATAATGCTGACACATAGCTACTAAAGCTCGCGAATTATCATCTAAAGTATAGCCCGAATTAAGATCGGGTTGATTGATTACAGAGAACTGAATCATAGCAAAATCAGTTGTCAGCTGTTTAATATGATTCAAATTAATTTTTGGGATTTTATAATGCAAATCAATAACTCTATTATTAATTTGTTCAAACAAAATAGCATGAGAAATAGCTGAATTTTCCCAAGCGGTTGGCGCCAATTTATGAATTCCATTTGACGAAATACTAGCGCGAAGGCAGTCATCATCTAATAAATTATTCACTTGATTCGCCAATTGGTCTGCATTTTCAAAATCTATAATAATTCCAGTTTTATCATTTAAAACTTCCAACGCATGTGGAATTGGAGTTGAAATTATAGGGCACCCACAACTAATTGCATATGAAAATGTACCAGAAACAGCTTGATTTCTATCTTTTGAAGTAAACAAATAAATATCGGTTAATTGTAAATATTCCAGCAATTCTGGCAGAGGCAAATACTGATTTACAAATTGTACATACTGATTTAAGTGCAAAGCATCAATTTGAGCCATTAATTGCTCACGATACACTTCGCCTTCATTTTTCACTACAGATGGATGCGTTTTTCCAATTACTAAAAATAACACTTCAGGATGTTTTTTCACAATAGTTTGTAACGCATTTATAGACGTTTCAATGCATTTTCCAGAACTTAATAATCCGAAAGTAGATATTACTTTTCTATTGGCTATCTGATACTTTTCCTTTAAAAGTGATTTACTGGTAAACTCCACTAAATGCGTGCCATGAGGTATTACAGTAATTTTTTGAGCATCGATGGCATAATCCTGAACTAAAATTTTCAACGAAGTTTGAGTCATAACAATTAAAGCCGTTGCATACCGATTGATTTGTTGCATCATACTTAATAAAGCCACATCTGGATTAGGTAATACCGTATGCAATACTACCATTATGGGTTTTGTAATTGTTGCAAGTAATTGAACAAAATCGGCTTCGTTAGTTTTAAAAAGTCCAAATTCGTGTTGAAAAACCACCATCGAAATCGTATCACTTTGATTGAATACTTCAGCAAATGATCGATACGAAGCGGAAGAATCTGTTTTTAAAACATATTTTACCTCATCTGAATATTTGTATAAATCCGATTCGGATTGTAATGCACAAATGGTTACATCAAAAGAATTGGTAAATTTATTTTGTAACGCAAAAAATAAATCTTGAGAATACGTAGCGATACCACATTCCCGTGGCGGATAGGATGTGATAATAACAATTTCTGGTAAAATAACTTCTTTTTTAGGGAATTTCATCGCATTAAAAAAGCTATTCTGATTAGTTGTATTGTAGGAATTATTTTTCATGTTATTTAAATTTTATGTATTAGTAATTCTTTCAATAAATTTGATAATGACAAAGAAGCACAAGCAATTCGTTCATCCGCAGCACCATAATAAATATAAAGTATGTCATCAAAAACAACTGCCCCAGTAGGAAAACATACATTATTCACTTCTCCTTTTAGTTCCCAAACATATTCAGGTTTAAATAAAGGATAAGGCAAGCGTGCTATTTCTCTTTGCGGATTTTCCAAATCAAAAAGAGCGGCACAGGCAGCATATACATATCCTTTAAGACTATCTTTTACTCCGTGATAAATTACTAACCAGCCGGCATCGGTTTCAATCGGTGGACATCCACCCCCTATATAACTTATTTCATGATCAAATTTTGGAGAAAGCATTACATAATCATTAAAATGTAGAAAATAATTTTTCCAAAAATCAAGTGTTAAATCTTCTAAATGTTCTACAGCGACTAAAATTTGAATTTCTGGGCGAATACGATGCATAAAATAAAATTTACCATTTATTTTTCTTGGAAAGAAAATTAGATTTTTATCCCAGACTAACATTTTAACGCCATCTTTTAATAAAATTCCTTCGTGTTGGTTGTATCTAAAATATTTTGAATCCATTGAAGGATTGGTATCCGATAGTTTATGAAATTCTTCATATGTAATTTGTGGAACCAAAATCCCTTTTTTCTCAAAATGAAGTAAATCTGAGGATGTAGCGTAACATCCTAAAGCATTTACACCATCGTAAGCGGTGTAGGTTAAGTAATAAATAGCTTCTATCTTTACAATTCTAGGATCTTCCATTCCTTGAGATTCGTAATCAAACTCTGGAATTAATATGGGTTTATAATGCCGGTCTTCTACTTGCAAAGGTCCATTTAACAAACAATATCCAATGCTTGAATGATTTCCGGTATGAACCGCTCTATAAAACAGATGCACAAAGTTCCCTTCTCTTATTGCAGCTGGGTTTAAGACGCCTTCGTTTTCAAAACTTATACTTGTTTTTTCTAAAATAATGCCTTCTTTTTTTACGTTTAACATGGTAGATTTAATAAGTATTAATTTGCTTTTTCGAATAATAAAGTTCCAAAAATCAGCATTAAAAAAGTTACATAACTTTTCTATATACTTACACAATTCCTACTTGTTAAAAAGACATAAAAAATGCCAATCATTTCTGATTGGCACTTAATAAATTGGGACAAAAAAGGGTTATGTATTATTCTTTTGCTTCTTTGTTTTCTCTGCTTTTAGCACCTACTCTATTTACTTTATACATCGGTAAAAATTTGACTTTAATAGAAGCAATTTTCATATTATCATCAGCAGATAGTCCTTCTTTTTCAACTGTGTTTTTTCTTGAGTCTAATGCTTCAAACATTAATTTAATTTCGTCATAATCTTCTCTTGAAAAATCGGCTTTATTTTTTTTATACGAATTAAAAAAAGTATCATAAACCGTTAGAATATTACTTTTATTTACCCACGAAAAATTCATATCACTACCAATTTTACCTGAACCAAATAAACGATCTCTTAACAATTGAGAAGCACTTAATTTTTGTGGTTTTGTATTTTTCACAAAAGCCGGTTCGGTTTCATTTTTAGAAATTACCGTAACTTTTAATTCATCGTATTTCGCATTAGATGCATTAACTTTTTCTTGAGAGGAAGTTTTATCTGCTTCTTCTAAATTTAATAACGCTTCATTTGCAAGAATATGCTTCGCTTCATAATCAGCAACAATATCATCCCAATTGGCTTGACGTTCTTCTGCTGTGACCATTTTTAAAGAATCTACAAAGCTTTCTAATTCATTGATTCTTTTATCTGCTAATTCTTTCTCTTTGCTTACACAAGAAACCATTCCTACAAGAATCATAGAAAACAATCCCGCTTTTAATACATTTTTTTTCATAATAAGTATATTTAAATATTTATATAAAAATACCTGATTTTCAGATGAAAAGAGTTACATAATTTTTAGTAAAAGTTATATATTTCTTTTATATAAACTGGTAGTAAACAAAAAATGGCTGTCAAAACTGACAACCACTTTTCAAAAAAAACCAAACCTAACCTTTATATTAATAATTTGTTTTTAATTCAACTCTTCTATTTTTTGCTTTTCCTAATGTGGTAGTATTGGTTGCTACTGGTTTGGTTTCTCCAAAGCCAACAGAAAACAATCTGGTTTCTAAAATTCCTCTACCAATTAGATATTGTCTAACCGATTCTGCGCGTTTTTGAGATAAAGTAAGATTATATTCATCCGCACCTACACTATCTGTGTGCCCTTCAATAGTCAAACTAGCACCCTCATATTTGTAAAGAATTTTTGACAACTCATCTAACTGAGATAAAGAAGCTACTTTTAATTTATCGGAATTATTTTCGAAGAAAATTTTACTTCCAATATACGTAATTCTAACAATATCTGCGGGTGCAATTTCAGGACAACCTTTGTTTGCAACACTTCCTTTTGCATTTGGACATTTGTCATCTAAATCAGCTATTCCATCGCCATCCGCATCAGGACATCCTTTTAATGCTAAAACCCCAGCAACATCTGGGCAACGGTCTAAATCATCCATAACACCATCTAAATCACTATCCATTGGGCAACCTTTGGCATTTACTTTAGTTCCTAATTTTGTATTAGCACAAGCATCATCCATATCGGCTACGCCATCTTTATCTGCATCTGGGCAACCTGCTAATGAAACTAAACCTGCTTGATCTGGACAACGGTCTTTGGCATCTTCTACACCATCATTATCTTTATCTGGGCAACCATTTAATGCTTTTGAACCTGAAACATCAGGGCAATTATCTAAGTAATCGGCTATTCCATCGGCATCTTTATCTAAAGGACAACCCATTTTATCAACAGCAACAGCCGTTGGTGTGTCTGGACACTTATCTTTTTTATCTGTCACACCATCACCATCGGTATCTTTACTATCACCTAAATTGAAGGTTAATCCAACAGTATGAAACAAATAATCATCATTTTTACCTGCCACTACACCATCTCTAGCATCGTTATTGGTATACATAAATGATTCTTGTAAATAAAGAGATAATACTGGTGACAATCTGAAGGTAACACCACCACCTGCTGAAGGTAATATTCTATCAATTTTTTCTTTATGAAAATTCAATTGATTATCATATAAAATAGCACCAATTCCTCCAAACACATATGGTCTGATAATATATTTTGGACTAAAAAGATTAAACTTTAAATGTAAAGCTACCGAACTAAAATCGCTTTTAAATCCCGTAACGTCAGCATCATATCCTACAGTACCTCTAGCATAAGATACATTCACATCTAAATAATCCCATAAATATCTTGAAACGGTAACGCCACCAAAACCATAATACGGTTTATCGGTTTGATACCAATCTCTTCCTAAATCGCCATTGTATTGTGTAACACCACCGTTTACACCAATACTCCATTTTTTATCTTCTGTTTGTGCACTTGATGCAAATGTAATTCCGATACATATGCACAGAAATAGTAGTTTTTTCATAATAAAAATTTGTTTAAAATTATTACTACAAATATCAGGTGACAACTGTTAGGTTCTGTTATACAACTTTATCCAAAAGTTATGATATTCATAGGTATTTAATGATAAATCCAAACATTAAAATCCGTTTAATCCTTTAATACGCATCAAAAAAATACAACATCACTAAATGTCAATAGCTTTACAATCTAAAAAAATGTTTTATTCTTAGAAGCAATGATTTGTTTTTGGTAGAACATTCGATTTCACCAATTAAAAAACCATACGGTTTCATAACTTCTACGTGGTCGCAAATAATTTTAAATATTGCTGTTAGCGGTATAGCCAATAAAATACCAGAAATACCCCATAATAGCTGACCAATTACCAAAACAATAATGGTAAATAATGGATTGATTTTTACTTGAGGACCTAAAATTAAGGGTTCCAAAAGCCATCCTTGTATAAGTTGTACAATGCCATATACCAATACTATTCCAAAAAGCAATGTTGGAGAGGCACCATGAATAGCAGAAACCAAAACCGTCAATAATGTTCCTGTAATATTACCTACATAAGGAACAATTTCTAATAAACCACAAAGTATAGCAAAAAAGAAAGCATTTTCCACTCCAATACTACTAAAACCAATGGCATACATTATCCAAAGCAAAAAAATCATTTTAGACAAACCCAATAAATATTGTTGAGACACTTGTGTGGCGTTATAAATAACAAATTGCATTTCTTCTCGTTTAGAAGGCGGTGACATTTTAAGTAAAAAGCATTTGATATGATTTCTATAAAATAATAAAAAGGCAAAATATACCAGTACCAAAATAAAACTACTAAATATAGAAGCAATAGAACCAAAAATAAGTTGAAAAACAGAAGCGTAAGAAGGTTGCTCTTTTTTTAAAATAGAAAACTGTTCTTCCACTGATATATTTAAATGATTAAAAATATATTGCTGAATAGTGTTACCGGTTTCTATAGATTTTTGTTTAATCAATGTTAAATCATTTAATAGCTCAGATATTTTCCATCCTACTAGCGAAGTCAATAATCCAATTAGTAACAACAACGCAATAAAACAAATAAATACAGCTACGCTTTTTGGGACGTTTTTCTGTTGCATCCAATTGCAAAATGGAAGAAAAAGCGCCGCTAAAATACCTCCAATACTTAACGGAATTAGAAAACTTTTGGCAAAATACAAGCCTAATAAAATTAAAAACGCAAGTGCCAATTTATATAAAAATGTAGAGGAATTAGGCATAATTTCTTATTTAAATTACATTCTGTCCATATACCAATTCAGCTCTTTTTTCATTTTATTATATTGAAAAACAGATGATATAATTTTTTGCAATCGTACAAAAGCTGTTTCACTTTTTACCACATAATCTGTTGCTTGATGATGCATACATTGCACAGCTACCTCAATTTTATCTTGGCACGAAAGCATAATAACTGGTATTTCACTATCAAATTGTTTAATCGCATCTAAGGTTTCTATTCCGTTAATAGCTTTTTTATCAATTCCATCTAAATGGAAATCTAAGATAACGATATCTGGAGTTTCATGTAATCGTTCGATACAAAGTTCACCTGTTGCAAATGTTTCAATTTCAAAATCGCCATGATTTAAAAATTGAATTTCGAGTGATTTTAAAAACACCGCATCATCATCAACAAGAAATAATTTTATTTTGGATTCATTTTTCATTTGTTAAAATTTATTTATTTAAATGTTTTAATTCAAGTTCCAATTCTATACAAGCTTGTAAACAAACATTTTCAATATTTAATATCAATTGATTTAAGTCCTTTGAAAGTTCTAATCTACGGGCATATTCTTGAATTTTTTGTGCAATTAAAGTAGTTTCTGGATGGATCCCCATAATGGCAAAAGAAGGAATCATTTTATGAATTGTAGCTCCCAATACATCCCAATTTTGATCTGAAAAGCTTTTTTTCATCGTAGCAACCAATTCAGGGGTTTGTTTTAAATAAACCGTAATAATTTCAGTCATTAATTTCGGATTAGATTGAGTAAGTTTGGTCAAATAACTCATATCTACATATTTAAACTTATCAACCGCACCTTTTTTTCCAACCTGATGTTCAATAATTAAAACGGGTTTCTTAATCACACTTATAAGTTTACTATACAACAATCGTTCATCTACAGGTTTTGAAATATAATCGTTCATTCCTACTTCCTTGCATTTAGCCACATCAACTGTAGTAACATCAGCAGTTAATGCAATAATCGGAATAGTTAATTTCATACTATTTCTTATATACAATGTAGCATCAAATCCATTCATTTCAGGCATTTGCAAATCCATTAATATAATGTCATAGGTGGTATCGCGTAATTTATCAATGGCTATTTTTCCGTTGGCAGCAATTTCACATTCAAAGCCAAAATCGTCTAATAAGGTTTTCATTAATAGCTGATTAAGCTCCATATCTTCCACAACTAAAATTTTAATGTCTTTTACGTTGGTATTTAAATCTAAAATCTCAGGTTCTAAAACAGCTGCTGCGTTGGTTTTCATAAATTCTAAGACAAAACTAAATACAGAGCCAACATCAACAACACTTTCTACTTTTATACTGCCTTTTTGTCCTTCAACCAATTGCTTCACGATGGCTAAACCCAATCCTGTGCCACCAAAAATTCTGGACGTACCACTTGTTGCTTGTTGAAAATTTTCAAAAACTTTTTCAATCTTACTATCTTTAATACCTATACCTGTATCTGCTACCGAAAATTTTACAGTTACTTTATCATCCGTTTCTGCGATTAAATTAATGCTTACACTAATTTTTCCCTTATTAGTGAATTTAATTGCGTTACTTAATAAGTTGAGTATAATTTGATGCAATCGAACGGGGTCGCCAACCAAAACTTCAGGTATGGAATCGTCATAATTAGTAATTAACTTTAAATTTTTTTCTTGAATTTTGGTTTCAAAAAGATGCAACATCGCCTTTATAGATAAATTAAGCTTAAAAGGTATTTTCTCAAAGGACATTTTTCCGGCATCTACTTTGGCTAAATCTAAAATATCATTAATCAAAACAATTAAGGCATCACCACTCATTTTTATAGCGGTTAAATATTCTTTTTGTTTGGCAGTTAAATCTGTTTTTAAAACCACTTTCGTAAAACCAATTATAGCATTCATTGGTGTACGAATTTCGTGACTCATATTTGATAAAAATTGTTGTTTGGATTGCACCGCTTGTTCGGCATTGTATTTGGCTTTTTCTGCGGTTAATTTGGCATCTTCAGCAATACTGGTGGCCAATTCTGCAAAAATTTTTGCTTCGGTTAATTCGCGTTCTAATTGTTTTTGTTCTGTAATGTCTCGAGCTACTAAAACAGCACCAATAATTTTGCCATCTGCTGATTTGTATACCGAGCCGTTAAATAAAACGTCTGTAAACTTATGATCTTTTATAGTAAGTGGAAAATCAGAAATAAAACCTTTTGAAAAAACAGCTTCATAGCTTTCCTTTGCCTTATTTTTATCTGTGAAATAATTGATAAAATCTGAACCTATTAATTTATTTTTTGGCACATCAGTGGCCTGAACGGTAGCATTATTGGTATCCGTAATTTTTCCTTCCGGACTAATTGCAAATAAGGGATCACGACTCGCCTCAATAAGACTTAAGGAATATTGAAACTCCGATTTTAAAGAACAATTATGTGCATCCGATTGAAAAGAACATTTAGATGTATCTTTTTTTGTGTTTTTAGTTAATTTTGAAATATTAATAAATGAAAAAAGAAAACATTTTTTTTGCTGATAGTTTATATGTTGCGTAAAAACTAAAAAACAAATTGAAGCGCCTTTTTTATCTTTTACTTGTATTTCTTCATTAATAACGGCTTTGTCATCTCGTAAATGAGTTATTATTTTATCTTGAAAATCGAATTCAAAACCAGAAAATTCAGAAACATTTTTATTAATCAATTCTTCATTCTTTAAACCAAAAAAACTAAGAAAAGAAAGATTAGCAAATTGTATTTTGTAAGATTTAGTTTCTACTATTAGTATTTCTATAGCACTGTTCTCTAAGCTTTCAAAAAACAAATTGTCGCCGTCATGTATTGAATCTTCTGTATGAGTGTTATTTTTCATTTGATTGAATTAAATGTTCTCCAATATTTTCTATGGGATAGCGTCTTTTATCTTTCATTTTTTTGAAATGAGAAGGCGAAAGTCCAGTTACCTTCTTAAATTGACTCGACAAATGTGCCACACTACTATAGTTCATTTTCCAAGCTATTTCGGTAATATTAAGTTCGCCGTAAATAATTAATTCTTTAATTCGCTCTACTTTATGTGAAATGATAAATTGTTCAATGGTGGTACCTTGAACTTCAGAAAATAAATTGGCCAGATAGGTATAATTGTGTTCTAATTTTTCTGCGAGATAATTTGAAAAATTAATTTTTAACACTTCTTCAGAATGATGAATCAATTGGACAATCGTATTTTTAATTTTCTCAATTAAAATCGCTTTTTTGTCGTCCATTAATTCCAAACCAGAGTGTTGCAAACCTTGTTTTAGTAGTAATCGTTTCTCATTAGTAATGGTTTCCATAATTTCAATTACACCTAAATCGATCATAATAAAATGCAGACCTAGTTTTTTCAACTCGTCTTTAACAGCAATTTTACAGCGGTTGCTCACCATGTATTTGATATATAGTTTCAAAAAAATAAGATTTTTATTACTATCAAAGGTGGCGTTTAAAAGCTAAATTTTGTTATACTTTAACTTAAATAAGTGGTACAATTCAGATGTTTTCTAAGGCTATTCGTTTCTTTTCTTTTAATTTTTTAAAAAACGACGGCGTTAATCCTGTAACTTTTTTAAACTGTTTCGATAAGTGCGAAACACTGCTATAATTCATTATGTAGGAAATTTGAGTAAGATTTAGTTCGTCATAAAGTAGTAATTCTTTCACGCGTTCAATCTTGTGTGCAATAATAAAATGTTCAATGGTAATACCTCTAACCTCAGAAAATAACTTAGACAAATACGTGTAATCCAAACCCATTTTTTCACTGATATAATCGGAATAAGTTACTTTAGGCAATTCATCAGAGTAATGAACCATCTCAATGATGATATTTTTAATTTTTTCAATTAGTACCGATTTTTTATCATCCATTAACTCCAAACCCGATTTTAAAAGCATCTCGTACAATTGTAGATGTTGTTCCTCTGTCAAGTCTTGCATGATTTCAACGATACCTAATTCTAAAATAACAAAGTGTAGCCCAAGTGATTCCAGAGCTTCTTTTACCACTAGTTTACAGCGGAGACTTACCATATATTTTATATAAAGTTTCATTGTTGTACTGCTGATGTTAATTTATTGAGTAACTAAAAGTAACCGCTATTCTTCGTAACCGCTTTTTATAATGGTAGATAGCATTTTAAATTTCACATTGGCATTAAAGCAATGTTTGGCATGTGCAGGAATAATAATCCCTTGACCTAATGAAAGTTTATGAGTAATTTCATTTATAATTATTTCGGCAGTTCCGTCAATAATTTGAATATAATTATCAAATGGAGAGGTTTTTTCTGCTAATTCTTCTCCGGCATCAAATGAAGAAACCGTAATATTTCCGGTTAACTTTTTTAATATGGTTTTACTTAAAACGGCATTAGGAATATATTGAATAATTTCTACAATAATGTGCACGTGTTCTTTTTCAACTTCTGGAGTTTCCATCTGGATAGCAATACCGCTTAAGATTCAAATTTCGCAAAAAGCGATGGCATTGAAAAAGAAGTACCTTCACAAAGGTGGTGATTAATATTGGTTAATCTACTACTATAGTATTTAAAAATAGTTTTGACTTAATTTACGCTATAAAAAGTGTCATTGCTTTGAGTTATTAGTATCGAATATACTGATCAAAAGTCTATTGTTTCAACAAAGTAAAGTCAACCAAAACCATTGCAGCTAATGCTTCTACAATGGGTACTGCTCTAGGAACCACACAAGCATCATGACGTCCTCTGCCTTGTTGGTCTAAAAGTTGGCCGTCTTGGGTTAATACTTCTTGTTGTTGTAAAAGTGTGGCTACAGGTTTAAAAGCCACACGAAAATAAATATCCATACCATTACTAATACCACCCTGTATGCCCCCTGATAAATTGGTTTTGGTACTGCCATCTTTGTTAAATAAATCGTTGTGGGCACTACCTTTCATTTCAGCAGCACAAAACCCTGCTCCATATTCAAACCCTTTTACAGCGTTTATAGACAACATGGCTTTACCCAGTTGGGCTTGTAATTTATCAAAAACAGGTTCACCCAAACCAATGGGTACATTTTGTATCACACAAGTAATGGTGCCTCCAACGGTGTCACCTTGCTTTTTAATTTCGGTTATGTAGTCTTCCATTTTAGCAGCTGTGGTTTCATCCGGACATCGAACAGCATTGCTTTCAATTTTAGTAAAATCTAAATCTTGGTAAGGTTTGTCTATATAAATGGTTCCAACAGAAGAAACAAAGGCGGTAATTTTAATCTCTGGTATAATTTGTTTGGCAATAGCACCAGCCACTACCCAATTTACCGTTTCTCTTGCCGAACTTCTTCCGCCACCTCTGTAATCTCTATTTCCGTATTTTTTATCATATGTAAAGTCAGCATGGCTAGGACGGAAGGTATCTTTTAACTGATCATAATCTTGTGACTTCTGATTTTCGTTTTCAATCAAAAATCCAATTGGCGTTCCAGTAGTTTTTCCTTCAAAAATACCGGACAAAAATTGTACTGTATCGCTTTCCTTTCTTTGAGAAACCAGTTTAGATTGTCCTGGTTTTCTTCGATCTAATTCCGATTGAACAAAATCTAAATCAATAGCAATATTAGAAGGGCAACCATCTATAATTCCACCATAAGCCAAGCCATGAGACTCGCCAAAGGTTGTTAAGGTAAAACGTGTTCCTATCGAATTTGCCATTTCAAAAATTTTTAAGCAATTATTAATTTATACAAAAATATTGAATGTTTTTTTTATATTAGCAAAAAATTTATAAAATGAAAAAAATATTATTTGTAATCTTAAGTTTAAGTTTAGTTTCTTGCGCAGTTGAAGGTTTAGAAAGCACAATTGATGACAACTCAAATAACCCTAACGACCCAAATAACTCAACTAGTTTCACAGAGGCTTTACCCTTAAACAATGGAAACTACTGGACATACGATGTAGTTGGACAAACCGATACAAGAGATTCATTATATATTTTTGGTGACGAAACAGTTGGTACACATACTTATAAAAAATTTAAAAATAGAAACAACATCGCAACAGGTTTTTATTGCTCTTCATTAAATAACAACAACGTAAGGAAAGAGGCTGGAAAATTACTTTTAACAGGGAATTTAAGCGTATTACAAGGTATAACATTACCAACTGGAGTAGATTTAAGTGTAACCGATTTTATTATATTTAATGAAAGTGCTTCAAATGGTGAAATTTTAAGTGAAAAAACAGGCACATTTCAACAAACTATTAGCAGCATTCCAATTAGCATTGAATACCGATTAAGAGCCATTGGTGGAGAAAATTTTACATCGTTCACCTCTCCAAATAACGACGTGTATCCGGATGTGAAATCTACTAAAATAGTGGTAAGTTTAAAAATAACTTCAACGCAAACTATTGCAGGTTTCCCTGTTACTTTAACCATTTTACCGCAACAAGATGTTGTAGTTTCTACACAATACCTTTCTAAAAATATTGGTATTGTATACACAAAAACAAATACCAATTTTACTTTAGATGCTACAATAGCAGCTCAAATTGGTTTGCCGGTAACCAATTCTCAAGAGCAAGAAGAATTTTTAGATACATATAGCGTTAATTAACTAAAATTGTTTTGTTTTTAGGTACTAATACAAAAAGATAAGGCGAAGTAAATGCATCAGTTACGAGTTCCTTTTTTTCGGGAGTAATTTCTTTTAAGATAATTTGTGCGGTAGTGTCTGTAAAAAGTACATCTGCTATTTCAATATCATACCCTCCCGTGTTTTTTTCTCCTAAAAAACAAGCCACGAGATCGTGCTTTTCTAAATCAATTGCTAACAACTTATCAAAAGATTCTTCTCCAATATTTAATGCGGTAATTAACGCATTAAATTCTTCATAATTTTTTATTACTTGTGTAGATTTTTCTTTCTTTCCCCCTATTTGACTTTTAAACACCACTTCATAATGATCTTTTTCTTTCACAACAACTTGCTGAGCTGGTTTACAAGACAGAAACAAGATACAAATACTAAATAAAGGAATCATTTTTTTAAACTTATTCATAATAATTAAGAATCTAAATTAATAGCTTTGTTATACAATTCTTCATATAAAGGAAGGATATTTTTAATATCGAATTTTTTGGCTACTTCAAAAGCCGCTTTCTTAAACTGAAGTAATGTATCTTCCGATTTTAAAATAGAAATTGCGTTTCTACTCATGCTTTCTACATCGCCAACAGCACTTAAATAACCCGAAACACCTTCTTCGTTTACTTCCGGAATTCCACCAGAATTACTTGATATTACTGGCACACTAAATGCCATAGCCTCTAATGCTGCCAAACCAAAACTTTCGGTTTCAGAAGGCAATAAAAACAAATCGGAATATTTTAAAATTTGATTAATATCGTTACTATTTCCAAAGAAAATTACTTTATCTGAAATGCCTAAATCTTCACATAATTTTTCAGCAATAATCTTCTCAGGTCCTTCTCCAACCATCATTAATTTGGATGGAATTTCTTTCTGAATAGTATAGAAAACTTTAACTACATCAGGAATATTTTTTACTTTTCTGAAGTTAGATATGTGTGTAATTATTTTTTCATTAGTTGAAGCCAAAACAGAACGCTGACAAATCGATTTGTCATCCAAAGGTGTTTCTTCAATTTCAATAAAATTTGGAATCACATGAATTTCTTTATTAATATCAAACAAACGATACGTAGCTTCTCGTAAACTATTAGAAACACTGGTTACAAAGTCGGATTTATTAATACTAAAAGTAACCGCACTTTTATAAAACGGATGATTCCCAACTAACGTGATGTCAGTACCATGAAGTGTAGTAATCATCGGAAGTAAAATACCTTCCTCAGCCAACATTTGCTTCGCCATATAGCCCGCGTACGCATGCGGAATGGCATAATGTACGTGCAACACATCAATCTTATATAATTTTACCATATCTACTAATTTACTAGATAAGGCCAATTCATAAGGCTGATAGTGAAATAATGGATAGTTAGGAACATTTACTTCATGAAAATAAATATTCGGATTTAACAACGACAATCGCACAGGCTGCTTATAGGTAATGAAATGAATTTCATGTCCTTTTTTTGCTAGTTCTAAACCTAACTCTGTAGCCACTACGCCACTCCCACCAAAGGTAGGATAACAAACCATTGCTATTTTCATTTATTATGTTGTTAAAATATCAAATCCATTTTGTTAGAAATTTGACATTCATTTAATTATTATTTTTTACTTACAAAAGCCGCTTCATAGGTTGCAATCCAATCTTGAACAGAAATTTTTGTAACCAATTTACCCAATAATTCAAACGGAATTTCATCGAATTTATTAAATCGGATACAACTTTTACCCATGTCTAATTTACGAGAGCTATGTTTTGGATATTCCGCCACAAACCAATCGTAAAGATCTTTATTAGCATACATTCCCATATGATAAAAATTAATACTGTTTTTTTGGGATGCAAATGTGATAAAAGGCAAAGGATCAGCTGGCTTACAATGATATCCTTTTGGATAAATTGTATGCGGAACATAATAGCCAATCATACCATAATTCATACCTTCTTCAAAACCATTTGGTATGTTTTTTAGTAGCGTATTTCGTAGCAATTCCATTGCTGTTATTCTATCTTCTGGAAGATTATTCATATATTCTTCCACAGTTTTTGCAGCTGAAGTCATAATTAATCCGTTATCGATTCGTAAATTACTTTCTGTATGTTTTCTCTAATATTTAATTTTGAGAGTTTATTAATATTTCCATCTGGATAACTCCTATTTGATAGAAAAATATAAATTAAGTCTTTTTCAGGATCAGCCCAAACCATGGTTCCAGTAAAACCTGTATGTCCAAAACTTGATTTTGAAGTACATCCACAAGTAGGGCCTTCGCCACTTATTTGAGGTTTATCAAAACCCACGCCGCGCCTATTTCCAGTTGTACAAAAGTAACAAGTATTAAATGCGTCAAACGTATCTTTTGAAAAATAGGTATAGCCACCATAAGTCCCTTTTTGTAAATACATTTGCATAATTTTAGCTACATCTAACGAATTAGAAAACAATCCTGCATGCCCACCAACACCGCCTTGCATAGCCGCAGCCATGTCATGAACATAACCCTGAATGGTATCGTATCTAAAATACGTATCAATTTCGGAAGGCATAATTGTTGATAATTCGAATTTATCTAACGGATTATATGAAGTATAATTAGCGCCCAACATCTTATAAAAATTATCATCAGAGAGTTTATCCAAGCTTTTATGATGAAATTTCTCTAAATATTCTTTAAATAATATAAAAGCATAATCGCTATATTTATATTGTTTAATAGGCAATAAAGGCGCTTCTTTAATGATATTTATAATTGTATCATTATAATCTTTTCGTAAAAATAAATTAGTCGCCACCTTAACCGGATAGTTATCAGAAGGTGTAGCTTGATAATATTTTTGACTTGGTTTTTTTAATGAATCTAACGTTTTTATATAAAAAGGTGTCCAAGCTGGTAATTTAGCTTGATGCGTTAACATATCTAAAACCGTAATATCTGCTTTGTTAGAATTTTTAAAATTAGGAAGTAATTGCGATAACGTGCTGTTAAATGAAAAATTCCCTTTTTCGTAATCTTTCATTAAATTAGGAAGCGTACTTAATACTTTAGTAAGGGAAGCTAAATCATACAAATCCGTATTTTTTACTTGCTGAGTAGCATCATAAGTAGGCGAACCAAACGCTTTTCTATACACCACTTTTCCTTTACGAGCCACCAATATTTGCATCCCTGGTGCTACTTTATTTTTGATAGCAGTTGTGGCAATAGTGTCAATTTTTACCAATATTTCAGAATTCATATTCACTTGTTCTGGATACGCAAAACCTAAACGATTAAGATTCTTAGTTTTCAATCCATCCGATTCACAAAAGTTTTTCTTAATAGATACAGGTAAAACACCCTTGGCTTCTTTGGCACCAAATAAAATTTCTGCAGCTACAAGTTGAGAAATTGCATTGTTTTGATAGGCCTCAATTAAACCTTCCGTTTCTTCAAAAGTTGGAATTCTTAATAACGAATATGGCTTGGTAAAAAACGTGACAATTGTTTTACTGTGCTTTGAAATTTTATCAATCCAATTAATTTCGTTAAAAGTCATTTCGTTTTTTTTCCAAATACCTTCTGGTTTGTGGTAGCCAACAATAACTTTCGAATAATCTGCTATTTCCACTAAAAGCGAATCTAAGTTTTTTGTGGTAATAACATCAATTTGGGCGTATTCTTTGAGTTTTTCTATGTAAGTTGTGGCATCGCCATCACCAATTTTTACGTAGGCTATTTTTTCTTTATCAAGTCTTTTGATTGGAATAATATCATCTTCATTTTTAAGAACCGTTATAGCACTTTCAAACATTTCTAAATTTAATGTTTTGTATTCTTTTTTATTTAAATCGGCATATAAATTTTCAAATTCAATTGGACAATAATTATTTAATCCGGCTTTGTATTTATATTTTAATATTTTCTTTACAGAATACGCCAATCGTTCTTCTGTAAATAAACTATCTGCAAATGCTTGTTTAAACTTTTCAATGGCAACAGGAACATTTTCTGCAAATAGCAACACATCATTACCAGCTAAAAACGCAGCTAAATCTATATCGCCAGGTTGTTTAAAATTACTAGCACCTTTCATATTTAAGGCATCTGTAAAAATTAATCCTTCAAATTTCAATTGATTTTTTAAAATATCGGTCACTACTTTTTCCGATAATGAGGATGGAAAATTTTCGCGAGGCTCTATACTTGGTACGTTTAAATGCGCTACCATCACACTGGCTAATCCATTTTTTATAAGTTCTTTATACGGATATAATTCAATCTCCTCAATTCTATCTCTTGAAAAATCTACAGTCGGCAAAGCATGATGCGAATCGGTAGCAGTATCACCATGACCCGGAAAATGTTTAGCCGTAGCAAACACACCATAAGATTGCAACCCACGCATGTAAGCCACAGCTTTTGCAGCCACATTCTCTTTGGTTTCACCAAAAGAACGATTTCCGATAATTGGATTTTTGGGATTGGTATTGATATCTACAACAGGACCAAAGGTAAAATGAATTCCCAAGCGTTTCGATTGATCCGCCATTTGCATTCCCATTCTTTCAAGTAGCGAATTGTCTTTAATCGCGCCCAAAGTCATGTTCCATGGATAGGTATGTGTCGAATCTATTCGCATACTCAAACCCCATTCTGCATCGATTCCAATAAGCATTGGAATTTTCGATTTTTCTTGAAAACGATTGGTTAGTTTTGCTTGACGATTAGGACCACCTTGAAAAAATATTAATCCACCCACTTTATATTTGGTAATCAATTTATCCAAATCTTGTGCGTGTGCTTCGTTTTTATTGGAATAAGCTGCAATCATAAACAATTGCCCTACTTTTTCTTCAAAAGAAAGTGAATTATATGTGCTATCTACCCAAACTTGTTGGGGTTGCGTGTTAATTTTATTTTGCGCAAAACCTAAAGTGGTGAGGAATAACGTGATGTATATATAGTTTTTCATGAAATGTAAATAAATAAAAAAACCATCAAAATTTCTATTTTCTGATGATTTTCAAAGTTAGTTATTTTTTTTAGAAAAATCTACTGTGCCAACTTTCTTCAGCTGGAACTTCCCAAAATTCTTCAAATTCTCCTTTTGTATTTATTAAATTATTAAAAACTATAGTTTTTGAAGTCACGGCTTTTTCTTTTGCCATTTTTTTAAAATCTATAAGTGTTTTATGTGCAATATGTTCTCCCATTTTATAGGTAACATTCATTTTGTCAAGTAATTCAATTTGAAATTCTTGTTCCAATTGTTGAATAAAATGTACGGAAGCATCTATAGAACAACCCGTTGCATTTTGCACTGCTTGATTAACTGCAAAAATAATAAATCGGTTATATTTTACAAGAAAAGAAGCTTCTAAGCTTGTGCCGTGTGCTGCCCAATTTTCAATAAATTCTTGACATTTAGCTGTTATAGCTGTTACTTCAACATCAGTTAATTTTCTGTTCGATTGGTAAATCCAAATCTTAGAATCTTCTGGTAAATTTTCGAATGGTGTGTACATGGTTTTTA
Organism: uncultured Flavobacterium sp.; assembly: GCA_964593435.1. Taxonomy (GTDB): domain Bacteria; phylum Bacteroidota; class Bacteroidia; order Flavobacteriales; family Flavobacteriaceae; genus Flavobacterium. Next base: position 31,039 of record CAZQGY010000008.1, on the reverse strand, counting down.
TAAATCTTGCGCATTTGCTATTAATTCTGCAATATCCATAACCTGAACAGCGCCTTCTTTTTCTTTATTTTTAATTCCGTCTGTTAGCATGGTGTTGCAAAATGGACAACCTGCAGCAATAATTTCAGGTTGTGTTTCTAAAGCCTCTTCTGTTCTTTCGATATTGATGTCTTTATTGCCTTTCTCTGGTTCTTTAAACATTTGAGCGCCACCAGCACCACAACATAACCCGTTGGCACGAGAACGTTTCATTTCAACTAACTCCGCGTCTAATTTTTGAATTAAATCTCTTGGTGCTTCATAAATATTATTAGCACGACCTAAATAACATGGGTCGTGAAACGTAATACGTTTGCCTTTAAATTGTCCGCCTTCAATAGTTAATCGTCCTGAATCTAATAATGATTTTAAAAATTCTGTATGATGAACGACTTCGTATTTACCACCTAATTCTGGATATTCATTTTTTATGGTATTAAAACAATGTGGACAAGCCGTAACGATTTTTTTTACTTCATAGGCATTCATGACTTCAATATTCATCATGGCTTGCATTTGAAATAAAAATTCATTTCCAGCACGTTTTGCATGATCACCAGTACAACTTTCTTCTGTACCTAAAACCGCAAAAGGAACGTTGGCTTTGTTTAAAATTTTAACAAATGCTTTAGTTATTTTTTTGGCTCTATCATCAAAGCTTCCTGAACAACCTACCCAAAACAAAACTTCAGGAGTTTGTCCTTGTGCCATCATTTCGGCCATTGTAGGTACTACTAAATTTTCAGACATACTATTTATGGTTTACTCTATTTTCTATCAAAATTATTATATAAAAAGTAAATTAATTACTCAATTCGTCATCAAAAACTTGAATGGTTACATCTTTTTCAATTAAATCTGTAAACTTTCCATTGTATCGTGTTGCTTTTACTAAATGATTATCAATCCAGTGATAATTTCCACCTCGTGGTTTTCCCATTACCATTCCGTGATATTTAAAGCCATGTTGTTGTAACCATGCTTCAGTAACTGCTCTATGTGCTTCGGTACGTGAAGTAAAAAAGAAAATAATATGACCTTCATCATACCATTTATTTAATGTTTCTAAAGCATCTGGATATACATTTGCCGTTGCCATTCTCTCAGGTTCTTCGTTAGGAATATCATCGCAAATGGTTCCATCAATATCAATAAGATAGTTTTTAATTCCTTCAGGTAAAACGGGACTTAAATGTTCTCCATTTACTTTTAATTCTTGTAATTTCCCGTCAATTTCTTCTTTTTTCATGCTTTTGTTGTAATTGTTTTATTTTTTACTATTTATAATTGGATATTGATTTTGTTATTGTTATTGAAATTTGCTACGTTTCGTTTCTCCAGTTTACTCTATCTTGTTGGTTATACTGCCAAGGCGCACCGTTATTTTCAATATTTGTCATTACGGCATTTAATTCCATTGGAGCTGCACTTTGTTCCATAACTAAATAACGTCTCATATCCATAATAATAGATAATGGACTAATATTGATTGGACATTCTTCCACACAAGCATTACAAGACGTACATGCCCAAAGTTCCTCTGGAGTAATGTAGTCGTTTAATAACGATTTATTATCTGGAATAAAAACACCTTTATTGGCATCAATATTTTTTCCCACTTCTTCTAATCTGTCACGCGTATCCATCATGATTTTACGTGGCGATAATTTCTTACCCGTAATATTTGCTGGACAAGAAGACGTGCATCGGCCACATTCTGTACAAGTGTATGCATTTAATAATTGTACCCAATTTAAATCTTGAACATCTGAAGCACCAAATTTAGCTGGTACCGCATCTGGATTAGCAGGAGCCGCAAACGGGTCGGCATTTGGATCCATCATTAACTTTACTTCGTTTGTTACACTTTCTAAGTTATCAAATTTTCCTTTTGCATTTAAATCGGCAAAATAAGTATTAGGAAACGCTAATAAAATATGTAAATGTTTAGAAAAATATAAATAATTTAAGAAAGCAAGTACCATTAAAAAATGTCCCCACCATCCTACACGCTCTAAAATATGCAAGGCACTACCTCTCATTCCGCCGAAAATAGCGGGTCCTAAATGTTGAGAAATGGCAAAATTAAAAGAACCTGTTCCTTCATAATGAGATTTACCTAACGAATACAATACTTCATCTGTTCCATTCATGGTAAAAATACAAGTTACTAAAACAATTTCCATGATTAATATTAAGTTGGCGTCTTTGGTTGGCCAACCTAACATTTCTGCTTTGTTGAATCGAGGTAATTTTAATAAATTTCTTCTAGATAAAAAAGCTAAAGTAGCCACTAATGCTAATAATGAAAGGATTTCTATGAAACTTATTAAAAACGTATAAAACCCACCTAAACTAGTTTTAAAAAAACGATGTGTTCCAAAAAGTCCGTCAACAATTATCTCTAATAATTCAATTTGAGTGATAATAAAAGCGGCATATAATGTAAAATGCAAAATAGCAGGAATAGGTCTGGTAAACATTTTTTTCTGTCCCAACGCTATTAATGCCATATTTTTCCATCTTGCTGGGGCATTATCGGTTCGGTTTACTTTCTGTCCTAATTTAATATTTCGTATTATTTTTTTAACATTTTTAACAAAAAAACCAACACCTATAATAAGGGTAACTGCAAAAATACTATTTGATAAAAAACTCATAAATTTAGTTTTTAAGTTGTTCTATATTTTGTTCTGTCGCTGGTGCAACATAAGGTTTGTTTTTCTTCCCGAAAACACTCACATTTACATAACGAGTAGGATTTAAACGTAAATCTTGTAAAAGTAATTCCAATTCTTTTGATGTTTTTGTTAGGTTGGTATACATCGCATCATCATTTAATAATTTACCCATTGAACCTTTGCCTTGTTCTAAATTTGACATAATTCCGTTAACGTTGGTTAAAGTAGCTTCGAGTTTTTTGACTGTTGCTCCTAAATTGGCTTTTTCTAAAGAAGTGGTCATAGTATTTAAATTACCAGATGTTTTTTCGAAATTAGATAAAGTAGTATTTAATTTCGATTTATTTTCTGATAAAATTTCATTTGCATTTTTAGAAATTTGACTAAATTCGGACATAGTTTTTTCTAAAGAAGCTATGGAAGCTTTTAATTTTTGTTGCGTCGAAACGTCTAATGTTGCATTTAAATTTTCGATTAATTTATTTGCATTTTCTAATAAAACTTCGACTTTGTCTTTTACAGGTCCAATTTGATTGGCTAATTCAGCAGTTAAACCTAATTTATTAGAAGTTTTTAGCCTATCACCAGATTGAATATAATTTGTATCTGAAAAATTATTAATTATTGCAATTTCTCTACCTCCAATTAAACCAGAATCCATAATTTGTGCTTCGCTAGATTTGGCAATTTGTATTTGTTCGTTAGTAATAACTAATTCTACTTTCATTTTACCATCTGGTAACATTTCAATAGTATTTACTTTTCCTATAACCAATCCGTTTAGAGTTACGGGTGCTGCTTCAACTAAACCCGCTACATTATCATAAACAGCATATAATTTGGTACTGGTATCAAATAAATTTTTACCTTTAAGAAAAGCAAAACCCCAGTAAAATAATACTATAGATAAAATAACTAATACAGCGACTTTAATTTCTTTTGTAATTTTCATAAGGGCTACATATCTTTTAACTAGTGCTTTTAAATAAATGCAATAGGTCTTTTAATGACACAAAAATAACATTATTTATTTGATTGCCTCGCTTAATTTAATTTTTTTACCATTTTTTATGGGCACTATAAATGAAGATGAGTAACCTTTTGCTTTTGCTTCTTCTAACAATTGCTTTGCCTTTGCATACGATGATGTATTACCGTAAAAGTATTTATAAATGGTATTTTCTTTTTCTACAGAAATAGTACTTAATCCTTTAAAGTTTTTGGGTAAGGTTTCTAAATTTTTAGCACTTGCAGAAATTTGAATTTTAAAAGTAACACCTTCTATAGCGACTTTATTTTCTGAAGGTTGCTTAGGATCTACTTTCTTCGGTTCTATTTTTTTTGGGTCATCTTTTTTTACAATTGGTTTTTTAGATTCTTCTTTTTTAACTGAAGTAGCTGTTTCTATTTTAAAAAAATCATCTCTATATTCTAAAATTGCTTTAGAAATAGCTTCTGCCAATTTATTTTGTCCGTCTTCTGAATTTAAAAAAGCACCTTCTGGTTTGTTGGATACAAATCCCATTTCAATAAGTACGCGAGGCATAATAATTTTTCTTAACACCAGAAAACCGGCCTGTTTTACGCCTCTATTTTTACTTGTTGTGAATTTTGTGAAGGCTTGCTGTACTTTTCCTGCAATATCAATACTTTGCTGAATATTTTCTTCTTGCATGATAGAAATTCCAATTACTGATTCGGGTGATTTTGGATCAAAACCATCATATTTAATTTTATAATCGGTTTCTAAAGTTACTACGGCATTTTCCTTTTTTGCCACTTCTAAATTGGCGGCATTTCGGGTAACTCCCATAACATAGGTTTCATTTCCTGAAGCGGCTTGATTATCATTTGCATTACAATGCATAGAAACAAACAAATGCCCTTTTGATTTATTTGCAATAGAAGCACGTTCATTTAATTCTACAAAAACATCTGTTTTTCTGGTGTAAACGACTTCAATGTTTGGTTCTTTTGATAAAATCTCTCCTACTTTAAGAACGGTATTAAGTGAAATCTTCTTTTCTATATTACCATGATACGTCGCGCCATAGTCTTTACCTCCATGTCCTGCATCTAAAACTACTTTGAATTTTTTAGTTTGCGCATGAATTGCTATAGAAAAAAAGCATAAAAATAAAAGTACTAACGATTTTTTCATAGGTTTAATTTGGTGCGACAATAAAAGCAGATGCAAATCCTTTTTGTTTGGCTTCAGCTAGAAAATTTTTACACACTTCTAAAGTTCCTTGTCCGTAAAAATATTTATAACCACCATTAACTTCTATCATGGTAACATTTGCCAAACCATTAAAGTTTTCTGGCTTCAAATCAAGTTTCTTTGTACTGTAACTAATTTGGACTTTATATCCTGAATCAGCCGACACAATAGGTTCAGGACCTGCATCAACTAATGAAGAAGTATCAACAACTGGTTCTACCATAGGTATTTCTTCAATAATAATTGGCTCTTTTATTTGTAAAACGTTTGGAGGCGTATTAGTACCCTTAAGATTATTTTTATATTCAATAATTGCACGTGCAATAATTTGAGAATAATTAGATTTACCTTCTTCAGATTTCATGTATTTGGATTCTTGCATGTTGCTTAAAAATCCTAATTCTATTAAAACACCTGGCATCACTGTTGCATCTAACACCCAAAGTGGTTGCTGATGCATTCCCAAATCTTTTCTGTTTAATGAATTTTTAAAATAACTTTGAACAGAACTTGCAAAATTTATACTTTGCATTAATGTTTCCTCTTGCATGATGCGTAATCCTATTTGTGTATTTGGATTATTTGGGTCAAAACCTTCGTATTTTTCTTTAAAATTATCTTCTAATGAAATTACAGCATTTTCTGCTTTTGCGATTTCAAAATTCATGCCTGCACGAGACAATCCCATAACCAAAGTCATTGCGCCATATGGTTTTGGAGATACAGAAGAATTACAATGTACGGAAACAAATAAATCGGCCTCAAAATCATTAGCAATTTTAGCTCTATCTCTTAAAGGTATAAAAACATCCGTAGATCGTGTGTATTTAACATTAAAATCGGGATAAGATTCTAATATTTTTCCAATTCTTAAAACCACATCTAAAGCAATATGCTTTTCAATGCACCCATTTTTTGCTGCACCAGGATCCTTACCACCATGCCCAGCATCTAAAATTACTTTAAATTTCTTTTCTTGCGCTACTGAAAAGAAAGATAAACATACAAATATAATTACGAGTACTTTTTTCATTTGTGATTAATTATTTTCGGTTAATTCAAATACGTTATAATTTTATTAAATACTAAATTTTAACAAAAAATATGCGTAAGTTTGACCCTTCAAAAACCGAACCATTTTTTACAAAAATAGTATTTATAGATTTGAGTACAAAGATTAATCATATCGTTTTTTTATTTTTTTTTCTAATTGTAAGCAATTTAGAAGTTTACGGTCAAAATCCTTCTCGTAAAGATAGCGTACAAGTAAATGCAAATGAATTAGTTACTATTAAAAAAGACTCTACAAAAAAACCTTTATTGGAAGGCATAGTAAATCGTAAAGCTAAAGATTATGAAAAGTTAGACCAAAGAAAAAAAAGATTAACATTATATAACGAGGCAGAACTACATTACCAGGATTTCATACTAAAATCGGGAATTATTGTTTTAGACTATGAAAAAAACGAAGTATATGCCGGAAGATTAAAAGATAGTGCTGGCGTATATTCTCAATTTCCATATTTTAAACAAGGTGAAAATATTATCGAACCCGATTCTATACGATTTAATACAAAAACTGGAAAAGCACAAATTTGGAATACAAGAAGCAAACAAGGTGAAATGTTTCTTAAATCTGAAATTTCAAAAAGAGAAAATGATTCGGTTATTTTTTTTAAAAAAGCTCGATTTACCACTTCTGAAAACATTGAAAATCCAGAATACTATTTTTTAGCATACAAAGCCAAATTGGTTCCAAAAAAGAAATTTGTTACAGGTTTAACTCATATGTTTATTGCAGATGTGCCTACTCCTATTGGTGTGCCATTTTCATTTTTCCCAATGACCAATAAAAATACGTCTGGAGTAATTATGCCCGCTCCTGGACAAAATAATGATCGGGGTTATTTTTTACAAAATGGAGGCTATTATTTTGCATTGAGTGATTATTATGATTTGGCCATTTTAGGCGATTATTATACAAATGGAAGTTACGCACTTCGGTCTGAAACCTCATATGCAAAAAGATATAAATATGCTGGAAATATTCAAGTCAGGTATGAAAATCAGGTACTAGGCGAAAAAGGATTTCCTGGTTACGCCAGAACCAATCAGTATAATATTCAATGGTCGCACAGTCAAGATGCAAAAGCTTCAGCAAACTCTAGATTTTCATCATCAGTAAATTTTGGAAGTAGTAAATATTTTCGTCAATCTTTAAATATTGTAAATGTTGGTTCTAATTTAAATAATACATTAAGTTCCTCTATTAGTTATTCTAAAACTGTGCCAATTGTGCCTTTAGTGAATTTTGCTGTAGCCGTAACGCACAATCAAAACACCAATACAGAAATTGTAAATTTAACACTACCATCATTTAATGCAAGTGTGGATAGAATTTTTCCATTTGCCAAACAAGATGGAATAAAAAAGGGAATCTTTCAAAATATTAATTTTCAATATGGATTAAAGGGAGATAATAGAATTTCTACAAAAGAAGAATTTCTATTTAAATCTCAAATGTTTGATACTGCATTAGCTGGTTTAGCACATACTATTCCTATTTCTACAAATTTTAAAATTTTTAAACATTTTAGTGTTTCAGCCGGTACTGCATTTGCAGAAAATTGGGTGTTTAATACCAATGAAAAAATATTTAACACTAGCACTAATAAAGTAGAAATTGTAAGAAAAAATGGTTTTGATTCGTATCGAACCTATAATTTTTCTTCCAGCATCGGAACAACTATTTACGGAACCTATACGTTTAAAGAAACAAATAAGATACAAGCTATAAGACATTTAATACGACCAAGTATTTCTTATGGCTACACACCTAGTTTTGAACAATATTATGATTATTATACCGATAATTTAGGAAATCACATCAGTTATAGCCGATTTGAAAACACATTATTAGGAGCACCTGGTTTAGGAGTTGCAAATTCAATAGGTATTGGAATTGCCAATTCGTTAGAAGCGAAAGTATTAGATGAAGCAAGTAAAAAAGGAGCTACTAAAAAGATATCTTTGTTAAATCAGTTTAACTTTTCAACGAGCTATAATTTTACTGCTGAAAAATTTAAATTAGAACCAATAAATTTTATTGGAGGTACTACTTTATTTGATAATAAATTAGGAGTAAATTTTGGTGCTCGATTTGACCCATATGATTTAGATGTTAACAACGAAAGAATAAATGAATTTAGTATAAACAATGGAAACGGTTTAGCTAGAATGACTAGTTCGAATATTACTTTAAATTATTCGGTAAGTAGTAATGATTTTAGTAATGAAAAAAAATCAAAACAAACCGTTCAAAACGGAGGTCGTGATGATGATTTATTTGGATCAGCTACAGATTTAAGCAATCAAGATGAAAGTTTATTTAAAAAGAACGATTCAAAAAAACAACAGACTGAATTATATAATTTTAAATTTCCATGGGATTTACGTGTAGCCTATTCACTTACCTACAGTAATACTACAAATCAAAGAGAAATTACAACTAATTCGTTGATGGTTTCTGGAAACATTGATTTGGCTGTAAAATGGAAAATGGGATTTTCATCTGGATATGATTTTGCTAAAAAAGGCATCACATTTACTCAATTACGTTTTGAAAGAGACTTAGAAAGTTGGCGTATGAGTTTTAGTATTGTTCCAATTGGCGTATATTCATATTGGAATTTCTTCATTGGAATTAAATCTTCTATACTAAGTGATATAAAATGGGATAAACGTAAGTTACCCGATCCTAGATTGAGATAAGATTATTAAAGAAAAAGAAATTAAAAAAAAATGAAAAAAATTATATTTACAGATAAAGCGCCAGCACCAATAGGACCATATAATCAAGCTGTTTTGGTTGGGAATATGCTATATACTTCTGGTCAAATTGCTATAAATCCAATAACAAACGAACTGGTTTTAGAAAATATTGAATATGAAACCAAACAAGTTATGGAAAACTTAAAAGCTGTTTTAGAAGCTGCAGAAATGACATTTGAAAACGTAATAAAAGTGTCTATTTTTATTAGTGACATGAATAATTTTGTTAAAATAAATAGCATCTATGATGCTTATTTTAATGAAGCAACTGCACCTGCAAGAGAAACAGTACAGGTGGCAGGTTTACCAAAAAATGTTAATATTGAAATTTCTGTTATCGCGATTAGATAATTTCATTTTAAAACCAATAAAAAAACGCAATTACTTATAAAAAAAGTACATTGCGTTTTTATTTTGTGACCTCGTCTGGATTCAAACCAGAAACCTCTTGAGCCGTAATCAAGTGCGCTATTCAGTTGCGCCACGAGGCCTTTTTTCTGGGTGCAAATATAGAACTAAATTCTATATTTTAAAATTATATTTTTATTTTTTTTCTAAAGCGTGAATCGTGACATAATAACGCCAAGCAATAATTGCCTTTTGTAATTTTGTAGCTTTCGCTATATCAAGACGTTGCTTAGAATAACTTGGTAAAATTGCTTTATTAAGTTTAGCTAAAATTTTAAACATTATTTTAAATTTTATGCAAAACTACTAAAAAAATACACTAATTCATTTGTCAATCAAAATCATTATTTTATTTTAACTACTTAATTCTTTCGAAATCATAAAAAATATGCTGTTTTCTTTCAAAAATAAACCTAATTTTGCACGGCTATGCAAAAAATCATAAACATATTAAACAAACGCGCACGATTTGACTACGAAATTATAGACAAATATGATGCAGGTATTGTATTAACAGGTACAGAAATTAAATCTATTCGTTTAGGAAAAGCATCTATTGCTGAAAGTTTTTGCGAATTTAATGAGCAAACTGAATTGTTTTTAATAAACGCTACAATTGAAGAATATGCTTTTGGGACGCATTATAACCATAAAGCCAAAAGCGAACGCAAACTACTTTTAAATAAAAAAGAGTTAAAAAAACTTGATAAAGATTCGGAAAATAAAGGATTAACAATTGTTCCGTTGAAATTATATACTAATGAAAAAGGATTTGCAAAAGTAGAAATAGCGTTGTGTCGTGGAAAGAAAAATTATGACAAACGTGAAACTATGAAAGAAAATGATACCAAAAGAGATATCGCCAGAATTAAGAAGGAATTTAGGTAATATTTGGGAAGTAACAAGACATAAAAAAATACAAACTATGAAGATTTGTAGTAGGATGGATTGACGAAAATTTGATTGGTAAGTACTTTATAAGTCTAAATATTAGTCCTTAATAAATTCTTATCTATATTTGAAAAAAAATAATTTTCAGTAATAGTCTAATCCAATTATTTTTATACTTATACACTTTTTGGAATACTAACAATAGTATACTTATTTCAAAATACTTTCAAAGTTTGGCTTAAAATAATTTGGACCTTTCATTACCTTTCCATCTTCTCTATAAATAGGTTTTCCATCTTCACCCAATTTACTCATGTTACTTCGCTGAATTTCATCAAAAACAGCTTCTATTTTATTTTGTAAACCATGTTCTAATATAGTTCCGCATAAAATGTATAACATATCACCTAAAGCATCGGCAATTTCTACTAAATCATTATTTCGTACAGCTTCTAAATATTCCTCATTTTCTTCCTTCATCAATTCAAAACGAAGGTTGTTTTTCTGAGTTCCTAAATCGGCTTTCATTTCTTCACTTACACCTAATCCATAAGTAGTATGAAATAATTTTACTGCATTTAATTGTTTTTGCATAATATAAGTTTAAACATTAATTGAAATTTGATAATTCGTGGCAATCTTTTTTTGATATTATTATGGTATAAAATTATATTTTAAAACTTGTAATCCTTAAATTTGAAAAAAAAATTATCAACATGTTTTCAAAAGGACAAACTGTATTTGCAATTTTATTTGCGATTTCTTTTATTACAATTATTGTTTTTATGTATTTAAAGGATAAAAAAATACATAAACAGCAATATAAAGGAGTGAAATGGATTGTTTTAGGATTTTTACTTTTTATTTTATTCTTATTTTTAATTAAAGGGTTCATAAAAGAATAATTTATTATATTTGATTTAAATTCCCATAATAAATGAAAATATTAAAATATTTATCGCTTTTATTTCTGCTATTTCTTTTGGCATTTATTGTATTTGTCGCAACGCAACCCGCAACTTATCAAATTACAAAACAAAAAGAAATCAATACACCTACGTCTTTCGTTTTTGAATATGTTAATGATTTTTCAAATTGGAATGATTGGCAACAATTTAATACTGATGAAAATTTAGCTTACACTACTTCTGAAAATACTATTGGTAAAAAATCATATGTAAAATGGGATTCAGAAAATGCAATTATTACTACTTTTGCACAAAAAGATACTATATCACAACTCTTTATTCAAGAAGATAACAAGCAAACACTGCATTGGAAATTTAAAAAAACAAATACAGGAACTATAGCATCTGTAACCATTAAAGGAGATTTGTCATTTACTGAAAAAATATATTCTGTATTAAATGGAGGGATTACTAGTTATGTGGGTCCGCAAATACAAGAAAGTTTAAATAAAATTAATAACTATTTTGTAAGTGAATTAGGAGAATTTGATATAAAGGTTGAGGGATTGGTAAACAGACCTTCAATTAATTATTTAGAACAAAAAGATTCTTGTTTAGCTAAAGATTTTCCGAAAAAATCTAAAGCATTGTTAAAGACAATGAAAAATTTTATCAAATCAAATGCTATAGAAACTTTAGAAGTGCCATTTGTAATGTTTCAGAACAATGACAACGGAAAAAAAATAGTTTATGCTATGTGTGTTCCTGTAAAAGAAAAAGTTTTCACAACACCAGATAGCCAAATTCAAGGTAAAAGCTACAGCTCATTTTTAGCTATAAAAACCACATTAAAAGGTGATTATTCTCATATGAAAAAAGCGTGGGCTAAAACAAGAAATTACATTAAAACAAAAAAATTCAACGAAGACAAAAAAGGATTTTATATTGGAATTTATAAAAAATCTGTTCCTGAAGTCAGTGAACCTTCAAAATGGGTAACAGAAATTTACATTCCCATCATAAAGAAAGAAGCGGTTCCAAAAAAAGAAATTGTTAAAGATAGTACAGCTATTGCATCACCTACTGAAACAGAAAATTAACTATTTACTCATTTCAATAGTAATCATATTATTTGTCATTTTCGGACCAAAACTTTTCACTTTTGTGGTACATAAAACATACAAATTAGTATTAAAAACAGGAACAAGTGTTGTTGGATAACGTTTAAGAGGATCTTCAATTTTTACTGAATAGCCTTTTTCTTCAGGAATAAAATTAGCTTTTAATTGTAGCAAATATTGGTCTTCGCAAATATTGTAAAACCATCTTTCTTCAGCGTTTGCAAGCGTAACTCTGTAATTTTTAGCAAAAGTTAAGGTTTTATCTTTATAAATTAAACTAAACTCATTATTAGTATTAACCACTTCATTTCCTTGGCTATCAATTAAAGTAATCTGCAAATCGTTAATGATTTTTTTGGTAGCGCTATCAATAGGATTGGCTACCAAATAAGTAGTAAAATCATACCCACAATGCGGTAAGCCCTCTTGCGAAAAGCCAAAAGTTGAAATAAAAACAAGTAATAAAAATTTCTTCATAATTGAACATTCGCAAAAAACGAACCAAAGTGGGTTTACAATATATTAAAATTGCGGAGTTGTTAAATATGCATAAATTTTTTCACGTTGCAAATCGTTAAGTTTGGTGTTTTTTTGCATGCGTATAACAATTGGCTTCCATTGTTCTGCAGTAAAGCTTTCTTTTTCGTATAAGCTATGGCAATCTGCACAACTGGTAGTGTATAAATTTTTACCTTCAGCTATAACTTCTGCTGTTATTTCTAACTTTTCAGCTGCGATTTCTTTAAAAACAGGAATTTCCTCAGTTACAACAACTTTTTTTGGTGCACAGGCAAATACAACAGATACAACCACTAATCCAATTAATACGCTTGATTTCATTATTTTATTTTTAGATTTTCAAATATAAAAAAAATCCGTAACGATTTGGCATCGAAACGGATTTTTATATTAAACGATATGTTATTTCACATCCATTAATTCCACGTCAAATACTAAAGTAGCATCTGGTGGAATTACACCTCCAGCACCTGAACTTCCATATCCTAAATACGATGGAATTACAAAACGAGCTTTATCACCTACTTGCAATAAGGCAATTCCTTCATCCCAACCTTCAATAACTTGCCCTACTCCTAATTGAAAATCAATTGGTTGTTTTCTTTTGTATGAAGAGTCAAAAACTTGTCCATTTTCTAAAGCGCCTTGATAGTGCACAGAAACTTTTTTACCTTTTTCAGCTTGTTTCCCACTACCCTTTTGAATAATTTGGTAACGTAAACCACTTTCTGTTTTTGAAAAACCAGCGGCTAATTTTTCCATAGCTGCTTCTGCAGCTTGTTTTTGTTCTAAAATTCTTTTTTCGCGAGAACCTTCAAATGTTCTAAACGCTTCAATAGCATTCCATTTTTCAGCTTCAGCACCTACTCTAATAATTTCAATAGAATCCAATGCATCATTTCCAGCCACAGCGTCCACTACATCTTGTCCTTCTACAACATGACCAAAAACAGTATGTTTACCATCTAACCAATTTGTTGGAACATGTGTGATAAAAAACTGAGAACCATTAGTTCCAGGTCCAGCATTAGCCATAGATAATACGCCTGGTTTATCATGTTTTAATTCAGGGTGAAATTCATCATCAAATTGGTAACCAGGACCACCTGTTCCTTGACCTTGAGGACAACCACCTTGAATCATAAAATCTGGAATAACTCTGTGAAATTTCAAACCATTATAATATGGAGTACCCATTGGTTTTGCTTTATTTTCTAATTGACCTTCAGCCAAACCTACAAAGTTTCCAACCGTTCCAGGTGTTTTATCGTGAGTTAACTTTACTAAAATTGAACCTTTTGCTGTATTAAATTTAGCGTAAATTCCGTCTTGCATTGCTTTTTATTTTTAAATTAAAGTACAAATTTACTACTTTTTTACCTATATTTGATTGGTTTTTACTCAAAATATATCAAAATGAAATCAGAAAATTACCTTCAAATTAACAAACAAACTTGGAACAATAAAGTGGCCATTCATATAGATTCTGATTTTTACGAACAAGAACAGTTTTTAAACGGAAAAATTACATTACCACAAACTGATTTAGAAGCTTTAGGTGATGTAACCGGAAAAAAAATTTTACATTTACAATGTCATTTTGGTCAAGATAGTTTGTCTTTGTCGAGATTAGGTGCAAAAGTAACCGGAATTGATTTTTCTGAAGAAGCAATTGCAAAAGCCAAAGCATTAAATGAAAAATTAGGGTTAAATGCAGAATTTATTTGTTGTGATGTTTATGATACGCTACAACACATTATTGAAAAATATGATATCGTCTATACTAGTTATGGCACCATTGGTTGGCTACCAAATTTAGATAAATGGGCTTCAGTAATTGCAGGCGCATTAAAACCTAACGGAAAATTAGTGTTTTTCGAGTTTCATCCTGTAGTATGGATGTACGATAATGATTTTAATGAAGTTTTTTACAATTACTTTAAATCTGAACCTATTTATGAAGAAGAAACAGGAACGTTTGCTGATAGATATGTTGCTGTAGAATACAAAACAATAACCTGGAATCATAGTTTAAGTGAAGTATTTCAATCACTTATAAAACAAAATATTAACATTAAAAATTTTCAAGAATACAACTACTCACATTATAACTGTTTTAGTCATACTGAAGAATTTGAAACTGGTAAATTTCGGATTAAAAAATTCGGAAATAAAATTCCGATGATGTATTCTATTGTTGGTAAATTAGAGTATTAATATCAAAAAATAATTAAACATGAAATCAATCTTTAACCCAACAGACAACCAAGAAATTATTACTAGAATACAAAAATTAAATCCAGAATCGAAAGCATTATGGGGAAAAATGAGTGTTGATCAAATGCTAAAACATTGTAACGATGCTGTTTTAGTTGCATTTAACGAAAAAAAACTAAGCATTCCGTTTATTTGGAAAATTTTAGCACCTATGATGAAAAAAATGATTCTAAAAAAGCCGCAATTTGACAAGAACAGTCCTACGGCTAAAGAATTTAAATACTATACTAATTTCGATTTTGAAACAATAAAAAATGAATTAATAACTAATTTTTCTCGTTTTCAAAGTGGTTTTGAAGCTATCAGTTGTAAAAAACATCCTTTTTGGGGCAACATGACTGCCGATGAATGGAATAATCTACATTGGAAACATATTGATCATCATTTAAGACAATTTGGAGTTTAAATTAATTCTTTCAAGTTTCATGTTTCATGTTTTTGTTGTTTACCTTTGTAACTTGAAACCTGAAACAGAAAAAACAAAATCCCCATGCGTGTAGATATTATTACCGTTTTACCAGAATTAATTAGAAGTCCGTTTGAAGGTTCGATGATGAAAAGAGCTATCGATAAAGGCTTGGTGGAAGTCCATTTTCATAATTTACGCGACTACAGTACAAACAAGCAAAAAAGCGTGGACGATTACCAATTTGGTGGTGGTGCTGGTATGGTGATGACTATTCAACCTATTGACGATTGTATTACAAAACTAAAAAGCGAACGTGAATATGACGAAATCATATACATGACACCAGACGGAGAAACGCTAAACCAAAAAATGGCGAATTCTATGTCGATGTTAGGAAATTTAATAATTTTATGCGGACATTATAAAGGTGTAGACCAACGTGTGCGCGATATGCATATTACTAAAGAAATTTCAATAGGTGATTATGTGTTATCGGGTGGCGAATTAGGTGCTGTAATTTTATGCGATGCCTTATTTCGATTGATTCCTGGAGTTTTGAATGATGAAACCTCTGCCCTAACTGATAGTTTTCAAGATAATTTATTGTCACCACCAATTTATACCCGACCTGCAGAATATAAAGGGATGAAAATTCCTGAAATTTTATTAAGCGGCAACTTTCCAGAAATTGAAAAATGGCGGGAACAAAAAGCCTACGAACACACATTAGCCAGAAGACCTGATTTATTGGAAGAATAATCTTATTTACGATTTTAGATATACGATTTACGAAAAATCCCGAGCAAAACTTGGGATTTTATATTAATATCAAATCGCAAATAGTAAATCCAAAATCGTAAATCATAAATTACGAATACATTTTAGTACATAATTCTTTAATCTTATCGTCTTCTAAATATTCATCAAATGTCATGTAACGGTCGATAACACCATTTGGCGTAATTTCTAAAATTCTATTTCCAACGGTTTGAGCAAATTCATGGTCATGTGTTGTTAATAAAATAGAGCCTTTAAAGTTGTTTAACGAGTTATTAAATGCAGTAATTGATTCTAAGTCTAAGTGATTGGTAGGTTCGTCTAACATTAAAACATTGGCACGAATCATCATCATTCGAGACAACATACAACGTACTTTTTCACCTCCAGAAAGGACATTACATTTTTTCAAAGCTTCTTCACCAGAGAAAATCATTTTTCCTAAAAAACCACGAACATACACTTCATCGCGTTCTTCTTCTGTTTTTACCCATTGGCGTAACCAATCTACTAAATTTAAATCAACACCATCAAAAAAGCTATGATTTTCAACTGGTAAATACGATTGTGTTGTAGTAATACCCCAATCAAACGTTCCTGAATCTTGTTTTTTCAAACCATTTAAAATATCATAAAAAGCAGTTGTTGCTCGAGAATCTTTAGAGAAAACAACTATCTTATCACCTTTAGCCATATTTAAATGAACGTCTTTAAATAAAACGTCACCATCTTGAGAAGCTGCTAAATTTTGTATGTTTAAAATTTGATCTCCTGCTTCACGCTCGGTTTCAAAAATAATGGCCGGATATCTTCTACTTGATGGTTTAATTTCATCTAAGTTTAATTTTTCAATCATTTTCTTACGAGAAGTAGCCTGTTTTGATTTTGCCACATTGGCACTAAAACGACGAATAAACTCTTCTAATTCGGCTTTTTTCTCTTCTGCTTTTTTGTTTTGTTGGGCTTTCTGACGCGCCGCTAATTGGCTACTTTAGTACCAAAAAGTATAATTTCCTGAATAATGCGTAATTTTTGCAAAATCAATATCTGAAATATGTGTACAAACCGCATCTAAAAAATGACGGTCATGCGACACTACTAAAACCGTATTTTCATAATTGGCTAAGAAATTTTCTAACCAACCGATGGTTTCAAAATCCAAATCATTGGTAGGCTCATCCATAATCAATACATCAGGATTACCAAATAACGCTTGAGCTAACAACACACGAACTTTTAATTTTCCGTCCATTTCTCCCATCAGAGTATAATGATGTTCCGCTTCAATTTCTAAATTTGATAATAATGTAGCCGCATCACTTTCTGCATTCCAACCATTCATTTCGTCAAATTGCAATTGCAACTCACCTATTCTATCCGCATTTTTATCATCGTAATCTGCATACAAAGCATCCATTTCAGATTTAACAGCGTGTAACGTTTTGTTACCAATTAATACCGTGTCTAAAACCGTAAATTCATCAAACATGTTGTGATTTTGGTTTAAAACCGACATACGCTTTCCTGGTTCTAAAATTACTCTTCCGGAAGTAGGATCCAATTCACCAGCTATGATTTTTAAGAATGTAGATTTACCTGCACCATTGGCACCAATAATCCCATAACAGTTTCCTTGAGTAAATGTGGTATTTACTTCATCAAATAAAATTCTTTTACCAAATTGTACAGATAAATTTGAAATTGTAAGCATGTATTTTTTATTTTAATTTGTTGCAAAATTAGCAAAAAGCAACGAGTTTTCACAGTTTTATTTTAATATTCTGTTTGGTATTTTTAACGCTACATTAACATCTTAACTATTTAAAAACAAATACATTTGTTTTGATTATAAAATGAAACTATGCAAAAAAATTACGTTTACATTAATTACATTCTATCTTTACTTATTATTACCTCATTAACGTCTTGTAAAGATGGTTTAATGGGTGAAAATCATGTTGCCTATTTTGGTGGTGAAATTGAAAATCCAAAGAATAATTTTGTGGTATTTATGAAAAACGACAAAGTTGTGGATACTTTTTATTTAGATAAAAATAATCGCTTTTTTCATAAATTCGATTCGTTAACTCCTGGTTTGTATAGCTTTAAACATGATCCAGAGTATCAATATGTTTTTTTTGACAAAAATGACAGTCTAATGATTCGTCTAAATAGCAATGATTTTGATAATACCTTAATGTTTTGCGGACGAGGAGATGAAAAAAATAATTTTATGATGGAATTATTTTTAAAAGACATGCATTTAAAAAACAACTTGTTTGATGTATATGAAAAACCTGAAAAAATATTTTCAAAATATATAGATTCTTCCGATCAAAATATTAAAAATTTATACAATAAAAGAAAATCATTTATTAACTGGTCTGAAGAATTTGACGAAGTAGCAAAAGCCAATATTTTATTAAATTATGCCTATAAAAAAGAACTTTTCCCTATTGTACACGAATTTAAAACAGGTGAAAACATCAAAACAAAATTACCAAAATCGTATTACAATTACAGAAAAAAAATTGATGTAAATAAGTCTAATTTATTATATTATTCTCCATTTATCAATTACATGACAAGCATGTTAAATAATATTGTTCTAACTAAAAGTAAAGGAAATTTAGACGATATGAGTTTAGAAAACAATATTAAGAAACTTGAAATTGTAGATACGCTGATTAAAAACAAACACGTTAAAAATTTAGTTGTAAACAATATTGCCAACATGTATTTACTTTCTGATCAATGTTCCATAAATAACGGAAAGTTTTTTACCTTATATTCAAAAATGGTGTCAGATGAGAAGATGAAAGTTAAAGTAATGCAAACGGCAAATAATATTCAAAAACTAAGAAATAATAACGCGTTACCAGAAATTAATGTATTGGATACTAACAATAAAAGAGTTCAAATTAATGACCTAATTACTAAAAAAACAATTATTTATTTTTGGACCAAACAATCAGATTCACATTCTTTCTATTCGCATAAAAAAGTAGATGAACTAAAAGCAAAATATCCAGACATTCAATTTATTGCCATAAATATTAATAACACTCAAGAAGATTGGTTAAAAGAAATTAAAGCAAAAAAATATTCCAATTCCATAGAATTAAGAGCCATAGATTTTGAAGAATTACAAAATAAATGGGTAATTAATAAAGTATACCGAACACTAATTGTAAATAAAAATGGCACTATAAACAATGCTTTTGTAAGCTTGTTTGATGCCAATTTTGAAAGTTATTTGCAATAGCAATTAGTTAATAAAAATGCATAAAAAAAGGCGTCTCGATAAATCGGGACGCCTTTTTAATATATAAAAATATTATTTATTTCCTTTTTCGAAATCTGCTACAAATTGAGTAATTCCTAAATCAGTAAGCGGATGTTTTAACAACCCTGTAATTGAAGACAACGGCCCCGTCATTACATCAGCACCAATTTTGGCGCAGTTTACAACATGCATTGTGTGACGAACTGAAGCGGCTAAAATTTGGGTTTCAAAACTATAGTTGTCATAAATTTGACGAATTTCATCAATTAAATTTAATCCGTCAGTTGAAATATCATCTAAACGTCCTAAAAATGGAGAACAATAAGTTGCTCCGGCTTTAGCAGCCAATAAAGCTTGACCAGCTGAAAATATTAAAGTAACATTAGTTTTAATTCCTCTATCAGAAAAATATTTACACGCTCTAATTCCTTCTTTAGTCATAGGTAATTTTACCACAATTTGGTCGTGTAAATCGGCTAATTCTTCACCTTCTTTTACCATACCTTCAAAATCTAAGGCATTTACTTCTGCACTTACATCGCCATCAACCAGGTTACAGATGTCTACATAATGCTTTAAGATATTATTTTTTCCTGTAATACCTTCTTTAGCCATTAATGATGGATTTGTAGTTACGCCATCAAGAATACCTAATGCTTGTGCTTCAGCAATGTCTTTTAAATTTGCTGTGTCAATAAAAAATTTCATGTTTTTTGAATTTAAATTTGTTGTGTGTTGTTTGAGACTACAAAAGTAGGAAATTGAAATACAATATTCTATTTCTTTTTACAGATTCTACATTTTGATTTTATAATTTGTAATGATTCATTAGGATTTTTTCGTACATTTTATCAGGTAAAATACGCTTTAAAACAATGGAAAATTTTTGCATAAATGCGCCTACTTTATAATGAATACGAGGATTTTTGGATTCAATAATTTTATGTATAGCTACAGCCATTTCTAAAGGATTACTTCCACCAGAAACATGTGCATTCATCATATTTAACTGATTTTGATATACTGTTTCATAAGCCGAACCTTTTTGAACTGGAGCATGAAATCGTCTAGATGCAATATCGGTAGCAAAATCACCTGGAGCTACATTGGTAATATGAATTCCAAAGGATTTAGTTTCCATACGTAACGATTCGGTAATTAATTCCAAAGCACCTTTTGATGAAGAATAAATACTTCTAAAAGGCAATCCCATATAACCCGCTATGGATGTGATGTTGATAATTAAACCACTTTTTTGAAGTCGCATTTGAGGCAAAACCGTTTTCATGGTAGCTATAGGTCCAAAAACATTGGTTTCAAAATTATTTTTAATTTCTTCTAAAGGAATTTCTTCAAGTGGTCCTGTAATTCCGACGCCTGCATTATTTATTAATACATCAATTCTACCTTCTAATTCTATAATTTTTGCAATACATGCTTGTACAGATTCTGAATTCCTAACATCTAAATCAATCAAATTAATTTTAGAATTAAAAATTGCAGCGGCGTTTCTACTTGTGCCATACACAATATATTCTTTATCTAATAAAAATTCGCCAATGGCTTTTCCAATTCCTGATGAACCACCAGTGATAAGTATTACTTTTTTCATTATAGAATTAATAAGATGTAAATACCAAATAATATGAAAATAAACATGAAAATAATTGTGTTTAATAAATAAATTATTGACAATTTAAATAAGTTTTTAATCCAAGTTTCTTTATAAAAAATCACAAAAGCCTTTATAAATAAACAGTTTAAGTACAAAAATACTATACTAATAAAATCTCCATTTGTTTCATAATTAAAAAAGCCTAGTATTTGATTTATTAGTGTAGTTAGGCTCAAAAGTAACAAAAAAGACGAAAAATAATGAAAGGTAAATATTCCATGATCAAAATACCACCATTTCTTTTTATCATGAGTGAGCCATAATGTTAAAGCAAAAAACGGCATAACTAAGAATAAAAACTTTGGCAAATTTTGTGCTATTTTTTGAAATACTTTTTGAAAGATTTGTTTAGTTGTATAATTTTCTTCTAATTTTTTAAATTTTTCCTTAAAAAAAGAATTATTAGAATTAATTGTTTGAGTTTCCGTTTTATCAATTTTTTGATTTTCTTTTAACGCGTATTTTTTTCCTGTTAAACTGTCTTCTTTTCTTTCCGATTTTGCAATTTCTTGAGAAATTTCACTTTCAATTTCTTTAAAAGTAAACGAACTAAAAATAATAAACGAAATTATATTAATAAAAATAAATAATCGAACAGGCGCCATAAATGCTTGTCTTCTGCCCGACAAATATGTTAATGCCAGTTTTTCTGGCTGAAATAATAAATATTTAAGTGCTTTCCAAAAGCTGGAATCATAATGAATCAAATCTTCTAAAAAATGGGTAAACAAATAATGAAAGGATTTCTTAGTTTCTGTATTTTCTTGCCCACATGATGGACAAAAACGTACAGTAACAGAATCGCCACAATTTTGGCAAGTACTATCTTCTCTTAATTTTCCGTGACTCATTTCTTTTTATTTTGATGTTGTAAAACTAAATAAAAAAAACCGATTCAAGAAATAGAATCGGTTTTGAAAACTTAATTATAATTATAAAATATTTACAAAACTTTACTTTGACACATAAAGTCAGTTCTAGGTAAATTTGTATTAGAAATAGCATTAAAACCACCTTCAATTTCTGAAAAATTTCTAAATCCACGCGCTTGTAATATTGAAGCCGCAATCATACTGCGGTAGCCCCCAGCACAATGCATAAAAAAGTGTTCGTTTGGATTGATGTCTTTCACCCAGTCATTAATATAAGCTAAAGGTTTACTATAAGCGTCTTCAATATGTTCTGCTTCGTACTCACTTTCTTTTCTGATGTCAATAATTTTGCTTTCGCCAATTTTAACTTCATTTTCAAATTGATATGCGGTAATTCTATGTACAGTATCCACATCAAATCCAGCAGATTTCCATGCTTCAAAACCACCTTTTAAATGGCCTAAAACAGCATCAAAACCCACTCGAGATAATCGTGTAACGGTTTCTTCTTCTTTTCCTGAATCTGTCACTAAAACGATTGGTTGATTTACATCGGCAATTAAAGCACCCACCCAAGGCGCAAAGTCACCACTAATACCAATATTTATGGATTGAGGTACAAACCCTTTTGAAAAATCTGCTGCATTTCTGGTATCTAAAATCAAAGCGCCACTGTCTTCAACAAGTTGTTCAAAGTCGGCAACATCAATAGCGTTTTTTCCGTTATTTAAAACTGATGAAAAAGAAGGAATTCCTTTTTTATTCATAGCTACATTCATACCAAAATAAGCTGGCGGAGGCAATAAACCATCTGTAACTTCTGCAATAAATTCTATTTCAGTCATATTGGCACGCAACGCATAATTTTTTTGTTTTTGTTCACCTATTGTGGAAACCGTTTCTTTGCTCATGTTTTTACCACACGCCGATCCCGCTCCATGTGCTGGATAAACAACTACATCATCTGCTAATGTCATTACTTTATCTCGTAAAGAGTGAAATAAAATCCCTGCCAATTGTTCTTGTGTCATGGATGCTGCTTTTTGAGCTAAATCTGGTCGACCAACATCGCCAATAAATAACGTATCACCAGAAAACAATGCCGTATCTTTTCCGTTTTTATCTATCAATAAATAACACGTACTTTCCATGGTGTGTCCAGGCGTATGTAGTACTTTTATTTTAATATTTCCAACTTCAAATATTTGATTGTCTCCAGCTGAAATAATATCAAATTCTGGTTTTGCAGTGGGTCCGTAAACAATTTTCGCTCCGGTTTGCGTACTTAAATCTAAATGCCCTGAAACAAAATCAGCATGAAAATGTGTCTCAAAAATATACTTTAGTTTTACATTATCTGCCGACAACCTATCCATATAAGGAGCTGTTTCGCGTAATGGATCGATTATAGCTGCTTCGCCATTTGAAGTAATGTAATAGGCACCTTGTGCCAAACAACCTGTATAAATTTGTTCTATTTTCATATATCAATTAATTTTTAAATGGAAATTGAAATCATTTTCATTTAAATACGATACAAATTTAGTAGTAATTTTTAAATAAAATTGTGATAATTATCATAAGATTCTTTTTAATCGAAAAATTCATCGTCACTATGAAAAAATGCCGTTAACCAAATAATTCTAGATAAACGCATAATCCAAGGTTGTAATAGAATTAAAAAGAAAATATTAACTGGCAACCACCAAAAAATTTCTTTATTCTGAAGCGTATAACCCGTTACATATACCCAAATTGCAAATGTAATTAACGAAAAACCAACGGTTAAACCGTAACTAACATAACCCGTTCCTTGGAAAAAACCAGGTTCAAGTTCCGTTCTTTGGCCACAAACACTACATCTTTCAACCATTTTATTTCCGTTTGGAAAACTATACCATTTATTTATAAACAGTTTTCCTTCGTGACAACGTGGACATTTAAATGATAATAAATTTTTTAAAAATACAAACATATACTATTATTTTTTTCACAAAGATAGCGCTTCTAAAATAATGAAATGTGATATATGTTACATAGAATATTTTCTATTAGTTACTTTTTAATATGATTGTATTTTTCAATTATAATTTGATTGGATAATTCATCATAAAATTCCACAATTAAATTTTCATTACTATCAAAATAAGCAACAGCCATTTTAGTTCCTATAGTATAAATGTAACTATTTATAGATGTTTTTCGCAACAAAGCAGGTTTAGTATCGCCATGAGTTAGAATATAACCTGAGGCATCAAGCGTTAAAACATAAATTCTTCCGTTATTTTCATAAAACCCACTTCTATCCAATTGTACGGTTCTGGTAGTGCCATCTGGATTGATGATTTTAGTGGTAGTAGTTACAAAAATAGGCGAATCAATTGTAGGTATATTAATAGAATTAGTAGTTTCCTTACCTAATTCAATTTTTTGGTCTTTTTTAACTATCTCAGTTTTCACAGTTTTATGTATGCCTTCAGAATCTTCTATGGTAACTGTTTTAGTTTTGGTTTCTGTTTGCGTATTTTGTCCTACACTTGTAAAACATAATAGGAAAATTAGCAGGTTTAAAAATAATATTTTCATCTATTTTATATTTAATGTGTCCGTATACAAACTTAAAAGTAATTAGTTTTAGAATAATTATTAAAAATTTCATAATTCACATATAATATAGTATGCTATGAAATTAAATAGTATTTTTGAAAATTAAAACAATAATGATTTTCAAACACAAAATAGGCATTTACTTATTGATACTATTTAGTTATCAATTTGCCTTAGCACAAGAAAATCAGGTACAAAAAGATACTTCAAAAGGCTATCGAGCGATAGAAAAATATTCTAAAAAAAGAAAGTTTACCAAATTTATTCATAAACTTATTTTTCATTCGGTAGAAATAGAAAAAGTAACAAAAAGTAATTTTCAAAAAACGCAAACCAAAAACTACCTCACTTTTGAAGGGAAAATTATTCGAAATATCGAAATAAAAACGTTAGATCCATTTGGAAATTCTGATACTGACACCACAAAACTACCAAGAAAATTTATTGAAAAAGCGGGAAATTCGTTACATTTAAAAACAAAACAATTTGCAATTAAAAATTTACTACTTATTAAGAAAAACGTACCGTTAGATTCGCTTTTAATGAAAGAATCTGAAAGAATAATTAGAAGCCAACGATTTGCCAGAAGTGTGTCTTCTGAAATAAAATTAGTTGCACAAGATTCTGTAGATGTGCTTATTACAATTTTGGATTCTTGGAGTTTGGCACCAGATGTATCGCCTACTACCACTAAAACAAAATTTTATTTAAAAGAAAAAAATGTATTTGGTTTAGGACACGAACTTGCTAATTCGTACACCAAAAGTTTAACCAGCAAACAATTTGGATATAGCTTTAATTATTTTGTTCCTACCATAAAAAATTCATTTATTAATACTCGACTAAAATATGAGATTGATTTTGATAGAAATTACGATAAATCTGTAACGATTGAAAGACCATTCTTTTCTTCATATACAAGATGGGCAGGTGGAATTCAGTTTGGACAAAATTTAAGCAAAATCAGCACTTTAGATTCAAATCAATCACAAAGAATTCAAAACTCAAAATTTAATTATCAAGAGTATTGGACAGGACGATCTTTTCAAATAAATAAAGGTAATTCCGAATACGATAGAACTACAAATTTTATTACAAGTGCCCGATATTTTAATAAAAATTATAGCGATACACCTTTTGTAAGTGCAGATAGCTTAAGTATTTATGCAGTAGAAAAATTATATTTAATTAGTTTAGGAATTACATCAAGAAAATTTACACAAGACAAATATATTTTCAACTTTAATGTGGTAGAAGATGTGGCATCTGGCTTTGTATATAGTGTTACCACAGGATATCAGAAAAAATATGACAAATACAAATTTTATGCTGGAGGAAAAATGGCGTTAGGTAGATTTTATAAATTTGGTTATTTAAGTGGTAATTTAGAATTTGGCACCTTTTTAGATTTGGGGAAAACCAATCAAACTGCCACCAGTTTGCAACTAATTTATTTCACAAATTTACATGAATATGGAAAATGGAAATTTAGACATTTTGTAAAACCCCAATTAATTGTGGGCAATAACCGATTAAATTCTAATTACGATAAACTTTCGTTAAACGAAGACCGAAACGGTATTGAAGGATTTAGCAGCAATACATTATTTGGAACCAAAAAACTACTAATAACCATACAATCCCAAGGCTATTCCCCTTGGCATCTTTTAGGTTTTCGATTAAATCCATACATGAGTTACACAGCAGGAATGTTAGGACAAGAAAATATTGGTTTCAATAAAAGTAAATTGTATTCGCAAATAAGCATGGGTTTAATTATCAGTAATGACTTTCTTGTTTTTAGCTCGTTTCAATTTTCACTATCTTATTATCCTAACATTCCTGATGGAAATTCCATGTTTAAAACAAATGCTCTTTCTACTTCCGATTTCGGCTTACAAAATTTTGAAATTACAAAACCTAGCTTAATTGTGTATTAAACGAAATTTTCAACCAATTAAAATTAATTAAATTGATAGACAATCATTAAGTAACGCTAATTATTTCATCAAAAAAAAAATTACATTTTGTTAATCTAAAAATGAATTTAGTTACATGTACTCTAAAAAAATAAACTATATTTGTTTGAAATACATTTCTAATTAGAAGTTCTAAATAAATATTAAATAGCAAAAGCTTTTCTAACATTTTTGGTCAATTTTAGCAACTTTTTTAAAATAAAAATCTATTATGTGGGGATATTATAGAGATTCATCGTTTTTTAAAAATTTTATGATTCAAAAAGTTGGTATGCTAGCTTTAGTATTCTGTGGGTTATTTTCAAATATACTATTTGCAGATTCAGTTAATACTGAAATGAATTATGTTATAGCTACAAGTTTTACTACAAATCCAGCTGCAGTTGGTGGTACGATTACCATTTGCCAAGGCCAATCCATTACCTATACTGACACATCTACTGGAGTAGGAACCAATCCAACATATGCTTGGTCTTTTCCGGGTGGGGATATCACTTCATCTGCTTCTGCAGGGCCACATACTATAACTTATACAATTGCTGGAAATTATACAACAATATTATCAGTTAATGGTTCTAGTAGTACTGTGAATGTAGTAGTTACCAATGCTTCTTTAAGTAATCCTGTTATTACTATTGCTCCAAATTC
The DNA here is from genome assembly GCA_964593435.1 of uncultured Flavobacterium sp. Classification (GTDB taxonomy): domain Bacteria; phylum Bacteroidota; class Bacteroidia; order Flavobacteriales; family Flavobacteriaceae; genus Flavobacterium. The sequence goes on along the minus strand of CAZQGY010000008.1, from coordinate 3,890 downwards.
TGGTTGGGTAATTGGCAATTTTAATAATAATAATTATTTTAATTATTGTGCAAATGGGTCTTCAGGTAGTTTGTTTCTTTTTTCTACCAATACAATCAATACCAGTCCAACAACTCAACATATAATCGATTGGGGTGATGGCTCACCGAATACTAATGTAACTGCTGCAAACATTGTAGATGATTTTCATGCTTATTCATCCAATGGTTTGTTCCAAATTACATATACAGTTATTCAACCATCGGGATGTGTTTTTGTTAATACATATAATGTGTTTATAGGTATCAACCCAACAGCATCTATTATAAATTATGGACTTCCTATCTTATGTAATCCAGGAAGTGTTCAATATAGTATTATTCCGGGACCACAAAATACTGCAGAAACTATTTATACTTTTGAGGTTAATGACGGTACATTACCACAAATATTTACACATGCTCAAGTAACAAGTCCTGGATTTTTCGTAACACATCTATTTACCTCTATTTCTTGTGGGACAGGCTCTAATATCAATGGAACTTTGTATCCAAACTCATTTCAAGCTTCCATCACAGTATCCAATCCATGTGGTACCAGTTCGAGTGCTATTGGTCCAATAAACATTCAATCCAAGCCTATAGCTAGTATTACAGCTAATCCATCAAATAATCAAATTTGTGTTAATACATCTATTGAATTCACAGACACAACTGCACCCGGAACAAATATTGGTTTGAGTCCAACTTTTACTTGTTCTCAAAACTATAAAAGATATTGGCAAATAATAGGGCCAGCGGGTTTATTAACAGTTGGTGTAACCGGAGTACTAAATGCAAATCCCTATGTAACCGTTATAGGTAATTTGGGATTTAATGCGAATCTCCCAAACAATCCGTCTATTTGGACCAACTCAGCAACAAATACTTTAAATATTACTTTTAATTTACCTGGTAGTTACTCGATTACTCTATTTACTTCTGGCACAAATAGTTGCGGAATTACCTCTCAAACAAAAACCATTTGTGTTAACCCAGAAGTCATTGCTGATTTTATGACTAGTAATTTAACAGGATGCGCCCCAACTACTGTAACTTTAGATAATTTATCTAGTTTACCAGGTTGTACAAATACTAATTTGTATGCGTGGCAAGTAACCCATACCAATCCTCAAAATTGTCCTAATGCTAGTAATCCTGGTTGGAGTTTTACCACGGGTACGGCTTCCTCTTTTGAACCTGAAATCACATTTACTAGCGCAGGAGTATACACTATACAATTAACAACATCACTACAGAATGCTGTTAGTGGAACTTTATGTCAACCTGATATAAAAATTAAAACAATAACTATAAAAGACAAACCTAAAACTACTTTAACATCACAAACTATTTGCGATGGAGCTACTATAACTTTAAATCCAACTGTTTTTAATTGTTATGCTACACAAGCTGTTACCTATTTATGGGATTTTGGAAGTAATCCACCAACATCAATTTCTAGTACAACTTCAAGTAGTCCAACTGTAACTTTTACAACTGCGGGGACATATAATTACACCTTAACACTTACTAATGAATGTGGTAGTAATACGTTCTCCAGTAGTATAATTGTAAACCCAGCTGTTCAAATCTCGGCATCAGGACCAAGTGCCACTTGTTTAAATACCGAAATTCCATTAACAGGATCGATCACTGGCGGGGCTACTACAGGAACTTGGACTGCTTCCATAACAGGTGGAACATTTTCACCAAGCATAACAGCATTATCACCAACCTATACACCACCAACCAATTATACCGGAACAATAACTTTTACATTAACCTCTGATGATCCTTCAGGACCTTGTCCTGCCAAAACAATTTCATTTCAAGTAGTTGTAAATGCACAAGCTACAGCGGATGCCGGTACATACAATCCAATATGTCAGAATGCATCCTTACAATTAAATGGAATTGTTGGCGGTGCCGCTTCATCAGGAAGCTGGACATCATCTAATGGCGGAACTTTTTCAGATGCTACAAGTTTAACAAGTACGTATTCTCCTCCTCCAGGATTTGTTGGAACTATTGTGTTAACTTTAACTACAAATGACCCTCCAGGACCTTGTAATCCAGAAATAGATACCGTAACAATTTCAGTCATTCAAACTCCGACTGTCAATACTCACTCGAATATTGTTGTTTGTCATAATGAAAATATTGGACCTATTTCTTTTTCAGGAACATCTGCCACAAATTACTCGTGGACGAATAGCAATCCTGCAATCGGACTTGGAGCTAATGGAACTTCTGCAATTAGTTTCGTAGGAACAAACACTGGAAATACACCTATAATAGGAATCATTACAGTGACACCATTTAATACTAGTGGAGCTACTTCGTGTACAGGAACTCCCATAACATTTACAATCACAATCAATCCACAAGGGCAAGTTAATACTATTCCAGGACAAGTTGTTTGTAATGGTGACACTGTAACCATCACTAATTTTTCAACTACAAATACTGGAGGAACTACAACTTATGCATGGGCTAGCAGCAACACTGCTGTGGGATTAACAACTTCAGGAAATGGAAATATACCTGTATTTACAGCAATTAATACTACTTCCGCTCCTATAAGTACTATAATTACAGTCACGCCTACTTTTGAAAATGGCGGAGTAAGTTGTGCAGGTACACCTAAAACAATTACAATTACCGTAAATCCTACTGGTCAAGTTAACCAACCAAATAACTTTATGTTTTGTGCTGGAGCAGCATCAACAGCAATTCCATTTACCAGTACAAATACTAGTGGAACAACAAGTTATACTTGGACAAATGATACTTTAGGAATAGGGCTTAGCGCTTCAGGTATAGGAAACATTCCAGTATTTACTCCTATAAATAATACAATAAATCCAATAGTAGCAACCATAACAATCACACCTACTTTCACAGATGGGGGGAAAAGTTGCATAGGTTCTTCTAAAACATTTACCATAACTATAAATCCTAGAGGTCAAGTTAACAACGTTTCAAATATAGTTGTTTGTAATGGTGATACAGTTCCAGCATTATCTTTCTCAACGAATATTTCTAATGGAACTACAATTTTCAACTGGGTTAATAACACACCATCTATAGGCTTAATAAGCAATGGTACAGATACCATGCCTTCTTTCACTGCTGTAAATAATGGTACAACTCCTATTACAGCAACTATTACAGTAACACCGCAATATACAAATTCTATTACATGTAATGGTACACCAGTAACTTATACAATAATTGTAAATCCTTCCGCAACAGTAGCGACAGTAACAAATAAAACAGTATGTAATGGATTTGTTTTAGCAGCTATTAATTTTGCCACTCCAAATATTAGTGGAACTACTTCATATACATGGATAAATGACACACCAAGTATTGGTTTAGCAGCATCTGGTACTGGAAATATATCAGCATTTTCAGCTATAAACACAGGAACAAGCCCAATTATTGCAACTATTCAAGTAACACCAAGTTATACAAACAATGGTATTACATGTTCTGGTGCTTCAACAAGTTTTACCATAACAGTAAATCCAACAGCACAAGTAAATCCAATTACTAATCAAATTTTATGTAATGGAATAACTACAGCTGCTGTAACTTTTTCAACTAACAATTCAGGTGGAACAACTACATACAATTGGACAAACTCCAATACAGCTATTGGATTAGCAGCATCAGGTTCAGGAACTATTAATGCGTTTAATGCAACCAACAATACTGCAAATGCAATATCAGGTACAATTACAGTCACACCTTATTTTTCAAACGGAACACCTGATTGTACAGGTCCATCACAATCATTTACCATAATAGTTAACCCTAGCCCTGCTATTGCCTTCTCTTCTGCTAATCAAACCATTTGTTCAGGTG
>CAZQGY010000007.1:0-83431 GCA_964593435.1 uncultured Flavobacterium sp. | reverse complement strand
TTGATTATCCTAAATATTTTACACCAAATGGTGATGGAATTCATGATACGTGGAAAATTATTGGATTAGAAGCAAAACATAACGCAAAAATTTATATATTTGACCGATATGGAAAACTAATGAAACAAATTAATCCATTAGATGAAGGTTGGAACGGTAAGTATAACGGTGAAGACATACCATCAACGGATTATTGGTTTACAATAGACTATACAGAAAATAATCAACAAAAATTATTTAAAGCCCATTTTTCGTTAAAAAGATAAGACAAGATTACTATGAAACTAAGAAATTTATTACTACTTAACCTAATTATTTTTTTTCAATCAGCATTTTCTCAAGAAGGTATTGCTGTTTATACAGATTATTTAACTGATAATTATTATTTGATCCATCCATCAATGGCAGGTGCTTCAAATTGTGCTAAGTTAAGAGTTACGGGAAGACAACAATGGTTTGGTCAGCAAGATGCACCATCTCTACAAACAATGAGTTTTAATACTGCATTAGATGAAGATGGAAAATCAGGAGTGGGAATGATTGCTTTTAACGATAGAAATGGGTACCATTCACAATCAGGGGCTAAATTAACATATGCGCATCATTTATTATTTTCTCGTACAAAAGCGGATTTAAATATGCTTTCTTTCGGATTAAGTACTGCATTTATCCAAAGTAGGCTTGATGAGACAGCATTTAAAGTATTTGACCCTCAAATTTATGGTGGAATTACTCAAAAAGATTCTTATTTTAATATAGATATTGGAGCTTCTTATCATTATATGGATTTTTTCACACATGTAACGGTGAAAAATTTTATTGCTAACAGAAGAGAATTATATTTAGCAGGAGTTGAATCTGATAACTTAAGAAAATACTTATGGAGCGCAGGTGCAAATTTTGGAGATACGGATAATATTTCTGTAGAGCCGTCATTTATGTTTCAAGTAACAGAACAAACAGGTGAAAAAGCGATTGATTTAAATGCAAAAGTATATAAAGCAATGGATTTTGGTAATATTTGGGGGGGACTTTCTTACAGAACAAGTTTTGAAGGAACACAATATACAAAAGAAAGAGGTGTTGTAAATACTCAAAAATTACAATACATAACACCGTTTGTAGGTGTTAATTTTAAACAGTTTATGTTTGGTTATTCTTACAACCAAGTGATTGGAGATGTTAAATTTGATAATGCCGGATATCATCAATTAACTATTGGATTAAACTTATTCTGTAAACCAAAAGCATTTGACTGTAACTGTCCAGCAGTTTCAAACTAACATATTTAATCCCGATTTTTTCGGGATTTTTTTTTAAATATTTTTGTATGATTATTAAAGAAGTAAGAGGTAAAAGACCCGCTATTCCAGACGATTGTTATGTAGCAGAAAATGCGACTATTGTAGGTGATGTTTCTTTTGGAGAAAACTGTAGCGTTTGGTTTAATGCTGTAATAAGAGGAGATGTAAATTTTATTTCGATAGGAAATAAAGTAAATATCCAAGATGGAGCAGTTATCCATTGTACTTATTTAAAACACCCAACAATTATTGGAAATAATGTTTCAATTGGGCATAATGCTATTGTTCATGGATGTACAATTCATGATAATGTTTTAGTAGGAATGGGTGCCATTATAATGGATGGTTGTGTGGTGGAAAGTAATTCAATAATAGGAGCGGGGAGTGTAGTAACTCAAAACACACATATTGAAAGTGGTTTTATTTATGCAGGAATTCCAGCAAAAAAAGTAAAAGTATTAGACACAAGTGATTTTGCAGGTGAAATTGACCGAATTTCTAATAACTATGTTATGTATTCCAGTTGGTTTAAAGAAGACTAAAAAACCTTATAGGCAACTTTAAATGAAGTGCCTATCAAATCTTGCATTACATCTGGCGGATTATTAATAAAAAAGGAGTGAAATACTTCATTGGAAGTATTATATAAGTTATTCACTTCTAAAATATGTTTAGTTTGTTTAGCTACTGCTTCTCCTGAGTCAATTATTCTAATATGGTTTGGAATTAATTTTTTAATTTGTGGAATCAAATACGGATAATGTGTACAACCTAAAACTAAATAATCTATATCTTGAGCTACCATTGGTTCTAAATACGATTTTAAAAGCTGTGTCATTTTTTCAGAATACATCGCACCACTTTCTATAAGTTGAACCAATTCGTAACCAATTTGCTCTACTACTTTAACATCTGAATACAAAGTAACGGTTTGATGAAAAAGCGCGCTATTTAAAGTCCCTTGTGTTGCTAAAATTCCAATTTTTTGAGTTTTTGTCTGTAATGCTGCAGGCTTAATAGCGGGTTCAATTCCAATAAAAGGGATGTCATATGTAGCTCTTAATACTTTTATAGCGTTTGTTGTAGCGGTATTACAAGCTACAATTATAATTTTACAATTGTTGTTTAGTAATATCTCGGTATTTTTTATACTTAATTCAATTATTTCTTCCTGACTTTTTTGACCATAAGGTGCGTTTTTACTGTCTGCCAAATAAATAGTGCTTTCATTCGGCAGAAGTGTGTGTACTTCTTTCCAAATAGATGTGCCTCCTACGCCAGAATCGAAAAGTCCTATTGGATTATTATTGCCCATAAACAAATGTAAAAAAAAACTGCTCAATCTAAAAATAAGATGGAGCAGTTGTAGTTTTTTTTTAAAGTTTTTTTAGAAACCTAATTCTTTTTTAACATCAGCTAATAAATCCATTCCGTCAGCTAATAAAACACCACTTCCAACAGTAGAGTCTAAAACATATTGAACACCTTTAGCACGAGCTACTTTTTGGATAGCTGCTAATGCTTTTTCTGTTAATGGTTTTTGTAATTCAATTTGTTTATCTTGTAATGATTTAGAAGCATCATCTTGATATTTTTGAATTCTTGTTCCCATGTCTTGCATTTCTTGAGAACGCGTTTGATTTAATAAATCACCTGCAGTTTCAGCTTCTTTTTGGTATTGAGCCGCTTTAGTTTGGTATTCTGCAACTAATTTCTTGTATTCAGTATCATAGCCTTCTCTCAATTTTGTTAATTGAGCTTCTGCTGCTTTCATAGCTGGCATAGTAGTCATTAAAGCACTTACATCAATATGTCCAACTTTAGTTTGAGCACTTGTTACTTGTGCTCCAAAAAACATTACTATTGCAATAAATAGGGTTCTTAATTGTTTCATTTTAATTTAATTTAATAAGGGTTATTTAATTTTTGTTTTAGTTATTCTTGTTTATTTATTTTCTTTTTTCTTGTTTAATAAAGCATCTCTTTTTGCTTTTTGATCGTCTAATAATTTCTGACGTGCTTCTGCTCTTTCTTTTAAAAGGGCTGCTCTTTTATCATCTGCTTCCTTTTTCTTAGCTGCGGCAGCATCTTTACGTTCTTGTAACTTTTTTTCTCTATCGTCTTTTGTAGCCTGTACTGCTTTTTCTTTTTCTAATATTTCAGGATTTTCTTTAGTATCAAATTCTCTTACATCTTTTGCGTCTTGAATTTTTTGCTGTTTTTTAGTTAGTTCAACTTTTTTGCCAGCTCTTTCTAAAGCTTTTAATACAAAATCACTAATATCAAAACGTTCTGCTGTGAAAAGCATCGTTAGATCAGAAGATTTATCGAAAATAAAATCGTATTTCCTTTGTTCTGCAATATCTTGTACTACATTAAAAACCTGGTCTTGTATAGGTTTTACTAAAGCCGATTTCTGTATCATTAAATCGCCCTGTGGTCCAAATCGTTTTTGTTGATAATCTAGCATTTCTTTTTCAAGAACGTTTATTTCTTCTTCTTTTTCGTTTATTAATTCTTTAGTTAACAATACTTTTTCAGAAGCTAAGGCATCTTTCAGTTTTTTAATTTCAGCTTTTTTAGTTTCAATTTCTTGCTTCCAAGTAGCTGCTTTTTGTTCCAATTGATTTTTTGCTTGTGCATATTCTGGAACTTTTTCCAGAATATAATCCATATCTATATAACCAATTTTTGTTGTTTTTTGTGCCTGTACTGCAAATAAAACAAAACTAAAAAGTAAAACAAAATATTTTTTCATAAATCTAAATGTTAAATTCAACTATCGTGCCAAAATTTTAAAATTGTTGTCCAATGATAAAGTGTGTTTGCCAACCACTTTTTACGGTATCTCCTGGCACAGGGTCAAATCCGTGAGCAAAATCAATACCTAACAATCCAAAAGCTGGCATAAATACTCTTAATCCTACACCTGCTGCACGTTGTACTTTAAAAGGATCAAATGTTTTAAAATTATCAAAAGCAGCACCCGCTTCTAGAAAAGTCATAGCATATATTTTGGCTGATTGTTTCATTGTAATTGGGTATCTTAATTCCATAGAATACTTATTATACACAGTACCTCCGTTAGACGAAGATAGTGAATTATTTGGATATCCACGTAATTGAATTACTTCTCTACCATCTAATGAATAGTTGGCTAAACCGTCGCCACCAACGTAAAATCTTTCAAAAGGCACAACACCTCTGTCTGAATTATATGCTCCTAAGAAACCAAATTCTGCTCTTGTACGCAATACGAATTTCTTGTATATTTTAGTATACCAATCGCCACTAAATTTTACTTTGTAAAATTCCAACCATTTAAAACGTTCTTGGTCGACTAAACTTTGGTCAGCAACTGCTTCGGTATAATTAAATGTATTACCACCTGTTGCATTAACATATACTGGCAATACGTTTCCGTTTGAATCTGTAGGGAAAACAGTTTTATTTCTTAATTTATATTCTTCTTTGTTTCCTAAATTAGCATAATCTATACCATTAAATAAAGAGTATGGCAATGAAAATTTAGCCGATACTGAAAAATTTGAACCTCTGTCTGGGAAAATAGGGTCTAATCCTCTACTATCTCTTGTTAATGTTGTGCTAAATGCTAAGTTTCTTGAAGCGCCATTTCCAAAAGTAAATAATCCGGTGTTGTAGTTATTTAAATCATAATAAGAAAAAGAAACAGAATTAGATATACTAAAATAATCATCTGGTACTTTTAATCGTTTTCCATACCCTACTGTAATTGTAGAAATATTAAAGCTTTTTTCTCTCGTTACATTTCTACTTCTGTAATCGTATAAAAACTGTTTACTATGTGAAAGTGATGTAAAAAAGCTAATTGGTTTTTTGCCGCCCAACCAAGGTTCAGTAAATGACAAACTATATACTTGAAAACCTTGACTAGCTTGTAAGCGTAATGACATTTTTTGACCATCACCCATTGGTAAAGGTTGGTATGCTTTTTTATTGAAAATATTTTTCAAAGAAAAATTATTAAATGATAAACCTAAAGTTCCAATGAAACCTCCTGCACCGTAACCTCCTTGTAATTCTACTTGACTAGAACCTTTTTCCACAACGGTCCAATCTAAGTCTACTGTTCCAGCAGCTGGATCCATATTCACGGGTTCTGGACGAATTGCTTCCGCATCAAAGAAACCTAATTGTCCTAATTCTCTAACAGAACGAATAACTAAATCTTTATTCCATTTTTCTCCCGGTCTTGTTCTTAATTCTCTATAAATTACTTTGTCGTTGGTTTTATCGTTTCCTCTAACTGTTATATTATTAAAATAAGCAATTGGCCCTTCAGAAATTCTAATTTCAAAATCAATAGTGTCGTTTTCTGTTTTTACTTCAACTGGGTTGATATTTGACCATAAATACCCGTTATTTTGATATAAATTTGTTACATCTTCTGCATCTGGTGAAGTTTTGTCGGCAATTCTTTTTTCTAACAAAACACCATTATAAATTTCTCCTCTTTTAATTCCTAAAATTGAATTTAAAGCCTGATCTGAATAAACAGTGTTTCCTAAAAATCGTATATCACCAAAATAATACTTTTTTCCTTCTTCAATATTTACATCAATGTTTATTTTGTTGTTATTCTTATTGTAAGTTACATTTTCACTAACTACTCTGGCATCTCTGTAGCCTTTTTCTTTGTATTTTGTTACCAATGCTCCTAAATCTTCTTTGTATTTATCTTTAACAAACTTTGAAGATTTAAAAATTCTGTAAACTTTTTTTTCTTTGGTGTTTTTAAATGATTTTTTTAGTTTTTTGTCTACTAATTGTTCATTCCCAACAAAATTAATTGCACTAATTTTTACTTTTTTTCCTTTATCTATAAAAACTACCATATCTACTTTTGTATTTGTAGAATCGGCTAGCGTATTAATCGTAACTTTAGTGTTAAAATACCCTTCTTTTTTGAACTTATTTTCAATATAGTTTTTGGTATTTGTAAGTAAATTGTCGTTTACAATTTTGCCTTTATTTAGCTCTGTTTCTTTAACAATATCTTCTCTTTTACCTTTTTTTACCCCTTTAATTTTTATGTCATTAAGTTTTGGTAATTCATATAATTCTAGTTCAAGAAAAATAGCTTCTCCTTCAATTTTTTTTACGTAAAAGTTCACATCATTAAAAAGTCCTAATTTCCAAAGTTTGGTAATAGCTAAACTAATTTCTTCACCTGGAATTCTGATTTTACTTCCAATTTCAAGCCCAGTAAATGTTATAATTGTTTGTTGGTTAAAAGAAACTTTTCCAATTACTTCTACGCCAGAAAGTGTATATTCTTTTCCCTTTTCTAAAGTTGTCTCTTGTGCTTTTATTGTATTTCCTATTAGGAATAGGAAAAATAAAAATAGTATTTTGTTTTTAAACATTGTCAATTTATCTAATTTGTTCGCTAGTTTTTCCAAATCTTCTTTCTCTTTTTTGATAACTTAATAATGCTTTATGCAGTTCTTGTTCATTGAAGTCTGGCCAAAGCACGTCTGTAAAATAAAATTCAGCATAAGCAATTTGCCATAAAAGAAAATTACTTATTCTGTGTTCACCACTTGTTCTTATTACTAAGTCAACATCTGGCATATTCTGTGTGTAAAGATGCTGATTTATAATTGATTCTTCAATAGTATCTACTGAAATTATATTATTTTTAACTTTTTCAGAAATTATTTTAACAGCATTTATGATTTCGTCTCTGGCACCATAACTTAAGGCCAATGTCAAAGTCATCCTACTATTTGCTTGTGTTTTTTCAATAACTTCTACTAATTCTTTTTTAACTCCGGAAGGTAAAGTATCTAAATTTCCAATTGCATTTAGCTTAATATTATTATTTTGCAATGTTTTTAATTCTTTTTTTAAAGTACTAACTAATAATTTCATTAGTGTATCTACTTCAATCTTTGGTCGGTTCCAATTTTCTGTTGAAAAAGCATAAAGCGTTAAAAATTCAATACCAAGCTTGGCACAGTTTTCAACAGTTTGTTTTACAGATTTAGTTCCCTTTTCATGACCAAATACTCGCAACATTCCTTGGTTTTTTGCCCAACGGCCATTGCCATCCATAATGATGGCTAAATGTTTCGGTAAATTATTTTTATCTATTTCTTTTTCCATTCTATTTATGTGCACAAAAACATGGGTTTTTGCCAAATGTGTACGTTAATGTAAACCCAGTAAAAATATACCAATCTTTGTTGTTTAAATTACCAAATTTTAATGTTTCGAAATTTTTATTTTTAGGATTACTTCCGTCTAAATTATCAGTAAATGTATATCTCGCCCCACTTTCTAAACCAATAACCAAATGATTTGTTAGTTTTGATTTTATTCCAACTATTATGGGAACGGCAAACGAGTAATGTTGATAATCCGTTTTGCTTTCAGTACCTATTACATAAGTTTCATTGTAAATAAATGCTGAAATTCCTGAATACACATAAGGTGTAAAGGTATAATCAGAGTCATGTAAATCAAAATCCAAAAAATTAAATTCTAAACCTGCTGATAGTTCTTTGATATTGTTTTTTATTTCGAAACCTCTATATTTTCTATTAGGAGCATTACTTTCAATATCTTTTGCTGTAATAGATGCCATTTTATATGAAAAACGCCAAGCGTGTCTCGTGCTTTTATTCCATTTATATAAAACACCAAACGCCATGTCATTTGGAGAAAAATAGTCTGGTTTTCCAACATCGCCAATATAATTACTACCACCAACAAAAACTCCTAATTCGTGAATTTGTCCGAATGAAGTGATGCAGAATAATACCCCAATAATATTTAATAAAAATCTTTTCATTTTTTTAATAGTTTGCAAATATAATAATATTGATGTACTAACCATCTTAAACCAAGTTTTTTTGATGATTAACTTCATGTAATAACGCAAAAAAATGAAAATTCGTGTATTAATTCCTTTTGTCTTCTCCCCAAAGTAGTTTTTTCCGGATTGTTCTTAAGAAACCTTCTTCTGGAAATTCGATTATTGAAATATGAAAATCTGATTTTTTAATAGTTAAAGTAGTTTCGTTAGAAACTGAAGTTATTCTGGAGTCCAACGATACCAAATATTGTTCTTCTCTTCCTTTTATTTTTAAAGTTAATTCAGAATCGTCAGGAATAATTAAAGGTCTTGCAGTTAAGTTATGAGGTGCTATGGGAGTAATTACAAAACAATTTGATGTAGGCATAATTACGGGTCCACCACAGCTAAGTGAATACCCTGTAGAACCAGTAGGAGTAGATATAATTAGACCATCTGCCCAATACGAATTTAGATATTCATTATTTATATAGGTTTCTATAGTAATCATGGAAGTGGTGTCTTTTCGGGAAACCGTAATTTCGTTTAATGCAAAATTTAGGTCTTCCAAATCAACATTTTCAGGATGTGCGTGTAAACTAACTAAAGTTCTTTTCGAAATAGAAAAATCATTCGCTAGTACACGAGTTAATAGTTTTTGGATGTTTTCTTCTTGTATGGTTGCTAAAAACCCCAATCTTCCGGCGTTTATTCCTATAATTGGTAAATTGTAGTTTCTTATAAATGTGGCAGCTCGTAAAATAGTTCCGTCGCCACCGATACTTATTAAGTAATCAAAATTATTTTTCAAACATTCGTGAGTATCAAAAGTGACATATTTTGATTCTAAGGCCTTATTTTCAATTAATTTCTCGTAAAAATTTTTATAAATATAAATTTCAATATTATTTTGCTCTAAAAACGCCACTACTTTTTCTACTATAGAATGTGTGTTGTTTTGATAATATTGACCAAATACAGCTATTTTCATTTTTGAATTTTTATATATTTAAGTATTTGTTTAAATAATCTGAGCGTTCTTTTAAATCGGCAAGATAAGCATCTTCTTGATTTTCAGATAAAATAGTGTAATTATACCGTCTAAATGTTTGTATGATTTCGTTAAAATTATTTGGCGAAATTTTTAATGTAATTTCCGTTTTTGTTCCTGAATTATTTGAAATAAAAACACCTAATAGTTTAGCATCGTTACTTTCTACAATTTGACAAATTTGGCTAAATGTAAAATCTGCAGTTTCTTTTTCAATAACAATAGTACTTCCGTTTTCTTTAACAAATGTGGTTTCGTTAAAAAAATGAAGCACATCGTCTAGCTCATAAAAGCCTAAATAATTATTTTTATCATCTAAAACAGGTAAAAGATTGGTATGGTTTTTTGAAAATTCTTCTAAAACATCAAACCAATTCATATCGTTTCGAACAAAAAAACGAGTTAAATTATATTTATGATCATTTATAACGTCAGAACCTGAAAAAAGATCTGTGTCTTCTTTGGAAATAGAACCTAAAAAAATATCATGTTCTAAAATTGGAAAATGAGAATAATCTACATCCAAAAATAAATCTGCGGCATCAGCAACAGTAGCACTAACCTGTAGAGCTTTATATTGATTGTTTATAAAATCTGTAATTTTATCCATGTATCTAATTCAAAACTATTGCAAATTAAGTAAAAAATACAAATTAGTCTATTTTTGTTTGTAATTTTGTACAAATTAAACACAATTATGACAAAGTTATCGGTTAATATTAATAAAATTGCAACCTTGAGAAATGCAAGAGGTGGTAATGTTCCTGATTTGTTGCAAGTTGCAAAAGATATTCAAAAATTTGGTGCCCATGGGATTACCATTCATCCCCGTCCAGATGAAAGACATATTACCTATCAAGACGCACGAGATTTAAAAAATGTTGTGTATACAGAATATAATATTGAAGGAAATCCGCAACATAATTTTATTGATTTAGTTTTAGAATGCCAACCCGATCAGGTAACTTTAGTTCCGGATGCTATTGGAGCAATTACCTCAAATGCAGGTTGGGACACCTTAAAACACCAGGATTATCTGACAGAAGTAATTCAAGAATTTCAACGTAATGGCATTAGAACTTCAATATTTGTTGACGCGAATGAAAATATGGTTGAAGGCGCCAAAAAAACGGGTACAGATAGAATTGAATTATATACAGAAAGTTTTGCTTATCAATATGGTTTAGGAAATCAAGCTGCAATTGAACCATTTGTGAGAGCTGCAATCAGAGCAAATGAATTGAATTTAGGAATAAATGCTGGGCACGATTTGAGTCTGGATAACATTAAATTTTTCAAAGACAATATCCCGAATTTATTAGAAGTTTCTATTGGTCATGCCTTGATTTCGGAATCTATATATTTGGGATTAGATAATGTAGTGAATATGTATTTGAACAAGCTAAAGGGTTAATTATAAAGGTAAAAGGATGGAATGAAATAATTTTTTATAAAATCTTTTGTACCATATACTATATTAACTTTTAACCGATTAAACTTTTAATACAAAAAAATGTTGCACTCAAAAATAGAAGGCGAAGGAAAACCATTTTTAATTATTCATGGATTTTTAGGGATGTCTGACAATTGGAAAACGTTAGGTTTGCAATTTGTGCAATTGGGTTATCAAATCCATTTGTTAGACATGCGAAATCATGGTAAAAGTTTTCATTCAGACGAATTTAATTATGAAGTCATGGTAAAAGATGTGAAATCCTATATCGATTTTCATAATTTACAAGATATAATATTGTTAGGGCATTCTATGGGTGGAAAAATTGCTATGTTATTTGCAACTCATTATCCAGAAGTTGTTGAAAAATTAATAATTGCAGATATTGGCCCAAAATATTATGCGCCACATCATCAAATCATTTTAGCTGCATTGAATGCTGTTGATTTTTCAAAAAAACCAAGTAGAGGAGAAGTTGATGAAATTATTACAAAACATATTTCAGATTTTGGGACAAAACAATTTTTATTAAAAAATTTATATTGGAAAACTCCAGAACAATTAGGTTTCCGATTTAATTTAGCGGTTTTCAATACTAAAATTTCCGAAATAGGAATGGCACTTCCGTTCGAAAACCATTTTAACAAACCAGTATTATTCATTCGAGGAGGAAAATCGGATTATATTTTAGATGCTGATTTTGAAACTATTTTGCATCATTTCCCATTAGCTATAATAAAAACAATACCAAATGCAGGACATTGGTTACATGCAGAAAATCCCGCTGCATTTTATTGTGAAGTTGAAAAATTTGTATAACGAATATTATGTATGCATAATATTTTTATTAAAAAAATTGTCAATTTCATAAATAATGTTAATTTTGAATAAATTATATAAATAAATACTAACTAAATTTTAATTATGAGAAAATTATTTTCTTTATCATTACTAACCTTGGCTTCTGTTTCTATGTTTGCAGGAGGGTATAGAGTTTCTATACAAGGTCAGAAACAACTGGCGATGGGACATACCGGAGTAGCAGTTGTTAATAGTGCAGAAGTTGCATTTTTTAATCCTGCAGGAATGTCATTTTTAGACAAAAAATTCAATTTATCAGTAGGTGGTAATGCATTAATAGCAAAAACAAGATTTCAAAGTTCCCAATTTAATCAAACGGCAGCAACAAATAATATGGGTACTCCATTTAGTATTTATGCTACGTACAAAATTAATGATTGGGTTTCTGCAGGTTTAGCAGTTTATACGCCTTACGGATCTTCTGTAGCTTGGGATCAAGATTGGGCCGGAGCACACTTAGTAAATAATATTGATTTAGCAGCCATTTTTATTCAACCAACTATTTCGTTTAGAGTAGGGGATGTTTTTAGTATTGGTGGGGGACCAATTTTTGTACAAGGAAGTGTAAACTTCAACAGAAACTTAACACCAAACCCTCTTTTATCTAACAATGGCAGTGGCACAGATGTTACTTTAGATGCAAAAGGGATTTCTGCAACTGGATATAATGTAGGTATGATGTTTAAATTATCTAAACATGTTACTTTAGGTATGGATTATCGTTCTGAAATTATTATGGAAGCAAGAGGTGGTTCTGCAGAATTTGCAGATGTACCAACAATTGCTGCGGCTTCTTTTACAAATACTACTTTTAGCGCTGATTTACCTTTACCAGCAGAACTTACTGCAGGAATATCATATAAACCATCAGATAAATGGTTATTTGCTTTCGATTATAACTATACTAAATGGAGTGTTTATAAATCTTTAGATGTTGATTTTGACAATGCATTACCAACTTCAGTGAATCCAAGAAATTATAAAGATGTAAGTGCTTATCGTTTTGGAGCACAATATAAAGCATCGGATAAATTTACTGTAAGAGGTGGCTATTATATTGATGAAAGCCCAGTTCAACAAGGTTATTTTGCGCCAGAAACACCTCGTAATAATTCTACTGGTTATACAGGTGGATTCACATATCAGTTAAACAGTAAATTAGGAATTGACATGTCATTCTTATACTTACATTTTGATGAAGTGAACAATTCTTACGATTATTTTGATGACCCAACTACAAATACAGGACTAACTTCTTTCGGAGGTACTTATAAATCATCAGTGTTTTCACCAGGTATTGGTATAACTTACGGTTTCTAATTTAAAATATATTCAAAAAATGAAAAATAAATTTATAATAGTAGCAGCTTTAGCAATTGGATTTGCTGGTTGTGAACCAGAATTTGAAAATGAAGTGAATGCCGCTTACACTTCTGGTGAAGCAGATTTTACAACCTATGTATCTATTGGTAATTCACTTACTGCTGGTTATATGGATGGTACCGTTTCTAGAGTTGGACAAACCTATTCTTACCCAAATTTATTAGCACAACAATTTGCTTTAGTAGGTGGAGGTGCATTTACACAGCCTTCTTTCGCAGAAGATGTAAATAATTTAGGAGGTATTTTAGGAGTACCTGGTTTTGGTACAAGATTAGTAATAGATGCTGCTCAAGGGCGTCCAGAGCCAATTGCAGGGACATCAACTATTACCTTAACACCTCAAGCTAAGGCTTACAATAATATGGGCGTACCAGGTGCAAAATCATTTCACTTAGGTTTTCCTGGATATGGTGCTTTAAATCCATATTTTGCCAGACACGCTACATCGCCTACGGCTACAGTTTTAGGTGATGCCATGACCAAAAACCCAACGTTTTTTACCAATTGGATTGGTTCAAACGATGTGTTAGCATATGCGACTGCAGGTGGAGCACAAGCTAATGGTGTTACACCAGCAGCTGATCATAATGTAACTGGAAATTTAAATCCAGCTACTTATGGTTTTAATGATATTACAAATAGTAATGTTTTCAATAACGTGTACACTAATATTATTAATACGTTAACAGTAAACGGAGCAAAAGGAGTAGTATGTACGATTCCTAGTGTAACTTCTATTCCTTATTTTACTACCGTACCATATGCGCCACTTTCACCAACAGCTTTAGGGGGAACTGCAAATATTACTGCACTAAATACTCAATTATATGGACCTTTAGATGCAATATTTACAGCATATGGTGAGCCAAATCGAATAAATCCGTTAACAGCTACTGCAGCAAATCCAATTTTAATTAATGATGCTGACGCTACAGATAGAAGTGCGCAAATTACAGGAGCATTAACTCCATCACTTGGTGCAGCAACTGCAGCGGCATTTGGAGCTGTTTTTGGTAAAGCACGTCAAGCAACTGCTGATGATTTGGTAGTTTTAACAGCTTCTTCAGTAATTGGAACGCCAAATTCAGCTGCTCCAGCAGGTATTAATATTAATGGAGTTACTTTTCCAATGGCTAATAAATGGGTATTAACCGCAACTGAAAAAGCTAGAGTAGCTTCGGCTACAGAAGCTTATAACAATTCAATTGTGGCTATTGCTGCAACTAAAAATTTAGCTGTGGCGGATATGAATGCTGTTATGAATCAATTAGTTTCTGGTTTAAAAATTGAAACCAATTCAATTTATACTGCTAACTATTTTAGTGGTTCTGGTACAGAAGGTCAAGTATTGTTTTCTTTAGATGGTGTACATCCAAATGCACGTGGTTATGCGGTAATTGCTAATGAAATCATCAAAACAATTAATGCAAAATACAAATCAAATTTACCATTACACAATCCTACTTATTTCCCAGGTATCAGTATTTTACCAACAAACTAAGCTAGTTTTTAAATAATTTCTAAATAGGCATCATTTTGATGCCTATTTTTTTATATTTACACCTTAAAGAAACATGTATAAATCAATTGCATAATAATGAAAAACTATTTTATCAAATTACTTATTTCAACGCTATTAATACTTATCATTTCGTATTTTTTAAAAATTGAAATCACCAACTATTCGGCAGCAATATTTATGGCTGTTGCTTTATCATTTTTAAATACCTTTTTAAAACCGATATTAAAAATTCTTGCCATTCCTGTAACAATTATGTCATTGGGTTTGTTTTTACTAGTTATTAATGCTAGTATTGTAAAAATTGCCGATTATTTTATTGATGGCATTCAAATGACGTTTCTTCAAGCACTAGTTTTTAGTGTGCTACTTTCGGTAAGTCAATATATATTAAATAAAATTTTCACAGAAAAAAACAATAAGTAGTTGTAAAATTCTGTAAATTAAAAACTTGTATGGATTGCAAAAATTATATAATTTTGCAACCCATATTTATACTTCAAAAAATCAATAAAAATGAACATTAGAAAAGAACACATTGACGCATTAAACGCCGTTGTAAAAATTACAATTGGTAAATATGAATATACTGAAAAAATTGAAAATTTTTTAGAAGTAAAAAGAAAAACAGCTACATTACCAGGTTTTAGAAAAGGAAAAACACCAATGGATGTGGTGAGAAAACAGTTTGAAAAACCAGCAATCATTGAAGAAGTTACTAAATTAGTAAACAAAGGTTTAGACGATTATATCGCTAAAGAAAAATTAGATTTGTTAGGTAACGCTTTACCTCGTTCCAACGAAAACTTTGATTGGAAAGCAGACGAATTGGTTTTTGAATACGAATTAGGTTTAGCACCAGAATTCTCTGTAGATTTAGCAAGAGCTGCTGGCGTAACGAGATATAAAATTATAGCTGACGATACCTTATTAAACGAACAAGTTGAAAGAATTCAAAAGCAATACGGTAAAATATTAACAGAAACGGAAGTTAAAAAAGGTTTTGAAATAAATGGAACGTTTACTAACGAAGAAAAAAATATCAGCAACCAAGCATTAATTAGTATAGATGTTTTTGCAGATGCGAAAACCGGAAAACAATTTATTGGAAAAAAAGTTGGCGATATGGTTACGTTAAAAACGAAAGGTTTGTTTACGGACGACCACCAACTAATGGATTATTTAAAAGTGGCTCACGATGACGTTCACGGTTTAGATATTGAAGTGAATTTTACTATTGATGCCATTCAATCTATAGAAAAAGCGGAAATTAATGACGAATTATTTGCAAAATTATTTCCAAACGGAGAGGTAACTACTTTAGAAGGTTTAAAAGCAAAAATTAAAGAAGATGCAGAACAACAATTCGTGCAGCAGGCGGATCAAAAGTTTTTAAATGATGTAACAGAAGCGTTATTAGAAACTACTCAATTTGATTTACCAGAAACTTTCTTAAAAAAATGGATTCAAACTATTGGCGAAACACCTTTAACTCCTGAACAAGCTGAAGCGGAATTTGCAAAATCAGAAAGAGGATTGCGTTACCAATTAATCGAATCTAAAATCTTTATTCAAAATAATTTACAAGTTAGATTTGAAGAGTTAAAAGATTTTACTTCAGGATTAATCAGACAACAAATGGCACAATTTGGTCAAACCAATGCAACAGATGCAGAAGTTGACGGAATCGTTTCTAGAGTAATGTCTAATCAAGAAGAAATCAAACGTATATCAGACCAAGTTTTGAGTTTAAAAATGATCGACTTGTACAAAACAACTGTAAAAGCTACTGAAAAAGAAGTGAACTACCAAGATTTTGTTAAAGCGATGTACGGCGAAATATAATATTCACAAAAATTAGTATATTTGAACGTCAAATCATTTTGGTTTGACGTTTTTATATTTAAAATCATAACCTTTTAAATACAATTTAAAATGAATTACGGAAAAGAATTTAAGAAATTTGCTACAAAAAAACACGGAGTAAACAGTTTGTATTACGATAAATTAGTAGGCAGTTTAACACCATATATTATTGAAGAACGTCAATTAAACATCTCACAATTAGATGTGTTTTCTCGTTTAATGATGGATAGAATCATTTTTATGGGAACCGGTGTTGACGATTATATGGCAAATATTATTCAAGCACAATTATTGTTTTTAGAAAGTGTAGATGCTTCTAAAGACATTCAAATTTATATTAATTCGCCAGGTGGAAGTGTATATGCAGGTTTAGGTATTTATGATACTATGCAATACATTAAACCTGATGTAGCGACAATTTGTACAGGAATGGCGGCTTCTATGGGAGCGGTTTTATTGTGTGCAGGTGCTGAAGGAAAACGTTCGGCATTACCACATTCACGTGTGATGATTCACCAACCTTCTGGAGGTGCTTCTGGTGTGGCTACAGATATGGAAATTAACTTAAGAGAAATGTTGAAATTGAAAGATGAATTGTATCAAATCATCTCATCACATTCAAAACAACCTATTGAAAAAGTATTTAAAGATAGCGAACGCGACTATTGGATGATTGCCGATGAAGCAAAAGAATACGGAATGATTGATGAAGTATTGAGAAGATAATAAATAGGTATGAGGTTAAGGGAATAAGGGTTTGAGTAAATGGTATAAATATTTTGAAAGTTATTACCTAACATACAACGCCTAACACCCAACACCCAACACCCAACACCCAAAATAATGGCAAAAGAAGTATTAGAATGTTCGTTTTGTGGTAGAAAAAAGCCAGAAACAAGTTTATTAATTGCAGGTATTGATTCGCATATTTGCGAAAAATGTATTGAGCAAGCACACGGAATAGTAGTAGAAGAGCTAAAAGGGACAACAGATTCTGAAGCTTTTGGCGATTTAATATTGCGTAAACCAAAAGAAATAAATGCCTTTTTAAACGAATATGTAATAGGGCAAGAACAAACCAAAAAAGTATTAAGCGTTGCTGTATATAATCACTACAAAAGATTGTCTCAAAAAATGACAGATGACGATGTAGAAATTGAAAAGAGTAACATTTTAATTGTTGGGCAAACCGGAACGGGAAAAACCTTAGTAGCAAAAACTATTGCAAAAATGTTAAACGTGCCGTTAGCGATAGTAGATGCCACTATTTTAACTGAAGCGGGTTATGTAGGTGAGGATGTAGAAAGTATCTTAACCCGTTTGCTACAAGCGGCAGATTATGACGTAGCTAAAGCCGAAAGAGGCATTGTTTTTATAGATGAAATTGATAAAATTGCTCGTAAAAGCGATAATCCGTCTATTACAAGAGATGTTTCTGGAGAAGGTGTGCAACAAGCATTACTAAAACTATTAGAAGGCTCTATTGTAAATGTGCCACCAAAAGGCGGTAGAAAACATCCCGATCAAAAATTTGTTGAGGTGAATACACAAAACATTTTATTTATTGCAGGTGGTGCTTTTGATGGTGTGGAACGTATCATTTCAAAACGCTTAAATCGTCAAGCGATGGGATTTAGTGCTTCTAAAGATTTAGATAAAGTAGATGCTGATAATTTATTACAATATATTATTCCACGTGATGTAAAAGAATTTGGATTAATACCTGAAATTATTGGACGTATGCCTGTATTATCGCATATGGATCCGTTGGATGCTAAAACCTTACGTGCCATTTTAACTGAGCCAAAAAACGCTTTAATAAAACAATATCAGAAATTATTTGAAATGGATGAAGTTGCTTTTACCATAGATGATGATGCATTAGATTTCATTGTGGAAAAAGCGTTGGAATATAAATTAGGCGCTCGTGGATTACGTAGTTTGTGTGAAGCCATTTTAACCGATGCCATGTACGAATTACCAAGCTCAGAAGACAAAGTTTTACAAGTAACTAAAACGTATGCTGAAAACACATTAAGCAAAAATTTATTGAAACGTTTGGAAATCGCTTCGTAAACTTCAAGCTCTGTATAAAAAAATAAAGCTCAAAAATATAATGTTTTTGAGCTTTTTTATTTCTAGTATTTGCGGTTTTATAAACGTTTTTGTTTTCTGGAAACAAATTATTTATGATTTTCTAACGAGATTTAAAAAAAAGTACAACGCAATAATTTTAAACAAACCCAAAACAAAATAATTTTCTAAAA
Organism: uncultured Flavobacterium sp.; assembly: GCA_964593435.1. GTDB lineage: Bacteria > Bacteroidota > Bacteroidia > Flavobacteriales > Flavobacteriaceae > Flavobacterium. The sequence goes on along the minus strand of CAZQGY010000007.1, from coordinate 64,886 downwards.
GATGTACATCTTTTTAATAGTTTAACCTTTCAAATATATTTTTATTACGGTAGTTTTACTTTTTTAAAGGTTAAATAGTTACATCTCTTTCAATTCTTCTAAATAATCTCTTAAATTTGATAGTCTTGGAATTTTGTGTTGTCCGCCTAATTTATCTTTCTTTTTAAGCCAATCGTAAAATAAGTTTGTTCTTGCCACATTAATTACAAGTGGGTTTAGGGTCATATTGTTAAATCGTTTGGCTTCGTAGTCGGAATTTATGTGTTGTATGTTTTTATCTAAAAGTGCTGAAAAATTCGCCATATTATCGGGATGTTTTTTAAATTCAATCATCCATTCGTGGGCACCTTTTTCTTTTCCATTCATAAAAATCGGTGCAACCGTATAATCTACCACTTCGCAATGCAAGGTTTCACAGGTTTTTGCCAAGGCCACATCCGTGTTTTCAACCATTAGTTCTTCGCCAAATACGTTAATATGGTGTTTGGTTCTGCCTGTAACTTTAATACGAAAGGGTTGTAAGGAAGTAAATCGAATGGTATCACCAATTAAATAACGCCATAAACCCGAATTGGTCGTAATGACTAAAGCATAATTTTTATGAAGTTCCACTTCGCTTAGCGGAATTACTTTTTGGTTGTCTTTTCCAAACGTATCCATTGGAATAAATTCGTAAAAAATACCATAATCTAACATTAGTAATAGTTCGCTAACATTATTTTGATCTTGTAAGGCAAAAAATCCTTCCGAGGCATTATATATTTCGTAATATTTAAAATCGTCTTTCGGAAATAAATTTTTGTATTGTTCTTTATAGGGTTCAAAACTTACACCACCGTGAAAATAGACTTCTACATTTGGCCAAATTTCTAAAATATTCGTTTTTTTGTTTTCTTCCAGTGTTTTGTTTAGCAATACCATCATCCAACTTGGTACGCCAGCTAAACTGGTTACGTTTTCTAAGCTACTTTCTTTTATTATGGCGGGTAATTTGGTTTCCCAGTTGCTCATTAACGACGTTTTGTTGCTGGGTGTGGAGCTAAATTCTGCCCACATGGGCATATTATCAATTAATATGGCAGATAAATCGCCAAAAAAAGTATTGTTGTTTTCGTACAATTCTTTACTACCACCCAAACGCAAACTTTTACCTGTAAATAACTGCGAATTTTCGTTATTATTTAAGTACATACACAGCAAATCTTTACTGGCTTTGTAATGATTGTGTTCTAAGGCTTCCGAACTTACGGGAATAAATTTGCTTTTAGCATTTGTGGTTCCGCTCGATTTTGCAAAATATTTTATAGTTGAATTCCAAAAAATATTTTGTGCCCCTTGACGGGTTTGCGAGATAATCGGTTCCAAATCTTCGTACGTAGAAACGGGTATTCTTTCGTTAAATGTTTGATAGTTTTTTATGCTCTGATAGTCGTATTTTTTTCCAAGAACGGTATTTTCTGCCGATTTTAATAAACCAAATAAAATTTCTTCCTGAACCTCCATAGGATATTTCATAAACAATTCAATTTGATGAATACGTTTTTTTAAAATCCAAGAGGCAATAGAATTTATTAAAGGTAATGGCATTTGAGTACTGGTATTTTTATAACTTTACCAAAAATAATAATTTTTATATCAATTACAATTTTTATGACAACATTTGAAGGAACATTAACAAAGATGGAAACCGAAATAGGTGCGCCAATTCAGTATTATTTAATTTTTGATTCCAATTTCATTAATGTTAATCAGTTAATCAATAAAGATATAGAAATTACTCACAAAGGGTATCAGTGCTTAAATTGTAAGAAAGCCAAAAAAATATGGCGACAAGGATTTTGTTATGATTGTTTTTCAACCATTCCAGCCGCCGCAGATTGGATTATGAAACCCGAACTCAGTACCGCGCATTTAGATATTGAAAATAGAGATTTAGCCTATGAAAAACGAGTGCAATTGCAACCTCATATTGTATATTTAGCCCTGTCTAGTGAAGTAAAAGTAGGGGTAACCCGAAACACGCAAGTGCCCACTCGTTGGATTGATCAAGGTGCGGTTCAGGCCATTCCTGTTTTAGAAACACCTAATCGATATTTAGCAGGAATTGCTGAGGTGGCCTTAAAAAATCATTTTGCAGATAAAACCAATTGGCAAAAAATGCTGAAAAATGAAGTGCCAGTCACCAATTTATTTGAAGAAAAAAGCAAATTAAAACAGTGGTTACCACAGGAAACTAAGCCTTATTTTATTGAAGAAGACCATTTGTATCAAATGGATTTTCCAGTACAAACGTATCCGTTAAAAGTAACCAGTTTAAATTTAGAAAAAACACCCAATTTTTCTGGAAAAGTAGTGGGCATTAAAGGGCAATATCTAATTTTTGAAGATGGCACTGTTTTTAATGTACGCACCTATGAAGGGTTTGTGGTACAATTAAAATTTTAAAAACGATATTCTACGCCAATTCCTAATATTTGTTTTAATTGTACTCTTGGGCCTTCTGTGATTTGAACACCACCGACTTCTCGTTTGTTTTTAATGTCGTTATCATAAATAAGATGACTACCAATATTGGCTTTTACATATTTATTTACAATCATTTCTATGCTAACTTGCCAATCAATATCAATATTTCCAAAATCTTTTAAATAATCGGTATATAAAGTAGCTCTAGTATCTAAATTAATATTTGTCATAATTTTTCTTTTGTACTGACTTGAAACCAAAGCACCTAATTCGGTTCTATGTAGTTTTCCGTTTCTAATAATTTCCGTGCCGGTTTCATCATAAATGGCTTTTTCTACTCCAAATGCGCCTTCGTTTGCTAGTCGGCTATCTAAAACCAAAGTTGTTTTGTTGGTTATTGGAGACAGATATACTGTTAAACCTAAATCTTTTCGTGTGTATTCTGCACCAATTCCTAAGAAAATATAAGCCGGAGCAAAAGGTTTTGAGATGGCTTTGTTTACATTTGGATAACTATATCCGTTAGAAAACTGGGTTAGAAAACTAAATTTCGCACCATAAAACCAGTTGTTTATGGTGTCTCTTCTGTATCCAATTGTGGAGTTTAAATTAATTTGATCGTCTGTTTTTCTTAAATCTTGCCCCTCTTGTTTGTTAATTCCATAACGCACCACAAGTTCATTATTCCATTTCATGTTATCACGAGTATAATTTCTTATAAAATTTCCTTTCGCCAAACCAGAAATAGAATTGTTTCCACCCGCAGACCAATTTACAAAGCTAATTTGTGTAAAATCTAATCCTACTTTATTTCCCTTTTTCCAATTTGAAGTAGTATCTATTTTTTCTGTTCTCACAATTTGTGAAAAAGATTCGGTTGCGAAAAAAAGAAGTGCGATAAAAAGTATTAGGTTTCTAGTCATGATTAATTTCAGAAAATAATTGGGTTAAACTTAATGGATCTAATTTAGTGATTTCTAATAACTGTTTTACGGTGCCATGCTCAATGAACACATCAGAAACACCCCGATTAATAATTTTATTTTTAAAATTGTTTCTGGAGGCAAATGTATTGATGCTACTTCCTAAACCACCATTAATTACACCTTCTTCTACAGTAATAATAATAGTATGTTCTTTAAAAATGCTTGTTAATTTTTCTTCATCTAAAGGCTTTACCCAACCTACATGAAAATGCGAAAAATCTTCCATTCTTGCATGGGAATCAATAGCTTTAGATACAGAATTTCCAATAGTTCCCGTTGATAAAACTGCTATTTTTGTTCCTTTTTTCAAAGTTATAATTTTTCCTATTTCAAGTTTAGAAAAAGGTTGTTCCCAATCTATAATTTCACCTTTTCCTCTCGGATATCTAATCGCAATCGGATGGTTTAAACCTAACGAAGAAGTGTATAAAATATTGCGTAAATCAATTTCGTTACGGGGTGCATAAATCATCATATTCGGAATGCAATTAATATAAGCCAAATCAAATAATCCGTGATGAGTAGCTCCATCTTCACCTACAAATCCGGCTCTGTCCAAACAAAAAATAACAGGTAAATTCTGTATCGCTACATCATGAATCACCTGATCATAAGCCCGTTGTAAAAAAGTAGAATAAATATTGCAAAATACCGTTAAACCTTGAGTTGCCATTCCAGCAGCCAAAGTTACCGCATGTTGTTCAGCAATTCCTACATCAAACGCACGTTCTGGGAACGCATCCATCATATATTTTAAAGAACTTCCTGATGGCATGGCAGGTGTAATTCCTACTATTTTTTTATTTTCTGTAGCTAATTTAACTAAAGTTAGACCAAAAACATCTTGAAATTTTGGAGCCAAATTTTCATTTTCAGATTTTATGATTTTACCTGTTAATTTATCAAATTTTCCAGGTGCATGAAATTGCAATTGATTTTCTTCAGCGTAAGATAATCCTTTTCCTTTCGTGGTAATTATATGTAAAAATTTCGGGCCTTTTACTTTTTGTAATCGTTTTAATTCTGACAATAATTTAGGTAAATCATGGCCGTCAATCGGACCTGAATAATCAAAATTTAACGATTTTATAATGTTGTTATCTTTTGGGTTTTTACCTTCTTTAACAGCGGTTAAATAGTCTTTTAATGCCCCAACGCTTGGGTCAATTCCCATGGCATTATCATTTAGTATAACTAATAAATTCGCATCAGTAACTCCAGCATGATTTAATCCTTCAAATGCCATTCCGCTTGCAATAGAAGCATCTCCAATAACCGCAATATGTTGTTTTTCGGTATCTCCATTAATTTTGGAAGCAATTGCCATTCCTAAAGCGGCAGAAATAGAAGTTGAGGAATGTCCTACACCAAACGCATCATAACTACTTTCACTTCTTTTTGGAAAACCAGAGATGCCATCAATTTCTCTATATTTATGAAAAATTTCGCGTCTTTCCGTTAAAATTTTATGACCGTATGCTTGATGTCCTACATCCCAAACTAATAAATCGTTTGGTGTATCAAAAACATAATGTAAGGCAACGGTTAATTCTATGACGCCTAAACTCGCCCCTAAATGTCCTTCTTTCTGTGAGACTATATCAATTATAAACTCTCTTAGTTCAGAGGCAACTTGGGGTAATTGATTTTCAGAAAGTTTCCGTAAATCGGTTGGTGTCGTAATATGTGAAAGTAAATTTTCCATTTGTACTGCAAAAATACAATAATGTTTGTAAATTTGATTAATATATAATTGTAAGAAGCTTGGAAACTATTTTTACCGACGAATATTTTATGAAAAAAGCACTTCAGGAAGCTGAAATTGCTTTTGAAAAAGACGAAATTCCTGTGGGTGCTGTTATTGTTGTAAACAATACAATAATTGCCAGAACACATAATTTAACTGAGCTTTTACACGATGTTACGGCACATGCTGAAATGCAAGCCATTACAAGTGCTGCTAATTTTTTAGGAGGAAAATACTTAAAAGGTTGTACGTTATATGTCACTTTAGAACCTTGCCAAATGTGTGCCGGAGCCTTGTATTGGAGTCAGATTTCTAAAATTGTATTTGGTGCAACAGATACAAAAAGAGGTTATAAAACATTAGGTACACAAATTCACCCAAAAACAGAAGTGGTTTCTGGAATTTTAGAAAAGGAATGTGCTGAATTAATGACTAATTTTTTTCAAAAAAAGAGATAGTTTTATTTCGCAGAGATTCGCAAAGTTATTACTTAGATTCACAGAAAAATTTTGTAATATTAAGTTGTTCGTTTTTTAAATGTAAATAAAAAAACCGCTATTCTTTCGAGTAGCGGTTTTGTTTTTTATAAAATTTCTTTTCCTTGGTTATCAAAGAAATGATATTCTAAGTACGTGTAAGCGTCACGAGGTATAATTTTCACCCATTTTTTATGTTCAAAAAACCATTTTGAACGTAAGGATGGAAAACCTTTTGTAAGGTATGCGGCCACAAATGGGTGTACGTTAAGTACTACTTTTTTATGGTCTTTAATAATGCTTTCAAGGTTAGCTTCTATTTTGTCAATAATTAAAATGGCTGCTTCAACCTGTCCGTTTTCGTTCGGGTTTTCTTCATTTGTTTCAATATTAACTTCAGGTCTAACTCTTTGTCTAGTAATTTGAACCAATCCAAATTTACTAGGAGGCAAGATTTTATGCTTCGCCTTATCGTCACTCATTTCTTCTCGTAAGAAATCGAATAATACTTTTCTATTGTCTGGATTTTGCATATCTATAAAATCGACAACAATAATTCCTCCCATATCTCTTAGTCGTAATTGACGTGCAATTTCAGCTGCAGCTATCATATTTACTTCCATGGCAGTATCTTCTTGGTTGGTGGCTTTATTTGATCTATTGCCAGAATTTACATCAATAACGTGTAAAGCTTCAGTATGTTCAATAATCAAATATGCCCCTTTACTCATAGAAACTGATTTTCCAAAAGAGGTTTTTATTTGTCTTTCTATATTATACTTCTCAAATAGAGGTAAATCTTTCGACTGATAGTGTTTTACGATAGACGCTTTATCCGGAGCTATTTCTTGCAAATATTCCTTCGTTTTTAAATACAAATCTTCATCATCTACTTGAATACTCGTAAAAGTATCGTTAAAAATATCTCTAAGCATAGAAGAAGATTTTGTTAATTCTCCTAATACTTTTGAGGGATGATGGGCGGTTTGTAGTTTTTTGCACATGGTAGTCCAACGGTCTAGCAATGTTTCTACATCTTTTTCAATCTCAGTTGTTTTTCTGCCTTCGGCTACTGTTCTCACAATAACACCAAATCCCTTTGGTTTTATAGATTGTAGTAATTTTTTTAGACGATCTTTTTCTGCTCGGTCTCCAATTTTTTGCGAAATGGATACACGATCTGAAAAAGGAACTAAAACTACATATCTTCCTGCTAAAGAAATCTCAGAACTAATTCTTGGTCCTTTTGTTGAGATAGGTTCTTTAACGACTTGAACTAAAATCGACTGATTGGCGCTTAATGTGTCCATTATGGTGCCATCTTTGCTGATTTCTGGTTCAAAAGGGAAATTTTTGAGTGAATAATCTTTTATTTTACCTGCGCTTACAAGTTTAATAAATTTCATCAAAGAACCTAAGTTTGGACCTAAATCATGATAATGCAAAAATGCATCTTTTTCATGACCTAAATGCACAAATGCCGCGTTTAGTCCAGCAACAGGCTTTCTTATTTTTGCAATAAAAATATCGCCAACCTGAAACTGATTGCTGTCGCCAGCCTCTTTTTCTTTGTGTAATTCAATTAGTTTTCCATCTTTTAATAAGGCAAAATCTACTGCGTCTGAACTAGATCTAATGATTAATTCTTTGTTCATGCTGTATCTTTTATATCCGAACATTTTGTTGTCGGTTGTCGGTTGTTGGTTACGATAACGTAACTATCAACTATCAACTATCAACTTATTGCTAGGATGGATTAAACAATTTAGGTAAAATACCCAATAAAATTATAATATAAACTGAGAATATCAAGTTATAAAATAATTCAAAATTCAATGAACGTTACTTCTTTTCTAAACAAAGAAAAGTAGTTTTTAGACTACTTTTTCTTTTTGTGACGGTTAGCTCTCGCTCTTTTTTTACGCTTGTGAGTAGCTACCTTATGTCTTTTTCTTTTTTTACCACTTGGCATAATGTGTAGTTTTTATGATTAATAAATAATATTATACAGTTACTTCTGTCTTTTCTTTTACGCTTTCAACAAAAATTTTAGCAGGTTTAAATGCTGGAATGTTGTGAGCAGGTATTTTGATTGTTGTGTTTTTTGAAATGTTTCTTCCTGTTTTTTCAGCTCTTGTTTTAACAATAAAACTTCCAAATCCTCTTAAGTAAACATTATCACCAGTTTCTAATGAATTTTTCACTTCCTCCATGAATGATTCTACAGTAGCTTGAACGTCACCTTTTTCAAGGCCTAATTTTTCTGAAATTTTTGCTACGATGTCTGCTTTCGTCATTTTCTTGCGTGTTAAATTTTATGTGTATTTTTTTGAGTGTGCAAATATATGAATTAAAAAAATACAAATTCAAACATAATGAATTAAAATTTAACCAGATAAATGATTTATTTTTACAGCTTTAAATATTTATATGAATTTTTCAACTAAAATAATCACATGGTACCATCAAAATCATAGAGATTTACCGTGGCGAAATACCAATGATGCCTACAAAATTTGGCTTTCAGAAATTATTTTGCAACAAACCAGAGTAAACCAAGGCTTACCATATTATATAAATTTCGTAACCGCTTTTCCTACCGTAAATGATTTAGCAAATGCCGATGAACAAGAAATTTTGAAGCTTTGGCAAGGACTTGGATACTATTCTCGTGCCAGAAATTTACATTTTACGGCTAAATTTGTTGTAGAAAACTATAATGGAATTTTTCCAACTACTTACGATGAACTACTAAAACTAAAAGGAATTGGCACGTATACCGCCGCGGCAATAGCTTCTTTTTCTGCAAACGAAGCGGTTGCAGTTGTAGATGGTAATGTTTTTAGAGTATTATCAAGGGTTTTTAATGTGAATTATGATATTTCTCTGAACACAACTAAAAAATATTTTATTGAACTGGCTCAAAAATTACTTTCTACAACACAACCTAATCTTCACAATCAAGCGATAATGGAATTTGGAGCCTTACAATGTGTGCCTAAAAACCCAAATTGTAAGGACTGTGTTTTTAATGACAGTTGTGAAGCTTATAAACTTAAAATTGTTTCTGAATTACCGGTAAAACTCAAAAAAAACAAGGTAACCAAACGCTTTTTGAATTACATACTACTTCATGATGCTTTTGGAAATTACATAATGAATAAGAGAACTGAAAATGGGATTTGGAAAAATTTATATGAATTCCCATGTGTTGAATCTGAAAATGAAATGGGAGAACAGAATTTGTTTCTTCACTTAAAAGAAATCTACAACATTAAAAATTTTCAATATTATGATGCTTTTGATATATTGCATAAGTTATCACATCAGCATTTAAATATAAAATTTTACAGAATAGAAACCAAAGAAACACTGAAAAACAGCTATACTTTTTCAGAATTGAAGCAATTGCCTGTTCCAATCGTATTGCATAATTTTATTGAAAAAATTGGTATATAAATAATATTTAGTATTTTTGATAAAAACATATAAGCCATGAACGGTACTTTAAACAAGGTTATTCTAATCGGACACTTAGGTGACGAGGTAAAAATGCATTATTTTGATGCGCAAAGTTGTATTGGAAGGTTTCCTTTAGCAACAAATGAAGTATACATTAACAAATCTACGGGTGAAAAAATCACTTCTACAGAATGGCATAATATTGTAGTGCGAAATAAAGCGGCTGAATTATGTGAAAAATATCTTTCAAAAGGAGATAAAATATACATTGAGGGTAGAATAAAATCACGTCAATGGACTGCTGAAGATGGTACTACTAAATATACTACTGAAATTCAAGTTACAGAATTTACGTTCTTAAACACAAAAAAAGATTCAGATTTATCTAAAGCACCTAGTTCAAATCCGCCAAGTTCAAAAGATGTCGATTTTGATTCGTTAGATTAATTCTGATTTTCAATAAGAAAATAGAGTATAGATGGTACTTTTTTTAAACACACAAAAATGAAAACTCGCCTTATTTTTAGCTTACTTTGTCTTTCTCTACTTTCTTGTGGAGATGATAAAATGCCAAAGCCTACAGGACAATTAAGCTTAGAATATCCACCAGCAAAATACATGAAATTTTCCAATTCTTGTGGTTTTGATTTTGACAAAAACGAATTGGCAGAAGTAAAAGCTACTTCAAATTGCGGATTGGAAATTCATTATCCAAAAATGAAAGCAACGGTATATTTAACGTATAAACCTGTTCAAAATAATTTAGAGAAATTACTAATTGACGCTCAAAAATTAACCTACGAACACGCAATAAAAGCAAACGATATCGCAGAGCAGCCCTACATAAACCCAAATAGTAAAGTATACGGAATGTTTTATCAAGTAGGTGGAAATGCCGCAACAAATGCTCAATTTTACGCCACAGATAGTATTAAAAATTTTGTTACGGCTAGTATGTATTTTTATTCCAAGCCAAATTTTGATTCGATACTTCCAGCAGCGGATTATATTAAAAATGACATGAAACAAATTATAGAATCTATTAAATGGAAATAGTTTTTATTTTTTGTACAAATTAATATTAAAAATCTTTTCAATTTATTATATTTGGGACAATTTAACTTAATAATTATCCCTTTGAAAAAGATTTTATTTTTACTTACATTTTTATCCCTTTCTACATTTGCACAAGAAAAAAAATACCAAAGTTTATTTTGGGAAATTTCCGGCAACGGATTAACAAAAAAATCCTACATGTATGGTACCATGCATGTTTCTGACAAGGTTTCTTTTCATTTATCAGATTCGTTTTTTGAAAAATTAATGGCTTCAGATTTTATTGCTAACGAAAGCGAACCAAATACTTGGACTGAATTATACGATTTGTATGGATTCTATCAATCTACGCAAACAAGAAGAAATTTCTACACTAATTTTTATACTTCACCTGTAGAAAAAGACTATTTATATTCTCTTTTTAGAGGTTCAAATTATAATTTAATTGGTTTGCTTTCACGAACCAATCAGGCCAATCAAGAATTTCAGGAGGAAACGTATTTAGATATGTTCATTTATAGAACGGGAAGAAAATATGGTAAAAAGACATTAGGATTAGAAAATGTTAAATCTACCACATTAAATATCGAAAAAGCGGAGGCAGAAATGGATAGAAGTGAAGTAGATGAAAACAAACAAGCTATATTAAAACTATTAAAAAAGCGCTCTTATGTTGAAGTTTTAAGAGACGCATATCGTGAAAAAGATTTGGATTTAATGGATACGCTTAACATGCTTTCCTCTCCAAAATTATACAATAAAGCCATGCTTTTTGATAGAAATAAAATCATGGCTGCAAGTATGGATTCTATCATGAAAACAGGAAGTTTGTTTGCTGCAGTTGGTGCCGCACATTTACCGGGGAAAAACGGAATGATTGAAATGTTACGAAGAAAAGGATATACCGTAACCCCAATATTTTCTGATTATACTGAAAAAGGAAAAAAAATAAAGAAACAAATTGAAGAGTATTTTGTAAAGCCTGTTTTTGAAATAAACACAACAGCAGATGAAATGATTTCTTTGCCTTTGTTTCCTTTGGTATTAAAAAATGGCGAAAATTTAGAATCTCCAGATTTAGGAAATGGAGGTTATATTAATGTTAAACGTATGTTGCTAAAGGATTTTATTAGCAAAAAAGACGAAAAATTTAACCATAAAACACTTGACAGTTTATTTTTTGAAAACATCCCGGGTGAAATTTTAGAAAAAAAATCATACCAAGAAAAAAATAATTTTGTGTATGATATCAAAAGCAAAACTAAAACGGGTAAAAACGAACGATATAGATATTATGTGACACCGCTAGAAATTATTTCTGTAATTATGAGTGGGGAAGGCGATTATGTAAGAAAATACGAAGATGAGGTGTATAATAATATTAAAATTAAATCGTACAAACATGAGTCTATAACATTAGTCCCAAACAAGCAAAATTTCAAAGTTACGATACCGTCTTATTACACATTTGTTGGTAATAAAAAAGAGAATAAAAGACTTGAAGATACAGAAATTTATGCGTTTGACGAACAAGAAAATGCACATTATTTTGTCCTAGAAAGTACCCTAATGGATTTTGAAAATTTAGAGGATTCTGAATATGAATTGAAAAGAATGCATTACGAATTTTATGCCGTTCACGAGTTGGATTCCATGCAAACAAGCTTTGATAAAAATAGATTTGAATTTACATCGCAATCTAAATTGAAAGAAAAAAATATTTATTTAAAATCCGCTTTAAAAGGAAATAAATATTATTTATTAGGAACGGTAAATGCTTCAAAAAATAAAGTCGATGCTTTTTTTAACTCATTCGAAATTACAAAATCAAAAGAAGATATTGTTTATAAAACATTTAAAGATTCTACAGCTCATTTTTCTGTAGAAATTCCGAAACAGGAAAATGAATATTTAGATTTTAAATTCGAAAGAAAAAACAACTATAAAGAAGACGATAAAACCAACCATTTTGAAGTAAAATTTAAATCTTTCGATATTTTTTCACCTAATAAAAGCAATATTCAAATTACCTATTCGCAACCACATAGGTACGAAAGTTACGCGGTTTTAGACACACTTTTTAATCAAATTAAGAAAAACATTTCAGTAGATTTTGAATTTAAAAACTACACTGATAGCAATGAATTTTATTCTTCAGATAATGACATTGTAGTTGATTCTGTAGCTACAGAGGCCGTAAATTTTAATTCCGTAGCAAACACTATTGATACAAATGAAAAGGATAAATTTAATCCGTTAGATTATAAAGCTACCACTTGGGATAAAACATTGGCTTTAACATCGAACCAAAAGTTGGATTTGGTGAATGAAAAATTCACTAAAGATCCTGAAAATGATTTTTATGTATATGAAGTTTTGGCCACAAAACCTAAAAGCACACAAGCTATTAAATATAAAATTGTACTCAAAAAAGGCGAATATTATACGCTCACCACTTTAGTTGATAAAAATTACAATAACGATAATCCTTTTATAGAGAAAGTTTTCAACTCGTTTAAAGTAGATGATGCTTCTATAACTTCAAGAACCTTTTTTGAAAATAAATTCAGCATTTTTGAAGAAGATTTAAATAGCGAACACGATAGTATACGCTATTCGGCAATAAAATCATTCAACAATTTAACTATTGAAGAATCGGATTTTTCAAAAATTAAAAACCTGTTAGAGAATTTTGAGTTTCGTAAAGAAGAAATGGATTTTAAAGGCGATTTGTTCGAAAGCATCGGCGCTTTAAAATCTCCAGAAGTACTTCCTTTTTTAGAACAAGCATATAAAAAACAAGACGTTTCAACACAAACACAATTTTCAATTTTGCGCGCTTTGACTTTACAAAAAAGCAAAGTGGCTTATAAAAAAATTGCTGAATTATTAGACTACGATTTACCAATTTCGGAGAATTATGTAATTTCTGGCTTGTTTAATTTATTTATGTCTGACCTTGAAAATGCTCAAGTTTTATATCCAAATATTTTAGAATATTATAGTATAAATGAGTTTCATGAGCCAATAGTTCAGTTTGTTCAAGTGTTGTTAAATTCTGAAAAAGTAACGGATAAAAAATTAAAGTCATACAAAAAAATGTTGCTTACCAATGCAAAATTAGAATACAAACGATTGGTAAGTTGGAAATTTGAAGATGAAGCAAGCGAGGATGATGACAAATATAATTATGATGACGAAAATGGCGCACCTGTGGAAGCTCTAAATAGTTATTTATCTATTTTATATGCATACAAAAACGAAAAGGACATGCGTCAATTGTATGAGAAAGCAGAAAAATTAAATATTGACGATTTAAATGTAGCTATAGCTAATCGCGAATTGGCAAGAAATAAAAAACTGGATAAACGTGTATTAGATAAATTAATTAGTAATCCAAAAACAAAATATACGGCGATGCAAATGCTGTATCACAACAAACAAACCGAAGAATTAGCGGCATACAGTAAAGATAGTATTGTGATAAATGCCATTCATTATTATGAAGATTTTGATAAAAAAAATGATTCTATTGTGTTATTAGATGAAAAAATAATTACTCATAATGATAAAAAAATATCTTATTTCTTTTATAAGAAAATTAATATAGAAGCGGATTCGTATGGAAAAAACTCTGAAAAGTTAACCGCAATTGCTTTTGTTCACGATGAAAATAAGCAACTGAATCTGAAAGCTTTTAGAAGGTTTGATGACGAAAAAATTATTGATGATAAAGAAATTGATCAAAAAATAAAAACCATGATTAATGAATCGCTAAATGACAATCATTTGCGAGTAAATTTTTCAAGTAATCCAGCGGATAGCGATTACGTAGAAGAGGAGTATTACGACGAATAAATGTTAAGAACCAAAAAAGAAATAGTATATATTATTTTGGCAGGTATTTTTATTACCAATGCCATTACTGCCGAACTTATTGGGGGAAAATTAATTCAAATCGGTCCTTTTGTATTAAGCATGGGAATTTTGCCTTGGCCAATAGTATTTATTACTACCGATTTAATTAATGAATATTTTGGAAAACAAGGAGTAAAAAGACTTAGTTATATTACCGCAGGTCTAATTGCCTACTGTTTTGTAATTTTGTATTTTTCGATGAAAATTCCAGAAGCAAAAGGCATCAGTCCGGTTTCTAATGCTGAATTTACGGCTGTATTTGGACAAAGTAATTTGATTATTGTGGGTTCTATTCTTGCCTTTTTAGTGGCGCAGTTTTTGGACGTTACGCTTTTTAGTTATTTTAAAAGGAAAACTGGAGAAAAAATGATTTGGCTGCGAAGTACAGGTTCTACTGTGATTTCACAATTAATAGATTCTTTTATAGTAGGAGGAATAGCTTTTTATTTACCCGGAATTTGGAATACGCAACAATATATAGAATTCTCATTAACGGGATATACATTTAAATTAATTATCGCAGTTTGCTTAACACCGTTAATTTATTTAGGTCATTTTTTAATCGAAACCTACATTCATAACAACGAAAAACCAACAGTAAATGACTAAGAAACGTTGTGCTTGGTGCGAAAAAACCGATTTATATAAAGACTATCACGATAACGAATGGGGAAAACCCGTTTATGATGATGCTACTTTGTTTGAGTTTTTAATTTTAGAAACGTTTCAGGCGGGTTTAAGTTGGTATACGGTTTTGGTAAAACGAGATAATTTTAGAAAAGCTTTCGCAGGGTTTGATGTGCAAAAAGTAGCTAAATTTACCGATGCCAAATTACAAGTTTTAGCCGAAGATGCTGGAATAATAAGAAACAAGTTGAAAATAAAAGCTGCGGTTACAAACGCACAATCTTTTATAAAAGTGCAAGAAGAATTTGGTAGTTTTTCTAACTATATTTGGGCTTTTGTAGACAACAAACCAATTGACAACAAACCAAAAACATTAAGTGATGTTGCAGCAACCACTGAAATTTCAGATAAACTAAGTAAAGATTTAAAAAAGCGGGGTTTCAAATTTGTAGGTTCTACAGTAGTATATGCGCATATGCAAGCCACAGGAATGGTAAACGATCATGTAGAAGATTGTTGGGTAAGAAATCAGTCTCCTTTAGTCTAAAAATCTAATATTCTAAAAATCTAAAAATAAAATGGATCCACTTCACGGCATAACCTTAAAAGCCATACTTGAAAAATTAGTTGAGTATTATGGTTTTGATACGCTTGGCGAATTGATAAAAATAAAATGTTTTAATGAAAATCCTACCATTAATTCTAGTTTAACATTTTTACGTAAAACCGAATGGGCTCGAAAAAAAGTGGAAGATTTATATGTAAGAAGTTTAAAAAAGTTTGATGCAAGATAAATCTGTGTTCAAAATAAATAAACTTTTGCGATTCTTTGTATGACTCTCAGTAATATTTAACTTTTCAAAATCGCTAAAAATTCTTCTCTTTCAATTTCAATACAGCCCAAACTTTCTAAATGATTATTATGTACTTGGCAATCTAAAAGTTTATAATTAGCCAATTCTAATTGCTTTGCTAAATAAATAAACCCAACTTTACTGGCATTAGGCACTTTTGAAAACATACTTTCACCGCAAAACACATCGCCTAAATCAATTCCATATAAGCCGCCTACTAATTCGTTATTTTGCCAAACTTCTACGCTTTTTGCATAACCTAATTCATTTAGTTTGCAGTACGCTTCTACAATTTCATTAGAAATCCATGTGCCATCTTGGTTTTTTCTTGGTGATTTTTGACAGTTAGAAATTACCGCTCTAAAATTGGTATTAAAAGTAACTTGAAATTCATTTCGAATTATTACTTTTTTCATGCTTTTCGTAATTCGTAAATTTTCGAAAAATAATACCATTCTTTCTTTTGGACACCACCAAAGTTTTGGCTCATCTGAATCATACCAGGGAAAAATCCCGCTTTGATACGCTAATACTAGTCGCTCTGGAGACAAATCACCGCCTACAGCAATAATACCTTCAGGTGATGTTTCTGAAGTTGGTGGAAAATAAAGTTCGGGTGTTAAAAAATACATATTTCAATTTCAATGACAATTTCAAAATTCAATTTCAAAAAAAAATCCAAACTCCAAATTTATCTTTTTACAGAATTTTGGAATTTGGAATTTCAATTTTGGATTTTTTTTATCTTAGATTAAAAAGGTAAATCGTCGTGTTCTTCTTCTTTAAAGTCGGTTGCTGGTGCAAATGCTTCAGCAGCAGGTACTGGAGGCATTTCTGGTCCGCTTGTTGGAGCTGGATTTGACAATCTTTCAATTCTCCAACCTGTGATGGTGTTAAAATGTTTTACTTCACCCTGTGGAGACGTCCATTCTCTACCTCTTAAATTGATAGATACTTTTACTTGTTCACCAACTTGATAGGAATTTAAATCATCTACTTTTGCTTGTTGAAACTCAACTGAAATATGTTGTGGATACTGCTCTTCAGTAGTAACAACTAATTCTCTTTTTTTAAATGAAGCACTTACATCTTGTGTAGCTCCTATCACTTTAATTTTTCCAATAACTTCCATAACTCTAATAATTTATTTTTGTGCTAATAACAATTTCCAAGCGTTTAATACCTGGTTGTTGTCTAAATATTCTTTTGCTTTTTTAAATTTTGTATCAAAATCGTCTGAACTTAAAACGGCTTTTACCTCAAAATTTTCTTTTACAAATATAGTAATTTCTTCGTCATTTGGAATGGCTTCTATATTTCCTAACTTTCCTAAATCGTTTCCACTAAAATAGCCACTTTCTTTGATGAAATCTGGAATCATATCTACTCCAATCCCTAAAGTAGTTATTGGTTTTTCCACTTCAAATAATCCTGCGTTTGCTCGGCTATACCAATTGCCTCCTAAACGAGAAACCACATCAATTTTGTGTTGGTCAATCATTTGGTTTTCATCTAAAATACTTTCGTGAATGTGTATTTTTATCACTTCACAAATGACTAAATTTCCTGCGCCACCTTCTGTCCCTAACGCAATAATGTCATTTACTTTACATTCAAATTGCACCGGACTTTCTGCTACTCTATATGGTGCTACATTATCTGATGGTAGCATAGTAAAACCTGCTTTTTCAAATTCGTTTACACCATCTGGATATTCGGTACTTGATAAACTCATTTGTTGTACCATATCGTAATTTACAATATTAATAACAACTTCTCGAGTATCTTGTGCGTTTATAAGAGTATGTTTTATAGTATTGTTTCGAACACGTCTGGCAGGCGAAAAAATTAAAATCGGAGGATTACTACTAAACACATTAAAAAAACTAAATGGAGATAAATTTGGATTTCCATTAATATCAATAGTGCTTGCGAAAGCAATTGGTCTGGGCGACACAGCAGTTTGCAAATAGCTTTGTAGTTGTATTGGCGATATTTCTTTCGGATTAATACTTAACATAAGTTGTATTTTTTACAAATATACTAGATTTTCCTTTTAATTTTTTACTTTTTACTTTGTTCTTAATTCTAAAAATTCCCTATTTTTACTCAAAATACGATATATGCAGTTTTCTGAAAAAAGAAATCTTACCCGTTGGATAATTATTATTTCCTCGTTTTTAATAGCTTCCTTAATTTTATGGAATACCTATGTTTTTTTTCAAACATTTAAAGAAGAAGAACGCAATAAGATGGAACTTTGGGCAACAGCATTGAAAAACTTAAGAAATGCTGATGTTGATGCCGATATTCAATTACCTACATTTATTATTGAAAACAATAAAAACATTCCTTTAATTCTTACCGATAAAGAAGGTAAAATTTTAAGTAATCTGAATTTAGGTGAAATTGAAACTGATACTGTTAAAGTCAAAGCATTTTTAAATAAAATTAAAAGTCAAAATGCTCCAATAAAAGTACAATTTGCAGCAAATGACTATCATTTTGTGTATTATGGCGATTCTCCAATATTAAATAAATTAAAATATTATCCAATTGCCTTATTACTAGTGGCCTTTTTGTTTGGCGGCGTGGTGTATAATTTTTATCGTGCTACAAAAATGGCAACCCAAAATAAACTTTGGGCAGGAATGGCTAAAGAAACGGCACATCAAATAGGTACGCCCTTATCCTCATTAATTGGTTGGTTGGAGTTGTTGAAATTAGAAAATATTAATGACACTACTATAGAAGAAATCCAAAAAGATGTAAATAGGTTACAAACGATTACAGATAGATTTTCAAAAATTGGAAGTGAACCTGTTTTAGAAAAAAGAAATATAATAGAAGAAACAAAAGCATCATTTGAGTATTTGCAATCTCGCGTTTCCAAGCAAGTAACTTTTGATTTTCGAGCACCAGAAAAACCGCTTTTTGTATCATTAAACCCGATTTTACACAGTTGGACAATTGAGAATTTAGTAAAAAATGCCATTGATGCGATGAAAGGGAAAGGCAGTTTGTCTATTGAAATTGTAGAAGGTGATGCCAACGTATACATAACGGTAACCGATACAGGTAGTGGAATTGCTAAGAATAAATTTAAAACTATTTTTGAACCCGGTTATACATCTAAAAAAAGAGGGTGGGGATTGGGATTGTCACTTACTAAACGCATAGTTCAAGAATATCACAAAGGTAAAATTAGAGTAGTACACTCAGAAATGGGTAAAGGCACCACTATGCAAATGAGTTTTAGAAAAGAGGATTAATCTTCTTTTTCTAAATAAGGTTTCATTTTTATTGTCTTGATAAGTTTAAAATTTTTCCCATCCCAAGAATAATACTCTTTAGATTTTGTAACTAAAAAAGTATAGCTTTCTATATCGTCATCCGAATTTTCATCGGAGTTTTCAGCTTCTGTAATTATTTTAACAATGGTGTTTGCTAGTCCGCCTTTTTCATTTGGAAAAATAAATTCTTCATTATGATAAAATACACCGGCATCGCCTACATTATATTTTTCTGGAAATAATTGAAAACTTTTCCCATTCCAACCGAAATAAAAATAATAAGTTGGAATACCACAAGCTTGACCGCTAAATGAAATTCGGTAGACGTTAGTAATGTTTTTTAAACCCCAATTCTCTACAGTTGAATTTTCAAAAAAATTACTTTCAGAAAGTTGTTTAGCAAATGATTTTTCGCCTATTATTTCATTTTTATTATCAATTGCTTTTACAGAAATTCTATAAAATTCGGCGTCGTATTCTGTGTCTTTTTCTTGAATTTTTTTACGGTATTTCGAATTTATTGTAGTTAAAAAAGTAGTATTTCCATTTGTCGTACTTCCAACAGCAATAAAACCTTTCCAAAGAAATCCAGTTTTAATTTGATTGTTTTTTTTATATTCAATTTCTACCCAAGATAAATTCAGTCCATTTATGTTTAAATTTTCGTTCGTATTTTTTATGACTTTAATTTTGTGACCAATTTGTAAAGAATCTACTAATTGACTATTTACCGAAGCGTCTCGTCTGATGTAACAATTTTTGACACCAATAATACCTTCAATTCCAATATTTATATTATAATTATATTCCCAAAAAAAATTTTCAGAAGGCGTTTCTTGAGAAAAAATTAAGTTGGAAATTAAAAGTAATAGGATTGTTTTTGTCATTTCATAGGATAAAAAAACCACAAACTCATTAAAAATTTGTGGAAAATTGTTTTTATAAATTTTCAGCAATATCTTCTGCTAATTTTGAAAACTCTTCGGAGGTTAAAGTTGTTTTTCTTTGAAAGCGCATATCGTCCATATCTTGAAGTGGAATCAAGTGAACGTGTGTGTGTGGGACTTCTAAACCTACAACCGCCACTCCAATTCGTTTACAAGGCACTGTTTTTTCCAAAGCAATGGCTACTTTTCTTGAAAATGCCATTAGTTTTAAATATAAATCTTCGTCCATATCGAAAATTTTATTTATTTCTTGCTTCGGTACGCATAATGTATGACCTTTTGCATTTGGATTTACATCTAAAAAAGCAATAAAATCTTCGTTTTCTGTAATTTTATAACTAGGAATTTCTCCGTTAATTATTTTGGTAAAAATAGAACTCATTTTTTCGGATTTTCTAATTTCAAAAATTAGTCACGTGTAATTTCTAAAATCTCAAACTTTAACACGCCATTTGGCACAATAATTTCTGCAATTTCACCTACTTTTTTACCTAATAATCCTTTTCCAATAGGAGAAGTTACTGATATTTTTCCTGTTTTTAAATCCGCTTCACTTTCTGCAACTAATTTGTATTGTAGTTCCATTCCGTTAGATTGATTTTTGATTTTTACATTAGACAGAACTAAAGCCTTTGATACGTCTAATGTAGATTCATCAATAATTCTTGCGTTCGACACTAATTCTTCCATTTTAGAAATACGCATTTCTAATAAACCTTGTGCTTCTTTAGCGGCGTCATATTCTGCGTTTTCAGACAAATCTCCTTTGTCTCTTGCTTCTGCGATAGCTTGTGACGCTTTTGGGCGCTCTATAGATTTAAGTTGATCTAACTCGTCTTTTAAATGTTTTAACCCTTCTGCTGTGTAATAAGATACTGTGCTCATAACTTCATTAATTTATAAAATAGAAAAAATCCCACAACTATGGGATTCCCTTTTTGCAAAGATATAATTTATTTAACTATTTTTCGTTTACTATATTAGTTTGTCAAATATAAATAAATTAATTTTGATAATTCAAAAAAATATAAAAAATGAAAAGAATTTTTTACTTTCTTATTTTGTTTCTGACCCTCTTATCCTGTGATAAAGATAATCAGACGAATAATAACAACCCATATTTGCCTAATTATCCGTTTGAAATTACTCTAAATATGAGTTTTCCTCAATATTCGGTATTAGCTTATCCTTCAAGTGCAGTGTATGTAAATTCGGCAGGTGCAGGAATAAGAGGCTTAATTGTTTTTAACGCTGGAAGTGGTAATTTTTTAGCTTATGATGCGGCTTGTCCAAATCAAGCATTAGCCGATTGTTCTACAATGACAATTAATGGAATTAATGCAAAATGTCCGTGTGACGATGCCGAATATAGTTTATTTACAGGATTGGCTGCTGGAAAACAATATCCAATGAAAGCCTATCGTGTACAAATGATTGATGCCACCACAATAAAAGTGTATAATTAATGCTACATTCTATATTTTCTTTTTTAAAAAAAGAAACAAAATCGTATCCAAAAGGTTCTATTCACTCATTTATAGTAACTGATTTAAGAGGAAATCAGTTCGATTTTTCCTCCTTAAAAGGAAAAAAAATAATGGTTGTTAATACTGCATCAAAATGTGGCTTAACACCTCAATACGAAAAATTACAGAAGATTTACGAAAAATATAAAAATCAAAACTTTGAAATTATAGGTTTTCCCGCCAATAACTTTTTATGGCAAGAACCCGGAAATGCCTCTGAGATTGAAAATTTTTGCAGTGTAAATTATGGTGTAACGTTTCCTATGATGGAAAAAATATCTGTAAAAGGAAAAAACATGCATCCTATTTATGAGTTCTTAACTAAGAAATCAAAAAACGGTGTAAAAGATGCTCTTGTAAAATGGAATTTTCAAAAATTTCTTCTTAACGAAAATGGCGAATTAGAAAAAGTAATTTCACCAAAAACCCAACCGGACGACAGAAGTATTACAGCTTGGATTGAAAAATAGGTACACAGATTAAACGTATTTTTTAAAATTTTTATCTGTAAAATCTGTGTACCCAAAAAATTAAAACTTCAAATTGATTCCCGCTAAGAAATTGATTCCCGCTTGTGGATAAAAACCAACGCCTTCAATTGTTGAAATTCCTGGTCCGCTCCAATTATCATTATACGTATAAAAATAGCCGTTTGATTCATACGTTCTGTCGAAAATATTATTGATTAATCCCGAAAACACAATCGATTTGATGCCTTTATTAATTTTCCATTCGTAGTTAATGTTTAAATCTGATGTGGTATAATCGGCTAAAATAGATTTTTTAGCATCAATATTTCCCATATATTGTTTGCCAACATATTTGGTTAAAAAAGAAATTTGCAACGCATTAATTGGTGAATATGTTAGTGCGTTTCCAACTACAATATTTGGTGAATAGGCAATATTTGTGTTTCCTAAATTCGTTAAAATGCCATTTCTTTCAAAATAAAAATCTTCATTTTTATTGGTACTTAGAGTAATGTTTGGTTGTAACATTACTTTCTGGATTATTTTAATAGATCCTTCAATTTCTAACCCTGCTCGATAACTTTTTCCGCTATTTTCAAAAATAGGACTTCCTACATCATTTAAAGCGCCAGTAGCTACTAATTGATTTTTATATTTCATGTAAAATGCATTAATATTTAATGCCGTTTTATTACTTTTGAATTTATAACCCAATTCATAATCTTCTAAACGTTCTGGTTTTACACTTCCGCTTTCATAATCATCTCTTCGTGGTTCTTTATTTGCAATTCCGAAATAACCATAAATTGAGCTAACCTTATTTAAGGTATATGTAATTCCCGCTTTTGGATTGAAGAAACGGAATGTGTCATTTACGTCATTAAATTTTATGCTATTGGCTTGATAGAACACCATTCGGTATTGAAAATCAGCAAAAACATTAATTTTTCCGATTTGTTGCGATGCTTTCGAGTAGAAATTCACATCATTTTTATTTCCGAAATTGTTATAATATTTGTTAGTTGTTGGAACGTAAAATTGTGTCCAAACTACTTCTCCAAAATGTTTTCCTTCATATTTGTTTGCCGCACCGCCAATAATAATATCGGTAGTTTTATTTTTGTAATTTAATGAAAAAGTAGTTCCGTAAAAGGCATTATCAAGCCAACGTTTTCTAACTAAATCAGTACTTGTATTGCCATTAAAGTCAGGCAATACATAATCTGAAAAATTTTCGTCTTCTCTATATTGTTCAAAATAGCCTTTCCCTAGTGTATAGTGAAAAGCTAGATTTGATTGCCATTTTGAACTTAATTTTTCATTCCAATGCAATTGAAAATGATTTTGCCAATAATTATCTGTTTCATCATCATAAAATTGGGTATTTCCAAATTCATCTGTGTATTGCCCAGCCGAATTATACGTTCTATCATTTTTTAGTTTTTCTTCATCTTCCAAACCATTCCATGCCTGATAGGTTTTTTCTTTACCGCCAAAAGCAATTGCTTTAACAATCGTATTTTTTGTAATATAATTTGCATCGAAATAGTATCCAAATAAATCAGAGGAAGCTCTATCAATAAAACCATCAGATGTTATTTTAGAAATACGAGCGTTCATTTCGAAATTATTATGTAATCCTGTTCCGAAAGCTAATGTGTGTTTAAGGGTTCCGAAACTTCCAATAGAATTGGCTATTTCAGCATAACTGTTTTGTTGTGCGGCTTTGGTTTGCAAATTTAAACTCGCACCAAAAGCACCAGCACCACTTGTTGAGGTTCCTACTCCACGTTGTAATTGCATACTTTCCAAAGAAGAAGCAAAATCGGGTAAATTAACAAAGAAGGTACCTTGACTCTCACTATCGTTAAAAGGCACACCATTTAAGGTCACATTAATTCTTGAACCATCGGATCCACGAACACGCATATAGGTATATCCAATTCCTGCACCGGCATCTGTTGTTGATACAACTGAAGGTAAATAATTTAATAAAATTGGAATGTCTTGCCCTAAATTTCTAGGCGCAATTTGGGCTTTAGACATATTTGTGAATGTAATTGGGTTTTTGTCTTTTGCTCTGACTCCAGAAATTAAGACTTCTTCAATTGACTTTACAGAATCTTTTGATTGCACTTGTGCGTTTATGGCAAAAGGTAAAAGGTACAAGGCAAAAGCTGTTAATTTTTTTCGATTTTCGATTTTCGATTTTCGATTTTTCAAAAATAAATTCATACTTCGTAAATTAATACGAATAAAAGGGGTAATTACTCTTGGTTAAAAATAATTAATAAAATAATTTTGAGAATTTCGATTTTGAAGCAGGTTCAAAATAACATATAGTTCTCGGTTTTCCTTGGCAGCATTACCCGCCCAGGTTCTATGGGTATACTCTCAGCCTGAAAAACAAGCACCCCTTTGAGATATTGCAAAGATAGTAATACAATTTCAAAAATCAATAACAATTTCAATAACAATTTCAAATATCAAAAATCAATTTTATTAATGGAACACGGATTTGAGAAATTATTAAAATTTCATCAATCTGTATTGTTTGAATGTGATTACTTTAGTCAATTAGAAATCTAACTTTTTTCTTCCAGCTTTAATTTCTCCCGCTTTTTTCTTTTCTTGAATGCGCTTTTCATTCGCACCTTTTGAAATTTTAGTTGCTTTTCTAACTTTTGGGAGTACTAGCGCTTTTTCTAACATTTCAAAAAAACGCTTAATGATAATTTTTTTATTTTTGAATTGACTTCGGTCTTCATCGCAAGTTAGAATCAGTAGGTTTTCTTGTGATATTTTTGTTTTTAATTTGTTTTGAAGCCATAACTTTTCATTCTCATTTAAGCCTTGAGAAGTTGCTACATCGAAAATAAGCACCATTTTTGAGGCTACTTTATTTACATGTTGCCCGCCAGCGCCGCCGCTTCTTACTGCTTTAAAATTTAGTTCAGATAAAATAACCTCCGCGTTCATTATAAAACAGAATTGATATCTAAATCACTTTGTTGATGGGCTGGTTTTAATAAATCTGTTACTTTTTTAACAGGATTAAACGTTTCAATTGGAACTTCTACAAAAATAGTACTCCATTCTGCCATAGCCCCATTCCATAATCCTGGCAATTCAAACGCTTTTATTAGTTTTCCGTTTTTTGTTTTTTCTGTTATAAAAGCTGTTTTTGGATCTATAAAATTATTTAAATCAAATTTGTTACCTTCAAAATCTTTTATGCTGCAAACAATATCAACAGGATTAAAATGTGTAGAACGTTTAAAGATAGTTTGTTGATTTTCGTTGTTTAAATTAATTTGCGATAATTCTACAATTTGTAAATTAAGACGTCCTTTTTCATCTTGAACCCAAAATGGTCCACCACCTGGTTCACCTTCGTTTTTTACCATTCCACATACACGGATAGGTCTATTTAAAATTTTAATTAAATATTCTTTTTGATAGTCAAATTGAAACATATTAAACTCTAGTGGCAAAGGAATTGACATTTTTGTTTCAATAAAATGAATAATCTCTTTAATGTTATTTTCGTTGATTTCCTTTTTTTGAAACTTTTTTAATGCAGCATCTACTTCCTGTTTTGTGTACAAAAGAATACCGCCTAATAATTTTTTATAAGTTAAAATAACTTCTCGATTGTTTTGAGAAACATTATCAATATTTTTAATAAAAATAATATCAGATTGCAATTGATTTAAATTTTCAATTAAGGCACCATGTCCGCCAGGTCTAAAAAATAATTCGTTTTCTGAAGTTCTAAAAGGGGTGTTGTCAGTATTAACAGCAATTGTATCCGATGCTTCATTTTGATAAGAAAATGAGATTTCTAAATTTTTATATTTATTTGTTATATTTAAAAAATCGGTTTGGAATTCTTTAGAAATCGTAAAATGTATTTTTGCTTTTTGGTTTGGTTTTTTATAAAAATCGGTTTCAAAAATATGTTCGTCAATTGGTGTTAAAATCTCATTATTTTCAATGTGAAATGGTAAAATTCCTTTTGGTTTATTATAAAAATTTAATCCTTTTTCAGTTAATAATGTTTTGACGATTGCATATACTTTTTGATCAGTATTGTAATTAGAATAGTCTGTAAATATTTCCTTTGTTTTATCTTTTAGCTCGTTGTAAAACGGAAAACTTCTTAAACCTACAATAAATAATGATAAATCTTTATCAGAGTTAAGGTTTACATAGGAATTTATGGTGTCTTTTTCAGGATTAAATTTTGTTAAAAATTCACTTAGTGATTTAAACATTCTAGTAGCAGCACCACTTGCAGGAACAAATTTTTCTATAGTGTATTGGTCTTTGTATGTGTCAAAATAAGTGCAAAATTTGCTAATTTCTTTATCGGAAAATTGAAAAATCCCATCATTTACTGTAGCTATTTTTAGTAAGTTAATAGTTGGAATGCCAGTTTTAAAATAATGCAACTGCTGCATGATTTTTTCTAAAGAATTTCCTCTTTTTACTATTTGTTGTAAATCTATTTCGCTAAATATTTTTTCCATTTTATATATGCTGAGATGGCTAAAATAGTAAAAATTATGTATTGTATAGCTATAATATAGAGTTGTCTATCAAAAAATATATAAACAGCAAAAGTATTGCCAACAATCCAAAGTATCCAGTTTTCAATTTTTTTCTTAGCCATATACCACATGGCTGTGAAAAATAATGAGGTAGTGAAAATGTCTAAATAATTGTTAATCTGTAACTTATAATTAAAAAATTTATAAATATAAATACAAATTATAGCTGTTATAAGAAATAATACTATGCCGATAATTTTTTCTTTCATATTGGTTCTGGAAATAGAAAGTACTTCGCCATTTGTTATTTTTTTCCATTGAAACCAACCATAAACACTCATAATGGAATAGTAGATGTTGATGCTCATATCGGCATAATATTTAGCATGAAACATAATATACACAGATAATATGGTGCAAATAATTCCGGTTGGATATACTAACACATTTTCTTTTTTTGCAAAATACACACTTAAAACACCAAAAATAAAAATGATAATTTCAATTCCAATTTGCCAATTTGGAATACTTTGATACTGATTAATGATGGTTTCAAACATATTTATTTAGTTAAAGCACAAACAAAAGCATACTCTTCAATTATATCAAATTGAAATTGAAATTCTTCAGTATTGTTGTTAAAGATTAATTGTGCTTTTCCTTTTTTGTCTTCTAATTTAAAAGGTTTTTCGAAAATATGCTTTGGAAAACTGATGCCTTTTTCATTTTTTAATTTAAATATACTTTCTTTTATGCCCCAAATTATAGTTGCTTTTTTTATTTTATTTGCAATTGTAAGGTTATCTAAATGGGTAACATCCATATATCTTGAGGCAATTTTTAATGTTTTTTCTTTACAAATTTCAATGTCAATTCCTACAGGTTTATTGCTAATACAAATACAAGAAAATTCGTGCGAATGGGAAATTGAAATGTGTTTTTGTTTAGAATTTATATTATTAATTTCTTCACTTTTGACTTTTGACTTTTGACTTTCGACTTTTAGGTATGGTTTTCCGAATGCATCATAAAACAAATCAAAATCTGATAAATCAATATGTTGAAGTAACATTCTAACGGCTAAAAAACCCTTTTGATGTGCTTCAGACTGCATATTTTGTAGTCTTAATTTTGAATTATCATTTAGCACTGACTTTTCATTAAACCATGTAATATCTTCGGTAATTTTCCAAAAATAAGCACTTGTGTATTCGTTTATATTTAATTTTTTATAAAAAGGCATGCTTTATTTTAATTTATCAGTTTTTATTTTATTGTGATTCAGTTGTTTAAAGGTTTCAACAAAACTTAAATAGTTAAAATTAATTTATAATTTAAAACTTATATTGTACCTTTGCACTCTTAAATAAAAAATAAATATACAAATATAATGAGTACAAAAACAATTCCTTACGTACCATACAAAGTTAAAGATATTTCTTTAGCAGCATGGGGAAGAAAAGAAATTTTATTAGCAGAAGCTGAAATGCCAGGTTTAATGGCGCTTAGAGAAGAATTTGGCGCAAGTCAACCTTTAAAAGGAGCTCGTATTGCAGGATGTTTACATATGACTATTCAAACAGCTGTTTTAATTGAAACATTAGTGGCTTTAGGTGCAGATGTTACTTGGTCTTCTTGTAATATTTTCTCTACTCAAGATCATGCTGCTGCTGCAATTGCTGCTGCTGGAATTCCAGTTTATGCTTGGAAAGGTATGAATGAAGAGGAATTTGATTGGTGTATTGAGCAAACGTTATTCTTTGGTGAAGAACGTGCGCCATTAAATATGATTTTAGATGATGGTGGTGATTTAACAAATTTAGTTTTTGATAAGTATACAGAATTAGTTAAAGGAATTAAAGGTTTGTCTGAAGAAACAACAACTGGAGTTCACCGTTTGTACGAAAGAATGAAAGCAGGTACTTTATATATGCCAGCTATCAACGTAAACGATTCTGTTACGAAATCTAAATTTGACAACAAATATGGTTGTAAAGAATCTGCAGTTGATGCGGTTCGTAGAGCAACAGATGTTATGTTAGCAGGAAAAAGAGTAGTAGTTTGTGGATATGGAGATGTAGGTAAAGGTACTGCGGCTTCTTTCCGTGGTGCGGGTTCTATTGTGACAGTTACTGAAATTGACCCAATTTGTGCATTACAAGCTGCAATGGATGGTTTTGAAGTTAAAAAATTAGATTCTGTAGTTTCTAATGCTGATATTGTTATAACAACAACTGGTAACAAAGATATCGTATTAGGACGTCATTTTGAAGCAATGAAAGATAAAACTATCGTGTGTAATATTGGACACTTCGATAATGAAATTGATATGGCTTGGTTAAACGGAAATTTTGGCCACACTAAAAACGAAGTGAAACCACAAGTTGATATTTACACTGTAAACGGTAAAGAAGTTATTATTTTAGCAGAAGGACGTTTAGTAAACTTAGGTTGTGCAACAGGTCATCCAAGTTTTGTAATGAGTAACTCATTTACTAACCAAACTTTAGCACAATTAGAGTTATGGGCAAACAGTGCTAACTACAAAAATGAAGTGTATATGTTGCCAAAACATTTAGATGAAAAAGTAGCGGCTTTACACCTTTCTAAATTAGGAGTAGAATTAGAAACGTTACGTCAAGATCAGGCAGAATATATTGGTGTTGAGGTTCAAGGACCATTTAAACCAGAATATTACAGATATTAATCAGACTTTTTAGAAAGTTAGATTTTTAGATAATTAGAAAAACCCTTGCTGAAGAGCGAGGGTTTTTTTGTTTGTGCTTAATTTATATGCGCAAAAAAAATCCCAAAAACCGTATTGGAATTTGGAAGTTTTTTTACATTTACAATAATTAAAACTAAAACTATGAAAAATGTATTCGTTACACTTGTTATTTCAGTACTCTTAATCTCATGTAAAATTTCTGGATTAACGAATGATTATTCAAAACTTAAAGAGGATGTTAAAGCTAAAATTGTTACTTTAGAAAGTTTTGAAAACTTAGACACAACAAAAATTTATAAAATTTCAGGGAAACAATTAAGATCTGAAGTAGCTAAATACGAAAAATCTATGGTTTATCTCTTTAAAAACGGTTGTACTTCAGATTTATGTAAACCAATGCAAGTGTATGAAAATTATGCTAAAAAGCATGGATATAAGTTGTTTTTGGTAATGGAAGGTTATGGGAAATTAGATGAAACGCTTGATCAAAGAAATAATTTTACAAGTCAATTGTTTTCTATTAACACAGATTTGTATGATTCAAGATATAGGGCTGTTTATACAAGAATGTTTGAAAATGAATTATTGAAGAAAGATATAAATTTTAAATCAAAAGAATATTTAGGAAGTCTGTTTTTCTTTGAGGGAAGTCGACTTGATAAAATCGCTATTGAATTGCCAAAATATTAATTAGTTAAATTAAATATTTTAATTCCCAATCATTCGATTGGGTTTTTTTGTATTTACTTTTCACAAAAAAAATCCCAAAAACCGTATTGGTATTTGGGATTTTATATTTGTAATTTTAGGTATATTATGCTTCGAATGGAAGAATAGAAACCCAAGATTTGTTCTCACCTTTTTTCTGGAATTTTACAATTCCATCTACTTTAGCATGTAAAGTATGGTCTTTTCCCATGTAAACATTTTCACCTGGGTTGTGTTTAGAACCTCTTTGTCTAACAATGATATTTCCTGCAATAGCAGCTTGACCACCATAAATCTTAACGCCTAAACGTTTTGATTCTGATTCTCTACCATTTTTCGAACTACCGACACCTTTTTTATGAGCCATGACGTTATATTTTAAATGTTATTCTTCAGTTTTTGGTTTTTTTGCTCTTGTAGCTTTAGGCTTTACTTCTTCAGTAGCCGTTTCTACTTCAACATCAGCTTTCTTTGTTGCTTTAGGAGCTGCTTCTTTTTTAGGAGCCGCTTCTTTTTTACCAGAACCAGATGCAACGATGTTCTCAATGATAATTTGAGTAAATGATTGTCTGTGACCGTTTTTCTTTTTGTAACCTTTTCTTCTTTTCTTTTTGAAGACGATTACTTTATCACCTTTAAGGTGTTTTAATACTTTGGCTTCAACAGAAGCTCCTTCTATAGCTGGGGCGCCTAATGTTAATGCTCCGCCGTTGTCAATTAATAAGACTTTGTCAAAAGAAACTTTTGCGTCTACATCATTGGCTAAACGGTGAACAAATAACCTTTGGTCTTTGCTTACTTTAAATTGTTGCCCTGCTATCTCTACGATTGCGTACATAACAATGTGTTTAAATTATTATTTTTTCAGTTTGCAAATATATAACTATTTATTAAATCTACAACATTAGTTTTCTTTTTTATTCGGAAAAATAAAATCTGTAATATTTTTTATTTTCTATGTAACAATTTATATCTTTCGCCTACCAATATTTATCATTATATTATTATAGAATTAATTATGAAAAAAACATTAATGGCTTTAGGAACAATAGCAATGTTAGGAAGCACAGCAAATGCTCAGAAAGTAGCATTTGAAGAATTTGATTTAGATAACGGTTTGCACGTGGTTCTTCATCAAGATAATTCGGCGCCAGTTATTATTACATCTGTAATGTATCATGTGGGCGCAAAAGATGAACAACCAAATCGTACGGGTTTTGCGCACTTTTTTGAACATTTGTTGTTTGAAGGTACCAAAAACATCGAAAGAGGAGAATGGTTTAAAATTGTTACTGCAAATGGTGGACAAAACAATGCCAATACATCTGATGATAGAACGTATTATTACGAAGTTTTTCCTTCTAATAACTTAGAGTTAGCCATTTGGATGGAATCGGAAAGATTAATGCATCCTGTAATTAATCAAATTGGTGTTGATACCCAAAATGAAGTAGTTAAAGAAGAAAAACGTTTACGAATAGACAACCAACCTTACGGAAATATTTTTAAAGCGATTAAACAAAATCTATTTAAAAATCATCCTTACAGATGGACCACAATAGGTGAAATGGAACATTTGGATTCGGCTACTTTAGAAGAATTTCAAGCGTTTAACAAAAAGTTTTATGTGCCAAATAACGCCGTTTTAGTAGTTGCGGGCCAGTTTGATGCTACACAAGCGAAAGATTGGATTAAGAAATATTTTGGTGCTATACCAAAAGGAGCACCAGTTGAAAGACAAAAATTTGAAGAAGCTCCAATTACTGCGACTATTAATGCAACTTGGGAAGATCCAAACGTTCAATTACCAATGACTTTAGCAGCGTACAGAACACCTTCAATGAAAACAAAAGACGCTCGTGTTTTAGATATGATTTCTACTTATTTATCAGATGGTAAAAGTTCTAAATTATACAAAAAAATTGTAGATGATAAAAAAGTAGCACTTCAAGTTGGAGCGTTTAGTAATTCTCAAGAAGATTATGGCCAATATATTATTTATAGTTTACCATTAGGTGATGTTTCGTCTGAAAGTTTATTAAAAGAAATTGATGAAGAAATTGTAAACATGCAAACGAATTTAATTTCTGAAAACGATTTTCAAAAGCTTCAAAATAAATTTGAAAACAACTATGTAAGTTCAAATGCAACTGTAGAAGGTATTGCAGAAAATTTAGCTTCATACTATTTACTATATGGTGATATTAATTTAGTTAATACTGAAATTGAAATTTACCGTTCTATTACAAGAGAAGATATTAAAGAAGTGGCTAAGAAATATTTAAATCCAAACCAACGTTTGATTTTAAATTATGGTCCTGCAAAAGAAAAAACAGCTAAATAATTTTACCATGAAAAAGTATTTATACATCGCAGCCAGTTTATTACTAACAATAACTATGCAAGCACAAGACAGACCCATGCCTAAACAAGGCCCAGCTCCATCAATTAATATTAAAAAGCCAGTAACATTCGTGTTAGAAAATGGTTTAAAAGTATTAGTTGTTGAAAATAATAAATTACCACGCGTTTCTTATAATTTAACTTTAGACAATACTCCTTTTGCTGAAGGAAGTAAAAAAGGAGTTACAGATTTAGTTAGCGCTATGATAGGTAATGCTACAGAGTCTATTTCTAAAGATAAATTCAATGAAGAAATTGATTTCTTAGGCGCTAATATTAATTTTTACGAATCAGGTGCTTCTGCAAATGGTTTGTCAAGATATTCAGCTAGAATTTTAGAATTACTAGCAGATGGTGCTTTAAATCCATTATTTACTCAAGAAGACTTTGATGCAGAAAGAGCGAAACTAATTGAAGGATTAAAATCAGATGAGAAAAGCGCTTCTGCAATTGCAGGTCGTGTTCAAAATGTTTTAACATACGGAAAAGAACATTTTAATGGTGAATTCACTTCGGAAGAAACATTAAAAAATGTAACGTTACAAGATGTAATCAATCATTATAACACGTATTTCGTTCCAGCTAATGCTTATTTAGTAGTAATAGGTGACGTAAAAACTAAAGACGTTAAGAAAAAAGTACAAGAATTATTTGGAGCAGATGTTTGGAAAAAAGCGACAGCGCCAAATTTAACTTACAACGACCCAACGGATTTACAATATTCTCAAATTAATTTTGTTGATGTGCCTAATGCCGTTCAATCTGAAATTGCAATGATCAACTTATCAAAATTAAAAATGACGGATAAAGATTATTTCGCTGCTATTTTAGCCAACCAAATTCTTGGTGGTGGTGGAGAAGGCCGTTTGTTTTTAAACTTAAGAGAAAAACACGGTTGGACATACGGTTCGTATTCTAATTTAGGAGCTAGTAAATATATTTCTAAATTTTCTTCTACTGCTTCAGTTAGAAATGCTGTAACAGATAGCGCTGTTGTAGAAATTTTTAATGAATTGAGAAAAATTAGAACGGACTTAGTTTCAGAAGAAGATTTAAAAAATGCTAAAGCAAAATACATTGGAAACTTTGTAATGCAAATTGAAAAACCAGCAACTATTGCTCGTTATGCTTTAAACATTAAGACATTAGGTTTACCAGAAGATTTTTACGAAAATTATGTAAAAAACATCAATGCAGTAACTCCAGAAGATGTTAGAAACGCAGCTAAAAAATATTTCTTAGCAGATAATACAAGAGTAGTAATTGTAGGAAAAGCTGCAGATGTGTTACCAGGTTTAGAAGCGATGAGTGCAAAAGAAAAAATGCCAATTTTCTATTTTGACAAATACGGAAGTAAAGCAGATAAACCAGTGGTGAAAAAAGACATCCCTGCAGGCGTAACGGCTCAATCAGTTGTTAAAAGCTATATTGACGCTATTGGTGGCGAAAAAGCTTTAAAAGCAGTTAAAACCGTTTTAGTTACTGCTAAAGGAACTATTCAAGGTCGTTCGTTAGATATGGTTTCTAAATTTTCAAACAAAGGAATGTCAACTTCTGATATTTCAATGGGCGGAATGTCTATGATGAAACAAGTTATTGGAGATAAATCAGGATATCAAACCGTACAAGGTCAGAAAAAAGCTATTGAAGGTGATGAATTAGTAAAAGAGAAAAAAGACGCGGTTCCTTTTGTGGAATTAAGCTTTTTAACAGATAAAACAATTCTTTTAAGCGGAATAGAATCACTTAATGGTCAAGATGCTTATGCAGTCCAAGTGGGTACAACTAAATATTTTTACGATGTTAAATCAGGATTAAGAGTAGCTACTGAAAACGAATCAGGTGAAGGGGCTCAAAAACGTAAAGTAATGACGTATTATGCTGATTATGTAGAGGTTAAAGGAGTGAAATTCCCATACAAAACTACTATGGATGTTGGAATGCCTTTAGAATTCATTACACAAGATGTAAAAATTAATGAAGGTGTTACAGATAAAGATTTCGAATAAATTTTTATTTTGAAATGAAAAAGGATTGCGAAAGCAATCCTTTTTTTATGCAATATATTTTATTTTCTATTCGTTATATACACTCCAAATAAAATAATAATAGTTCCTAAAACTTGTAATAAAGTAACCCCTTCGTTAAAAATGATGCTCCAAATTGTTGCCACAACAGGTATCAAATACGTTACATTAGAAGCAAAAATAGGAGACGACATTTGTATGAGTTTGTAAAAATAAATATTTGCTAACCCAGTACCAATAATTCCTAAAATCGCTACATAAATTAAAGGATGTATATTGTCAGTAATACCAATGCCTTCTGCGGTGTTTTGAATGGTTTGAAAATCATAACGCGTAAAAGATAAAATTAACAAAGCAGGAAGAAGAAGAAAGGCAAAATTTCCAACAGTAATGCCAATTGGCGATACGTCAAATAAATATTTTTTTACCATATTGATATTAGCAGCATAACACCATGAGGCAATAATTACCAATAATGCAAACCAATAATTTTTGGATGGATTTCCTGAAGCTCCTGCATAAACTAATATTAAACAACCAATAATCCCTATTAGTAATCCGTATATTTGTTTCTTTTTAAATGTGAGTCCGAAAAACACGCTACCAATAATCAATGTATTTAATGGGGTAAACGAGTTTAAGGTAGAGCTAATAGAACTACTTATTTGCGTTTGCGCTAAGGCAAAAAGAAAAATAGGGAAGATGTTACCTAATAGTCCAGCTATAATAATGTACTTCATTTTCTTTTTTTTTATTTTAAATAGTTCTTTTCCTGCTATAATTAGCAGAAAGACAGAAGTAAATAAAATTCGATACGCACCTAATTGAAACGGATTCATACCGCCATCTAAGCCTTTTTTCATTAAAATAAATGAACTTCCCCAAACTATTGCTAATAGTAGCAAAATTATCCATTTTGAATTTTTTTCTCTCATAAATAGGTGTAAAAAATAAGGCTGCCAAATTTGACAGCCTTAAAGGTATGATTATTTTTAAGATATTATCCTAAAGCAGCTCTTTTGAAACCAGTTACTTTTAAATCTGCATTTACAGATTTAATATAAGCAGCAACACTCATTGAACTATCTTTGATATAATCTTGATTTACTAAAGTGTTATCTTTAAAGAAACGTCCTAATTTTCCTTTAGCGATGTTTTCAATCATTGCTTCTGGTTTACCTTCTTGACGTAACATATCTTTAGCAATTTCTATTTCTTTAGCAATGGTGTCAGCATCAACACCTGCTTCGTCTAAAGCGATTGGCGCCATTGCAGCAGCTTGCATAGCCACGTTTCTTGCAGCTTCAGCACCACCATCAACATTTGCTGATAAGGCTACTAATGTAGCAATTCCGTTTCCTGCGTGAATGTATGAATTGATAAATGCACCTTCTAATCTTTCGAAAGCACCAATTTCAATTTTTTCACCAATTACACCAGTTTGCTCAATTAATTTTTCAGCAACAGTAATTCCACCAAAATCAGAAGCTAAGAAAGCATCTTTATCAGTAAAATTTAAAGCTAAGTTTGCAAAATCATTTGCTAATTTTACGAAACCTTCATTTTTTCCTACGAAGTCTGTTTCACAATTTAAAGAAATTACAACACCAGCAGTATTATCGCTATTTACCACAGCAATAACAGCACCTTCTGTAGATTCTCTATCCGAACGGTTTGCCGCAACTTTTTGACCTTTTTTTCTTAAAATTTCAATAGCTAATTCAAAATTACCTTCAGCTTCAACTAAAGCTTTTTTGCAATCCATCATACCAGCACCGGTTGTAGTTCTTAATTTGTTAACTTCAGCAGCAGTTATATTTGACATTTTATTTTATTTTATAATTTATAATACTTTTTAAAAATGAAATTCCAATTACTAAAAACCAAATTCCAAAGTTAAACGTTGGAATTTGGAAATTAATTTTTGGAATTTTTATTATTTATGCTTCAGTTGAAGTTGCTTCAGCCTCAGTTTCAGCTACAGGAGCTGCTTCAGTTGCAGTTTCTTCTTTGTCTGATTTTCTTTCAGATAAACCTTCTGTAATAGAAGCAGTTACTAAAGATAAAATTTTATCGATTGATTTAGAAGCGTCATCGTTAGCAGGAATAACATACTCAACCAAACGAGGGTCTGAGTTTGTATCAACCATTGCGAAAACTGGAATGTTTAACTTTTTTGCTTCTTTTACCGCGATATGTTCTGCTTTAATATCTACTACGAATAATGCAGCAGGAATTCTAGACATGTCAGCAATTGAACCCAAGTTCTTGTCTAATTTAGCTCTTAAACGATCTACTTGTAAACGCTCCTTTTTTGAAAGTGTCATGAAAGTACCGTCTTTTTTCATTCTATCAATAGAAGCCATTTTTTTAATCGCTTTTCTGATAGTGATAAAGTTGGTTAACATTCCACCAGGCCATCTTTCAGTGATGTAAGGCATATTACAAGCTGCTGCTTTTTCAGCAACAATATCTTTTGCTTGTTTTTTGGTAGCTACGAAAAGTATTTTTCTACCAGATGCTGCAATGCTTTTTAAAGCTTCATTTGCTTCTTCAATTTTTGCAGCCGTTTTATATAGGTTAATGATATGAATACCATTACGTTCCATATAAATGTAAGGAGCCATGTTTGGATCCCATTTACGAGTCATGTGTCCGAAATGTACACCAGCCTCTAGTAACTCTTTAACGTCAATTTTGTTTGCCATTTTGTAATAGTTTACGTTCCGTGTTCTAGCAATGTTCCTTTTGGCTTTCGCTTAAGGCTTCATTTAGATGCTAAACTAATTTCTTTTTCAATAAAAAGAAATATCGACAACTTGTTTTTAATTTCTAATTTAATTGTAAAAATGTATCTGAAAATATATTCTGATAAATATCGAATATTAACGTTTCGAGAATTGGAATCTCTTACGTGCTTTCTTCTGACCGAATTTTTTACGTTCTACCATTCTTGGATCTCTTGTTAGTAATCCTTCTGGTTTTAATACCAATCTGTTTTCAGCTTCTACTTCGCACATTGCTCTTGCAATTGCCATTCTTACAGCTTCAGCTTGACCAGTTGCTCCACCACCATACACATTAATTTTAACATCAAAATTGTTTTCGTTGTTAGTTAATGTTAAGGCTTGTTTTACTTTGTACTGCAAGGTAGCAGTTGGAAAGTAAACAGCAAATTCTCTTTTGTTAACTGTAATGTTACCAGTTCCTTCTGAAACATAAACACGTGCTACTGCACATTTTCTTCTTCCGATTTTGTGAATTACTCCCATTACTTAAGATCGTTTAGGTTAACAGCTTTAGGAGTTTGTGCAGCATGTTTATGTGCATCTCCTACGTTAACATTTAAATTACGGAATAATTGTGCACCTAATTTGTTTTTAGGCAACATTCCTTTAACTGCTTTTTCTACTAATAATGCAGGATTTTTTTGTTGCATTACTTTTGCAGTTAGACTTCTTTGTCCTCCTGGATAACCTGTGTGACGGATGTACGTTTTTTCATCCAATTTGTTTCCAGTAAGATTGATTTTTTCTGCGTTAATAACAATCACGTTATCTCCACAGTCAACATGCGGCGTATAACTTGGCTTGTACTTACCTCTTAATAGCATAGCTACTTTAGAAGCAAAACGACCTAAGTTATGACCTTCAGCATCTACAACAATCCACTGCTTATCTGCAGTAGCTTTGTTTGCCGAAATTGTCTTGTAGCTTAATGTGTTCACAATACTAATTTTTAATTAAACATTCCATTCCTATTCCTGAACTTAGGGAATAGGGGTGCAAAAGTACAATTATTTATTAAAATTACAAACTCTAAACTAAAATTCTTTTATATTGATTTTGAACTCATTACTAGTAGTCATAAAATATATTCAATTTAT
Source organism: uncultured Flavobacterium sp. (assembly GCA_964593435.1). Taxonomy (GTDB): domain Bacteria; phylum Bacteroidota; class Bacteroidia; order Flavobacteriales; family Flavobacteriaceae; genus Flavobacterium. Next base: position 26,753 of record CAZQGY010000007.1, on the reverse strand, counting down.
AAGGTTCCTTTCACTGATTTTTTATATTTTTGAATTTGAAAATAGTATAAAAAATGAAATCTAAAGCCACATTAAAAGAATTAGCCAAAGAATTAGGTGTTTCTACCTCTACAGTATCTAAGGCATTAAGTAATAGTCCCGAAATTAGCGAACTAACTAAAATTAAGATTAAAGAGTTTGCGCAACTTAAAAATTATAAGCCAAATAGTATTGCAAAAAATTTAAAAAATCAGCGTTCTTATACTATAGGTGTGATTTTACCAAATATTTTAAATCCTTTTTTTGCAAAAGTATTTTCTGGAATTGAATTATATGCTAACGAAAAAGGGTATAATTTAATTACTTGTACCTCTAATGAATCGCTAGAAAAAGAGAAACAGATGCTTGAAATGTTGGATAATGGAGCCATTGATGGTTTTATTTTGGCGCTTGCCGAAGAAACACAAAAAGAAAATAATTTTGCGCACATATATAGTGTATTGAGAGATGGCACTCCAATAGTACTATTCGATAGAATTGCACCAGAGTTAAAATGCGATAAAGTTATTGTTGATGATTTTGACTCTGCAGTAGAAGCAACGCAATATTTAATTGATACGAATTGTAAAAAAATAGCATTATTATCTACAATTAATAATTTGAGCGTAGGGAAGTTAAGAGAAAACGGATACAAAGCCGCATTGCAAAATAACAACATTGCTTTTGATGGTTCTATTTCTGTATTAATGGATGCTGATTTTGGATTTGATGAAAAAATGGGCGCACTTATTTTAGATAAAAAACCTGATGCTATTTTTGCAGTTGATGAATATGCAGCTGTTGCTGCTATGAAATTTTGTTTAAAAAATGGGTTTCATGTGCCAAATGATATTTCAATAATAGGATTTGCTGATGGTTTATGGTCAAGAAGAATGACCCCTAGTTTGTCTACAGTAAGTCAACATGCGCCAGAAATCGGTCAAAAAACAGCTGAATTAATTATCAAACGCATTGAAGAAATTCCAGATTCTGAATCTGAAAAAATATTTGAAACCGTAGTTATTAAAACAGAATTAAGAAAAAGAGATTCGGTTAGAAAATTGTCTTAAAAATATAGACGAAAGAATATTTTAAGATTACTAAGTGTTTAAATTTTAACTAAAAATTCCAACTATTTAATTGCTGCATAGCATGATACGCTGTTAAATCAAAATGAACGGGTACTATAGAAATGAAATCATTAGCTAGCGCCCATTCGTCAGTATCTTCGCCATTGTCGTGGTTTACAAACTTTCCGGTTAACCAATAATATTCTTTGCCCATTGGGTTGGTACGTTTGTCAAATTCTTCCTCCCAAGTGGCTTTTGCTTGACGACAAATTTTAATTCCTTTAATTTGGTCTGTTTTTGGAAAGTTTACATTTAAAACGACGCCTTCAGGTAAGCCATTTTCTAAAACTTGTAAAACTATTTTTTTAATGAAAGGTTTGATAAGTTCAAAATTTGCATCCCAACTGTAATCGCACAAAGAAAACCCAATAGAAGGAATGCCTTCAATGCCACCTTCTACAGCAGCACTCATTGTGCCAGAATAAATAACATTTATTGAGGAGTTAGAGCCATGATTGATACCAGAAACGCATAAATCGGGTTTGCTTTTTAATACTTCGTGTACGCCCATTTTTACACAATCTACAGGTGTTCCAGAACAGCTGTATGCGTTATTTGAACCTAAAAATTTAGGGATATGTTTCAATTCTAATGTGCTGTTTATGGTTATGGCGTGTCCCATTCCACTTTGAGCACTATCTGGAGCAATGATATAAATTTCACCTAATTCATGCATGACTTCTGTTAGTGCTTTTATCCCTGGAGCAGCAATACCATCGTCATTCGTAACTAGAATTTTTTTCATTTTAAAATTGTGTTAAATTATTTGCTAATTTATTACAAATTATGATTTATTTGCAGATTAAAATATTAAATTTGTTATCTTGTTTTTTATATAAGTAATGCAAGAACTATTTGGCACGATTTTAGAAGTTTAAAATGAAAAAAAGTATTGAATTTATGAAAAGAAATTATAAGGTTTTATTGGTTGTAGGGATAGTAGTTGCCGGATTATGGAGCTTTATTCCTTCAAAAAAACTAACAGGCGACGATAAAGATAAAATGTTAATTGAACTGCTGTCTTTTGTGTTAGAAAAAGGGCATTTTTCACCTATTGAAATAAATGACGAATTTTCAAAAAAAGCGTATGCCTCTTATATTGAATCACTAGATCCAACTAAGCGTTATTTTATTCAGTCTGATATCGCAGAATTTCAAAAATATGAATTGGCTATTGATGATATGATTCGTAGCAAAGATTTGTCGTTTTTTGATTTAACATATAAAAGACTAATGCAAAGAATGAAAGAATCGAAAGTAATCTATACAAATATTCTTTCTAAGCCTTTGGATTTAAACGACAACGAAATCATCAATGTAGATTATGAGAAACTACCCTATGCTGCTACGTTGAAAGACTTAGATCAGCGTTGGAGAAAGCAATTAGAACTTGCTGTTTTAAGTGATATTACAGATAAAGAAGATATTCAAAACGCGATAAAGTCCGAAGCTTTAAACGAAACGAGTGAAGCTAAAGACGAGAAACAGACAGAAAAAACTGAACCAAAATCTTTTGAAGAATTAGAAAAAACAGCTAGAAAAACAACTGAAAGTAATTTAAATAATAATTTTAGTTTCATTGGTGAATTAACTCGTGAAGATTGGTTTTCTGTATATATTAATGCGATAGTAACGCAATACGATCCACATACGTATTATTTTTCTCCAGAAGACAAAGAGAAATTTGATGTAAGTATGAGTGGAAAATTTGAAGGAATTGGCGCCCGTTTACAAAAGAAAAATGAAGGCATTGAAGTCTCGGAATTAATTAGCGGAGGCCCAGCTTGGCGTGGTAAATTATTAGAGCAAGGTGATGTTATTATTAAAGTAGCCCAAGCTAATGAGGAACCAATTGATATTGCAGGTATGCGATTAGATGATGTGATTAAAAAAATTAAAGGTCCTAAAGGAACTCTGGTAAAACTTACTGTAAAAAAAGTAGATGGTACCGTAAAAGTCGTGCCAATTGTAAGAGATGAAGTAGAAACAGAAGAAACATTTGCGAAATCTACTGTAGTGAATAAAGATGGAAAGCTATTTGGTGTGATTTATTTGCCGAAATTTTACCAATCTTTTGAAAACAAATCCAACAGAGATGCATTTAAAGATGTAGCTATTGAAGTCGAAAGATTAAAAGCTATGAATGTGGAAGGAATTGTGATGGATTTACGCGACAATGGAGGAGGTTCATTAGAAACGGTAGTTAAAATGACAGGTTTATTTATCGACAAAGGGCCTGTGGTGCAAGTAAAACCAGCAGGAGGAAAAGCACAAGTTTTACCAGACTCTGATCCTAAAGTACAATGGGATGGCCCTTTAGTGGTTATGATAAATAATTATTCGGCTTCAGCTTCAGAAATTTTTGCAGCGGCTATTCAGGATTATAATAGAGGAATTATTATCGGAAGTAAGCAATCATACGGAAAAGGAACGGTTCAGAATGTATTTGAATTAAACGAATTTGTACGTGGAAATCAATATGGCGATTTAGGTGCTTTAAAAACTACTACTCAAAAATTTTATAGAGTAAATGGAGGTTCCACGCAATTAGAAGGTGTGAAAAGTGACATTGTTATGCCAGATCGTTTTAGCTTTATGCAAACAGGTGAAAAAGATGAAAAAAGTGCTTTACCATGGGATAAAATTGAGCCAGCAATATATACACCTTTAGATCTAAACTTTGAAAAAGTAATTGCAAATAGTAAAAAAAGAATTGCTACAAATGAAAATTTTAATTTGATTTCTGAAAATGCAAAGTGGATTAACGATAGAAAAGAAGATAATTCTATAAGTTTAAATTATGCTGCATACAAAAAAGAAATTGCCGATATTGAATCGCAAACAAAAAAATTTAAGAGTCTTGAAAAGTTTAAAAGTAATCTACTATTTTCTTCTTTGCCTTACGAATTAGATTTAATGGCTAAAGATGAATTATTAAAAGAAAAACGTGAAAGATGGCATGCGGAATTAGTGAAAGATGTTTACATGACAGAAACATTGAATGTATTAACTGATTTAACTTCAGATGATATAAAAGCAACTTTAGTTAAAACAAAAAAGACTAAAAAGGTTAAAGAAAAATTAGCTTCAAAATAGCGAATTAATACAAATATAAAAAGCCATTCATTTCATCTTGAATGGCTTTTTAGTTTACTACTTTTTTTTGTTAATTGTTTAGCTGATGAACTCTAAAAAATTAATCTGTAATCAGTATTTTTTCTACAGCAATAACTTTATTTTCTTCTGTTAGTTTAATAAAATAAAGTCCGCTTGAAAGTGTACCCCGCGATAAACATATAGTCTGTCCCGAAAGATTATTTACTTGTTTAACTATTTCCCCGTATGAATTATACATGTTTAAGGTGGCGTTTATTAAATTACTATTAGTTTGAATTGTAGTAGTATCTTGAAAAGGATTAGGAAAGATTGAAATAAGTTTTTTGTTTGAATATTTAATAGTATCTAAATTATTTTGTCCTGACTGAATACAATTATTCGGGGTGCTCTCATAGGCATAATCTTTAATAGTAAAAGAGGCTGAATTTGATAAAATATCTATCCGTACCCAGCCATAGTAAGCATTTGTACCAACAATTAGTTTTAGTGCTAAATATTTATCTGAAGCACCTACCCAATATCCAATATTTGTTCCCAATGCCAAAGTGCCAGGATTATTAAAATCATACCAAGTTGCAAGTGATGCACAAATTGAATTTGATGTTGATAATGACCAAGGTAAATAAGTTCCATTAACAAAATTTCCAGAATAAGCATTGTTATTTTGTGGATAACACATTACTCCGATTGTACTAGTACCTCCACCATATTGTAATATGAAATCAACAACTGTATCATTATTTAAATCCAAAGAATAAGTAGCATTAGGAGTGGCGTCTGGTATATCTGTATAAATAATTTGAGAATATAACTTATTGTTTGCAAAAAACAATATCAATAAAATGCTTAAAGTTGCTACTCTTTTATGAAATATATTTTTTGTATTCATTACAACCAATAGATTTACCATTCATTAACTTTATTCGCATCTAACTTAATAAAAATAAAAAGCATAATGGTAAACGCCCACAAACTAGATCCACCATAAGAGAAAAAGGGTAGTGGTACTCCAATTGTTGGAAACAATCGTATTAACATAGCAATGTTTACAAAAAAGTGCGTAAATAAATACGTGGCGACACAATACCCATAAACTCGGCTAAATCGGGTTTTTTGTCGTTCTGCTAGGAATAATATTCGTAAAAATAAACTTACAAATAATCCAATTACTAATACATTACCTACAAAACCCCATTCTTCACCAACTGTTGTAAAAATATAGTCGGTATGTTGTTCTGGTACGAAACCACCTTTTGTTTGCGTGCCTTCTAAATATCCCTTACCGAAAAATCCACCTGAACCAATGGCTATCATAGATTGATTTAAATTGTATCCTTCAGCTTTCATATTTACATCTTTTCCCAAAAGCACATTAATACGATCTTTTTGATGTGGTTCTAAAACTTTATCATACACATAACTAACAGAAAAGGAAAAAAGTGAAATTACAATAAAAATTAACCCATATACAATAGGATTTCTAGAAATTAGTCGATTAAAGATAAAATGAATTACCATAAATATTCCAATAAATGAAATTAAATAAACGGGTTTTATTATAAGTGCTAAAAGGAAAGTAGCAATTGCTATGGCTCCAGTCCACAAATACCAGCCTGGTAATCCTTCTCGGAATAAGACAAATATTAAGGATAAAAAAATCATAGCACTACCTGTATCTGGTTGTAATAATATTAGTAAAACGGGAAGTCCAATAATTGCAAATGCTATATATTGAAAATTTTTTTTAGCTAAATTTACTTGTGCATCACTCAAATATTTAGATAAAAGTAAGGCTACAGCAGTTTTTACAAATTCTGATGGTTGAAATCCAAATCCACCAAATTGGTACCAGTTAGTTTGTCCTTTTTTGCTTACTCCAAAAACAAATAACCCCAAAAGTAAGGTAATTCCAATCCCATAAAATACTGGAGAAAATCTTTCAAAAATTTTTGAATCTATGAATAGAATAGAAAATATTATTGGTATAGAAATAAGCATGAAAATCATTTGTCTGCCATAATTCAAACTAAAATCAAAAGAATATTCTTGATTTACTGGAACCGTAACAGAATATATAGTCATCCATCCAAATATAACTAGGATGAAGTATAACAAAATGGTTATCCAATCGATGGAATTACTTATGTCTTGGTTTTTCATTTGTGTTTATTTTCCGCTTTGTTTTGGAATTTTTTCGATATAATATATAAATGATTACTTTTTGTTATCTGTCACTTTTTTCTTTTCTGCTTCTTTTTTCTTGTCTTTTTCTACTTCTTTTTTGGGTTTTAATTTCATTCGAAGCGAATCTGTTTTGACTAACTTAGGCTTATGAATGGAATCTTTACTTGGATATAATTTTCGATATTGCCAGTTTAAGTTTCCTTCTAACATTCGCTTTTCTAAATCGGTACGAGTAATTTTCTTGTTTAAATATTTTTCAATCATCAATGTCGCTATAGGTCCTGCCCAAGTGTTTCCATAATGCCCATTTTCAACAATCACTGCAATGGCAATTTTTGGACGAATTCTTGGTGCAAACGCTACAAATTCAGAATGATCTTCTAATTGTACTCGCTTTCCGTTTATTTTAGCAAAATTTTCGGCAGTTCCTGTTTTTCCACAAATTTCTATACCTTCAACACCTAAACCTTCGGCAGTTCCTTTGTTGTATACATCAAATAAACCATTTACAACAGGATCAAAATGTCTTCTGTCAATAGTAGTAACATGTTTTGTGGTATATTTTGAATCTATTTTTTTACCTTTTATTGTTTTTATGATATGAGGTGTGTAATAATAGCCTCTATTTGCAATAATAGCCATCATATTGGCCAATTGAATTGGCGTCATTGAAACTTCACCTTGACCTATTGAATTTGAAATAATGGTAGTGGAACGCCAACCACCATTTGGATAAAAATGCTCGTAAAATTTAGACGTTGGAATGTGTCCTTTTCTACCTGGAGGTAAATCATAGCCCATAAAGTTTCCTAAACCAAAGCTTTTTAGGTGATTTGCCCATGCATCAACTCCGTCTTTAGGTCTTTTGTACTTTTCAATCGTACGTTTATACACATTTGCAAAATAGGTGTTGCAAGATTTATATATACCAAAATTTAATTGCACCACACCACCAGGACAGTGGCAACGCATAAATGCACCACGGCCATAAGAAAATCCGTGGCTACACGTAAATGACGTTTGTGTATCAATTACACCTTCTTGCAACCCTACTAAACCTGTGAGAATCTTGAAAGGAGACCCAGGAGGAAATTCTCCTAGTAAGCCTCTATCAAATAAAGGTTTAGCAATAGAATCATTATATAATTTTGTGTAATTTTTCGAACGTTGTCTACCAACCAATAAAGCTGGATCATAGGATGGTGCTGTAACTAAAGCTAGAATTTCACCCGTACTCGGTTCAATAGCTACAATTCCGCCACGCTTGTTTATCATTAATTCTTCTCCGTATTTTTGTAGTTCACCATCTATAGATAAAGTTACATCGCTACCTTGTTTTGCAATGGTATCAAATTTTCCATCTTTATAAGAGCCAATTTCTTTATTGTGTTTGTCTTTTAAAATGTATTTAACTCCTTTTACACCTCTTAAAATTTCTTCATAGGCTTCTTCGACACCTTGTCTACCAATTAAATCGCCACTTTTATAATATGGATTATCTTTAATAATAGCATCATTTACTTGCGTAATAAAACCAAAAATATTGGCACCATGTTTTGTTTGATATTCTCTTAAAGATCGTTTTTGAATATAAAAACCTGTATATTTTCTTATTTTTTCTTGAAAACCAGCAAATTCCATTTTATTTAATTGCGGCAGAAAAAGCGAAGGCAATCTTGGACTATAAATTTTTGCCTTTTCTATTTTATCTAAAAATTCTTCTTTTGTAATTTGAAGAATGCTACAAAATTCAAGTGTGTCAATTTCTTTTACTTCATTCGGAACAACCATAATATCATATGATGGTTGATTGGCAACTAAAAGCTTTCCGTTTCTGTCATAAATATAGCCTCTTTCGGGGAAATCGAATTTTATTTTTATGGCATTATTTTCCGATTTTATTTTTAAAGTATCATCAATAATTTGTAAATAAAAAAGACGAACCAATAACAGGATAGAGGATATAATGATAAGAGTTGGTAATAAAGTCTTTCTCATCGTTTATTAGGTTTAATCAAGTAAATACTAATAATACAAAGTGCAAAAGTGAAAATGGTGCTTAAAAATGTACGCGAGATAATTTCAAAAAACAAATCGAATCGATACAATTCTAAACAAAAGAGTATGAAATGATGAAATACTATTGCAGACATGATAAAAGTAAATCGGTCTACAGACAATTTATCAGCTATTCTGATGGTTTGGTATTCGTAACTTAATCCGAATGCGAATTTTAAGAAAGAAGGTCTTAAGTATGCTAAAAGTAAAGAGGCAGTTGCATGAACACCGCCGCTGTCACAAAATAAATCCATGATTAAACCCAAACAAAAACTTGCGGCAATAAAACCAGATTTATTAGAGTTAATTGGATATAAAATAATAAAAAGCACATACAAATAAGGATTAATCCAACCGCCAAATTTCACTTGTTCAAGCACAACAATTTGTATTGTTAGTAAAACAATAAAACGTATTATATTTAAAATGAAATTATTATTCATTATTGCTTTGTTGGATCTTTTTCTGTTTCTGCTTCCAGTGTTTCTTTCTCTTTTTTCTTTTTATTTTCAATAACATACACGTAGCCAAGTGAAGTCATGTCATTAAAAAGTCTTACATTTATAACAAATTTGTTACTTGTTTTTTCTGCAAATATTTGTTCAATTTTTCCAATTGGAATGTTTTCAGGAAAAATGGCAGATTGTGCACCAGTAACAATAGTATCTCCTTTTTTTAACGTTGCTAATTTTGGTACATCAATAAGTTGCACATAACCCGCATTTTTTCCATCCCAAGTTATTGAACCAAAATGATCTGAATTTTTGATTTTTCCGTTTAATGGGTTTTTCGTGTGCAGAATACTAATAACTGTAGCGTAATTTTTAGATGTTTTTTCTACAATTCCTACCACGCCTTTATCGCTAATTACAGCCATATCGGTTTTTAGGCCTTCAAATGAACCTTTACTTAATGTTAAAAAGTTTTCTTGTTTGGTGTAAGAATTTTTAATTACTTTGGCTTGTCTTACTACAAAATCTGATAAAATATTTGGAACTATAATTTTACTTTCTAAAATAGTGTCTTTTTTATTGAATAAAATTTCTTTTAACCTTGCATTTTCTCTTGCTAAATCTTCGTTTTTTTGTTGCAGTCCAAAGTATTCTTTTACACTATTTATTTTGCTATAAGTATAACCTGAAAATGCATTTGAAGAATTAATATACTGACTTCTATGGTAAGAATGAGATTTAATTGTAAGTGTTAGTGAAATACCCAAAAGCAGCAAAAACAGCAATTTATAGCTGTTTTTAATAAGAAAAATTATAATTTGCTGCATGTATTACGTGCTTATTTAATTAAAATATTTTTGTATTTCCCTAAATTTTTAAGTGTCATTCCTGTTCCCCTTACAACCGCTCTTAATGGATCTTCTGCGATATAAACTGGTAAATCTGTTTTTAATGAAATACGTCTGTCTAAACCTCTAAGCATTGAACCTCCTCCGGCTAAATAAATGCCCGTATTGTAAATATCTGCAGCTAATTCTGGAGGTGTTTGAGATAACGTTTCCATAATAGCATCTTCAATTCTTTGAATAGATTTATCTAATGCTTTAGCAATTTCTCTGTAAGACACATCTACTTGTTTTGGTTTTCCGGTTAATAAATCACGCCCTTGAACCGACATATCTTCAGGAGGACTTTCTAAGTCTTCAATAGCGGCACCAATTTGTATTTTAATTTTTTCTGCAGTAGTTTCTCCCACAAATAAATTGTGTTGTGTTCTCATGTAGTAAATTATATCATTGGTGAATACATCTCCAGCAATTTTTACAGATTTATCACACACAATTCCTGCTAAAGCAATCACCGCAATTTCTGTAGTTCCACCACCAATATCTACAATCATATTTCCTTTCGGTTGCATAATATCAATTCCAATACCAATTGCAGCTGCCATCGGTTCGTGAATTAAATATACTTCTTTCCCGTTAACACGTTCTGCTGATTCTTTTACAGCACGCATTTCCACTTCTGTAATTCCAGAAGGAATGCAAATTACTAAACGAAGTGCTGGAGTAAAAAGTTTTTTCTTTAAGGCAGGAATACTTTTAATTAACATTTGAAGCATTTTTTCAGAAGCATCAAAATCTGCAATTACTCCATCCTTTAGTGGACGAATTGTTTTTATATTTTCGTGGGTTTTTCCTTGCATCATATTGGCTTCTTTTCCAACAGCAATTATTTTCCCAGTTATTCGGTCTCTCGCAACAATTGAAGGGCAGTCTATTACAACTTTATCATTGTGAATTATTAGTGTATTTGCGGTTCCAAGGTCAATTGCAATATCCTCGGTCATAAAGTCAAAAAATCCCATATTTATTTGAAGGGTTTAGTATTTTGTGTAAATCTATTCAACTAACAAAAGTATAAAAATAAATTGGAATTATTTAAAATAAAAACGCATTAAAAAAATATTTTTTAATGCGTTATAAAATAGCGATATTTTTATGTTATTTCTAGTGTTTAAAATGACGTACTCCAGTCATCACCATGGCAACATTATTAACATTACAATAATCAATACTTAACTCGTCTTTAATTGATCCACCGGGTTGAATAATGGCTGTAATTCCAGCTTTATTTGCAATTTCTACACAATCTGGAAATGGGAAAAAAGCATCACTTGCCATAACGGCACCTGTTAAATCGAAGTCAAACGTTTTGGCTTTTTCTATGGCTTGATTTAATGCATCTACTCTAGAAGTTTGTCCTGTTCCAGAAGCACACAGTTGGCGATTTTTAGCAAAAACAATGGTATTTGATTTGGTATGTTTACAAATTTTTGAAGCAAATAATAAGTCTTCAATTTCTTCTGATGTTGGAGCGGTTTTTGTTACGGTTTTTAATAATTCAGCTGAATCAGTAATATTGTCTTTATCTTGAACTAATATACCATTTAAACAGGTACGAATGTTTTTGGTAGGTAACGCAACTTCATTAATTACCAATATGATACGATTCTTTTTTTCTTCTAAAATATCAATAGCTTCTTGGTCGTAAGATGGCGCAATAACCACTTCGCAAAATAGCTTATTTATTTCTTCGGCTGTAGCGACATCAATATTTCCATTTGCAATCAAAACGCCACCAAAAGCAGAAGTAGGATCGCCAGCTAAAGCATCTAAATAAGCTTCTTTCATAGTAACTCTAGTAGCTATACCACATGCGTTATTGTGTTTTAAAATTGCAAAAGTTGGATTGTTATCTTTAAATTCATTAATTAAATTAACCGATGCGTCAACATCTAATAGATTATTATATGATAATTCTTTTCCATGTATTTTTGTAAACATTTTATCAAAATCTCCAAAGAAAAATCCTTTTTGATGAGGGTTTTCACCATATCGTAAAACTTGTCCTTTTTCTTCGCTAATTTTTAAATAAGTATCTTCAGTGTTGAAGTAATTAAAAATTGCAGTATCGTAATTTGATGAAGTATGAAAGGCTTTTGTCGCTAAATATTTTCTTTGTTCAATAGTAGTAGCGCCTTTGTTTTCTGTATAAAAATTTAAAAAAGCAGCATATTCAGTCACTGAAGCCACAATTACGGTATCTTTAAAATTTTTGGCTGCAGCGCGAATTAATGAAATCCCACCAATGTCAATTTTTTCAATACTATCTGCTTCACTTGCTCCTGAAGCGACTGTTTTTTCAAACGGATACAAATCAACAATTACTAAATCAATTTGTGGAATATCAAATTCTGTCATTTGAGCCACATCACCTTCGTGATCTTGACGGTTTAAAATTCCACCAAAAATCTTTGGATGTAATGTTTTTACTCTACCGCCTAAAATAGAAGGATAAGAAGTTACATCTTCTACAGCTACAACAGGAACTTGTAAACTTTTAATAAAATCTTCGGTTCCTCCAGTAGAATAAATGGTTACATTATTTTGATGAAGTGCTTTAATAATAGGTTCTAAACCAGTTTTGTCAAATACAGAAATTAATGCCGATTTGATTTGTTTTGTGTGAGTCATTATGTTGTTGTTTGTTTTGAACTGCAAAAGTAACAATTTGATTAAGAAAATCCAATAGTGGTTACTTTAATTGAATACCTTTTACATAATTATTTTACCACAAAAATTGTAACAAATATTGCTTTTATGCTACAAATATTTAAGATATTAATTTTATGATACTATACGTTCGTTTACTAAAAGAAAGTTTTGCTTTTGCCTTTAATGCCTTGAGAAGTAATAAATTAAGAACATTGCTTTCTTTACTTGGGGTAACGGTGGGTATTTTTTCTATTATTGCCGTTTTAGCAGCTGTAGATTCTTTAAAAAAAAATATAGTTGATAGCTTAGATGGCATGGATAAAAATACCATTTATTTATTCAAATATTCTTTTGGACCTACGGATGTGGAAGAATGGAAGCGTGATCAATTTCCACATGTAAAATATGATGAATATCAATATTTGCAAAAAAGCATGGCCAATATTGATAAAATTTCATTTAATTTTTTCACGAATAATCAAAGTATAAAATATGACGACAATACAGTAAATTCTATTCGAGTGAAACCTTCTACAAATGAATTTTTTGAAATTGAGCCGTTTAAAGTCGAAAAAGGTAGGTTGTTTAATGAAGCCGAATCAAATTCTGGAACTTCCGTAATTGTAATTGGTAGTGAAGTGGCAGATGGCTTATTTAAAGGCAACGAGCCTATTGGAAAACAAATTAGGTTATACGGGCAACGATATACGGTTATTGGCGTATTAAAAAAAATGGGCCAAAACGCCTTTGGTGATTCCAATGATGTAGCGGTTTTTTTACCTGTAAATAATTTAAGAAAATTATATGGCGATAACAGTACTATTTTTACACCAGCCATATTGATAAAACCAAAAGAAGGAGTTGATATTGAAGAGTTTAAAGCGGAATTAATCAATAAAATGAGAAGTTTTAGAGGTTTACGAGCCGGAGAAATTAATAGTTTTTTTGTAAATATTTTGTCTGGATTTACAGATTTTATTGATGATATAATTGGCCAAATGAATATTGCAGGATGGGGAATAAGTATTTTTTCTCTTTTAGTTGGTGGTTTCGGAATTGCAAATATTATGTTTGTTTCCGTTAAAGAGCGAACCAATTTAATTGGAATTCAAAAAGCATTGGGAGCGAAAAACCGATTTATCTTGTTTCAATTTTTATTTGAAGCGGTAATTTTGGCAATGTTTGGTGGATTAATTGGGATTGTTTTGGTTTGGTTAATTGCCTTAATTTTAACAAATGTTTTAGATTTTGAGTTTGTATTGAGTTCTTTTAATATTTTATTAGGTTCAAGTTTATCAATAATTATTGGATTAATATCAGGAATTTTACCAGCTATTTCAGCTTCTAAATTAGATCCAGTAGAAGCCATTCGTACAGGAATGTAATACTTTTGTTCAATAAAAAAACCCGATTTATTTTTTTTGATACAAATCGGGTTTTTTTGTGCTTTAAAATTAAATAAAATTATAATACATATTTCAAACTAAACACTACATAACGGGGTTGTACATAAAAACTTGAAAAGTTTGTAGAACCACCTAATGCATTAAAACTATTGTCGTTTAGTGTTGTTGTATTTAATAAGTTAGTGGCACTTAATTTATATTCAAATTTACTATCCTTCTTTTGATACGATAAAGATGCAGTTAAGAAATCATATTCGGTATCAATAGTTTTTGTTTTATTTCTATTGTGATAAAAACTATATTCTGATATAAATGAAAAGGCATCTAAAAAGAAATATTCTAAAGTTACCGAAGGATTATCTACGTAATTTACTTGACTTTGAAAATCGTTAACCGTATAATCATATGCCAATTCTATGTTAGGGATTTTTTTAAAATTTGTTGAAAAACCAATTTGATAGTTTTGTGTAACCGATTTTGTGTTTTGAATATATTCTGAATTATCTTGATTCACACGAATGTTATTGTTTTTATTCCAACCAATTCTTGCTCCACCATTTGCTTTAAAATATCTTGCAAATGATCTACCATAATTAAAATTCCCTGAAAGTGATTCATTTGGAAAATTCGAATTGATATTTACTGAACTTGAAACTTGATTTACACCTGTTAATAAAGCACGGTTGGTAATAATATCTGTTTGTTTTGTATACGTAACATTAGCAAAAATATTTTCCATATTAAACATGCTAAATTTAAAGAAACGTAAAGAGTGTACTTGTGAAATAGAATTTTCTAAAAATCTATTTCCACTATATAAACTGTTGTAATTAGAAAACACATACCCTTGAGCTAATTTAACTACATCAGTAAAATTATTGGTTAATGAAAAATTATAAGTTAAAGATTGTGATTTTTTCATTTGCCATAAAGCGTAAAAATCAGGTAAAACTCTATTGAAACTCATTTTATTTGTGCTGTTCAATTGGGTGTCGTTGGTGTTAAATTGATGTATAGTAACTCCAGGATTAAGCGTGAATTTTCCAATTAACATTTTGTAATGTAATCCAACAAAAGCATCGTTAAAGACATAATTTACTTGATTGGTATTTCGGCTATCAATTAAATTATTTTGCGAACCATTATCTAAAATTTGAAATATGTTTGAGTTGAAATTTTGATACGAATAGGTGTTTCCAATAGTAATATTAATATTATTTTTTGGTGTAACCATGTAATAATAATCAAATTTTGCATCGGTTTTATTTGTTTTTATAAAACGGTTTTGGTTGCCATCATTACGTGTTTGGGTTGTATTATATCCATTTAATTCTTGAAAAATAGAAAAAACGGGAATTCCTTGTCCATTCAACTTTGCTAGATTAGCCTGATAAAACGGATCTTCTTGTTGAAATAAATTTTGCATTTCAAAAGCAAATACATTTTTATCATTTAGCGTATAATAGTAGTTTAAGTTTTGATTTAATGAAATAGGTTGTTGGTTTTTTTGTGTATAAATAGTTCCTTGTAAACTGGATATCACATTCTGATTTTCCATTTGATTGGATGTTTTTAGTAACGCATCATAATCCAGGTGCATTTTGGCAGAAGGCACATAACTACTACTTAGTTTAAATAAACCTAAATTGGTTTTTTGCTTAGTAATATCTTGACGGGTTTCCGTAATATTTAGAGTAGATCCATTTGGCAATTTATCAACACGATTATAAATATTATCCGTTTGTAAATCGGTTTTGTTGTACGAATAAATACCAAATCCACTAATTGTCCATACTTTTGATGGATTATAGGAGAAGTTCGCCGCGCCAAATTTTGTATCAATATTTTTAGCTCGATTGTTTCTCATTCCCACAATTCCCAAATCGTTTGAAGAAACATTAAAACTGGAACCTCCTTTTCGCATCATATTTTTAAATCCTCCAGTAAATTTAAAATAGTCTTGCGTGGTAAGCGGTAACTCGCCAATATTATTTAAGTTCCCAATTAAATTAACACTATACTTTGGGCTATAATAAAATAGTTTTGGGTTAACAATCCCTCTGTTTTTTGAGTCGATAATTCCTTCTCCGGCAAGCACATCACCAAACCAAAAGTTGGTTTTTCCTTGTTTTAGTTTAATATTAATAGCAATATTATCTTCATTGTTTTCCAATCCTTTTAAATTAGAAACTTCATTATAATTTCTTAAAACTTGTACTTTGTCAATAGCATCTGCAGGAATGTTTTTCACACCTAATTTCGTATCTCCATCAAAAAAATCTTTCCCATTAACCATTAATTTTTGTGCTGTTTTGCCTTCTACGGAAATCTCACCGTCTTTATTAACAGACACTCCGGGTAGTTTTTTTAATACATCTTCTAATTTTTTTTCTGTTCCGTTGGTAAACGAATCGGAATTGTAAATAATGGTATCGCCGCTAATTCTTACAGGCATTTCTCGAACAATTTCAACCGTTTCAATGGTGTTTGAACTTGATAATACAATATTAAAAGTTTGATTCTCTTTTGTAGTCGTAATTTTTTGTTCAAAAGGGGCATAGCCAATGTAACCGGCTTTGATAACATACTCTGTATTAGCTTTTAAGTTTAATGAAAATTCGCCTTTTTCGCTGGTAATGTTGTATGCATCCATGGCTTTAGTTATTTGGTTTATAGCCATTACATTGGCTGTTTCTATAACCAAATTGTCGCTATCTTTTAATATTCCTGAAACCTTTACTGATTGCGAATAACTTATCCCAGCAAGAAATAAGCTTAGTAATAAAAATATTTTTTTCATTAAGTGAGTTTGTTAATTTTTTGTTTCTTGGATAATAATTCCGTCATTATCTTCCATTTGTTTTTGCATTTTTTTCTCGTATTTTTCGTATTCTTTTTTTGAAATGACTTTACCAGAATTCGGAATTTTTATTTTTATTTTTTCGTTGTTTTTTAAGCTTACTTTGGTGCAAAAGTAAATGTAGTTTTCATTTTCCAATTGTAATATTAATCCAGGTAAGCCCCAAACGCCATTTGGTCCAAAACTAACAGGAATTTCACTAGTGTACCAAGCTGTAACGGTTTGCGATTCTGGTTTTTTCATTTCAAAAAAAGAAGATTTTCCGTTCTTTATTTTTTCCTGATAACGTTCATATGCCTCTAAATCATTTTTAGAAACGGGTTCAATATGAGTTGCTTTTAAACAATTATAACCGCCAATTATTTTTGTTTCGTTGGTTATTTGCCAAGCAATTTTTGGTAACGAATCTTTTATTACAAATTCATCACCAAAAATATCTTCTTCAACATAGGAAATTTTATCTTTTGTATTCATGTATTTATCTCCATCACCAGACATACTTATAGAAAAAGACACACCACCTTGTGTTGGATTTGGTTTTTCCAATGCTACAATTTCTTCAAAAAGCGCTTCATTTTTATTGAATGATAAAAGGTAGTTTTTTTGAAATGCTTTTGCCATAGCTTTTTCAAACGCTTCTTTATCAATACCAGTCAACGCATCTTCTGCCGCATCTTTTTCAGATTCTTTTGAAATAGAAATCGCTTCTTTTTTAGATTTATTTTGAATGGTTTGGTATTCTACTTTGCCATAAAAATCTTGCCCAAAAAGGGTCACAGAGAAAAGAAGTAAACAGAATTTAGATAAATTTCTCATAATTTGGTAATTAATTCAAGTTACTTTTTATCTTGGAATTCTCATTTGCATACCACCTCTAGATCCAGGTCCGCCGCCCATTTCACTCATTTCTTTCATTTTTTTCATCATAATATCATCGTATTCTTTTTGAGTTACTTTATCACCACCTGTAGGTGCTTTAATTTCAATTTTTTCTTTTACATTCAATACTAATTTCGAACACATAATTACGGTTTTGCCATCATTAACTTCCATAATTAAACCTGGTAAACCCCAATATTCATCAGGTCCTTGGTTTACAGGAATTTCTGGACAATACCAAGCGGTAACAGTAACTTCTTTTGGCATATCTATTTCGGCAAAAAAGTTGGTTTTCTTTTCTTCTTTTTTTTCTTCGGTAGCTTTTTCGTCAACTTTTCCTTCCTCTGTTTCTTTTTTTGGTTCTTCTTTTTTTCTTCTAAAATTTCTAAAATCTGTTTTACTGGCTGCTTTTACTGCTGTAGCTTTAAAACAAACATAATCACCTATTTTTTTAGATTCATCACTTAGTACCCATTTTAAATTCGGTAAGGAATCTTTAATTAAAAATTCTTTTCCAAATACTTCTTTATCAACTGTGTATTGTTTTTCTTTAACGTTTTTAAAATACGTTCCACCACCGCCCATAAAAGACGCCATCATTCTTCCGCCACCTTGTTGTCCAGGCGCATCAAGTTTTTCTTCTTCTTTATAAATTGAGGCTGATTTGTCAAAATTCAGAATGTATGTTTTTTCAAACATTTTTTTCATTCTTTCCATAATTTGAGTTTTCATTTCAGGAGTCATGTCTTTGTTTCCGTCAAAATTTTTAGCAAATTCTGATGTAGACGTTTTAGATTCATAAACTGCCATTCCTTGGAAATCTTTCTGTGCAGTTGCCATAAAAGTACTTAAACCTAGTACGGCTAAAAATATTCTTTTCATCTTGTTTTTATTTTAAATAATATTAGACAATAAAAATAGCTAATAGTTACACTGTATTTGTTATTTTTGTGTTAATATTTAAACTATGCGATTTTTCCTACTAATTATTCTAAACGTTTTTTGTTCTTCTGCTCAAAATATTAATTTTGAGAAAGTAGGAGTCAAACCATTTAAATATAGTGCTTTTTGGGGAAATGATTTATCGGGAAATAACTATTTTTCTACAAGTAATAATTTATATAAAATCAATAAAAATGACACGTTAAATTATACTAACAATGCATTTGGAAAAATTTCAAGTGTAGAGACATACAATTTATTACAAACGCTTATTTTCTATAAAGAAAATAATGCTTTTGTTTTATTAGACGCTCAATTTAACGAAATTAAGGCTGCTATTTTTTCAGAGATTAATTGCGAATTTTTAAAGCCCGCTTCTCAAAATGAATTGTGGTTCTATGATAGTTTAAGCCAGCAAATAGGATTGTATAATCTAAATTCTAACAAAACAAAATTTCTTTCAAACCCTATAAAAAGCATCACATATTCGCAATCGGATTATAATTATTTGTATTGTATAGACGCTGAAAAAAATTGCTTTTCGATATCAAAATTTGGTAAAATAGCGACTTTAGGGAAAGTAAATTCGTATCAGAAAATAGTTTTTTTGAATCAAAATGAATTGTTTTATCTGTTTGACAATAGAATATATTATTATACTTTTGAAAATCAGTTATCACAAATGGTAAATATTAATGAAAATTTGATTGAAAATTTTTTCTATGTAGATGGATTTTTTTCTATTTTTACCAACTATCAATTAAGTACCTATCAAATAAAAAAATAACAAATGCATATAGCCATTGCAGGAAATATTGGGGCTGGAAAAACCTCATTAACTAGATTATTATCTAAACATTTTAAATGGGAAGCCCACTTTGAGGATGTGGACGATAATCCATATTTGGATGATTTTTATCATTCTATGGAACGTTGGAGTTTTAATTTGCAAATTTATTTTTTAAATAGTCGTTTCAGACAAATTTTAGAGATTAGAAAATCGTGTAAAAAAATTATCCAAGATAGAACTATTTATGAAGATGCTTTTATTTTTGCGCCAAATTTACACGCTATGGGTTTGATGTCTAATAGAGATTATACCAATTATAAGCTGTTATTTGATTTGATGGAGGGTTTAGTGGGAGCACCAGATTTACTTATTTATTTAAGAAGTTCTATTCCAAATTTAGTAGGGCAAATCCATAAAAGAGGTCGAGATTATGAAAATTCTATTTCTATTGATTATTTAAGTAGATTAAATGAACGTTATGAAGCTTGGGTGACTACTTACACAAAAGGAAAGTTATTAATTATTGATGTTGATGATATTGATTTTGTAAACAATCCTGAAGATTTAGGAAACATCATCAACCGAATAGATGCCGAATTAAACGGATTATTTTAGCATACAAAACGCCTCAAATTAGGCGTTTTTTTATTTTTTATTCATTCATTCATGGCATCAAATAAAGATATTACCTTAGTTTCTTGAGTAGGTTTCTGAGTCTTAATTATCTTTGGAATTCCGGGAACTAAATCAAAATAATTTTCTTCAAAAAAAGTATCGTTTGCTTGTAAGTATACGTTTTTTGCAAGTGTATTTGTTTTAAGTTCGATAAGTGTTTCGCCTACAATTTTAATTTCAATAGTTGGTTTTTCTAGTAGTAATTCTTTTGGTTTTACAAAATAATGATTCGCAAGAGTTTTCTTCTGATCACTAGTAAACGCTATAACTAATACCGTTTTTTCTTTTTCAAATTTTGGTAATTCAGTATACAAAATCTGTAGGCAATTTGTGTTTTTTTCAACGTCTAAAACACAATCTTTTGTAGCAGTCCAAAGTTCGTTCCCAGAAAAATCAATTAATTTAACAGCTAATGTTCCAGATATTGCATCTAAATTATCGTTACTTCCAATAATAGAAAGTATATTTTCATTTTCTGTAACAGCAAAAAATATAGGAGCAAAACTTTCTTTAACTTGGTAATGTGCTGCTTTCCAATTTCTATAGTAATCTAAAGTACTCCATGAGGTTACGGGCCAGCAATCATTTAATTGCCAATATAAAGAACCCATGCAATAGGGTTTCGCTAATCGGTGTGCTTCAATGGCGGTTTTCATACCATATGCTTGTAAAATTTGCGAAACATAATTGTATTTCTCTAATGCACTAGGGACTGGAAAATCTCGTGCCATATATTCATTTATTGTTTCAAATCCAGTAGGATGTTTTTGATGATTTTTAAACGCTTCCGAATTAAAATTAAAATCTTCTTTAGGAATTACTTTTTCTAAGGTTTCCATATTGGGCATCCCTTGAAATCCATATTCGCTCATAAATCTTCCAACTTTATTTCGGTAGGTTTCAAACGGTTCTTTTCCCCACCACACCCCCCAATAATGTGAGTCGCCTTGTGTTAAACTTTCTTTTCGTCCCCAGCCAATGGATGGTGAAGAAGGCCAATACAGATTTTTTTCTTTGGATAAAAGGCTATCTAATGTTTGTGGAATAAGTTCATGAAATACTTTTTTATAGTCGTTCCAAATTTTTGTAGAATCTGCTTTTGAATACTGAAATTGCTTTTGCCAACCCCAATTGTGCCAGCCTTCATCATTTTCGTTATTACCACACCAAAGCGCTAAACTTGGATGATTTTGTAAACGATTTACGTTATCAATTACTTCTTGTTTTACGTTTTCTGTAAACTTTTCATCACCAGGATACATTGCACAAGCAAACATAAAATCTTGCCAAACTAAAATACCGTTGGCATCACAAGCATTGTAAAATTCGTCATCGGCATATATGCCACCACCCCAAACTCGTAACATATTCATGTTGGCTTTTCGTGCGTTTTGAACTAATTCGTGATAACTTGATGCTGCTTTTTTTGGAATAAAACTGTCTGAAGGAACATAATTTGCGCCTTTCATAAAAATAGGCTTGCCATTTAATTTGAAATAAAAGTTTGTTCCAAATGTATCTTTTTCTTGAACTAATTCTATAGTTCGCAAACCTATTTTTAGTTCTTTGTTATCTATAATTTTGCGATTATATTCTAAAGTAAAAGAAAATAGGTATTGATGAGGAACACCTATACCATTGCTCCACCATAAAATGGGTTTTTTTATTGTGATAGGAATTTTGATATTATTTTTTCCTGGTTTTAATTCAAAGTAAAATGGTTTTTCACCTAATTTAATTTGATAACTACCTGATTTTTCTGCAAAAATTGAAAAAATAAAGTCTATTCTAGCAATCGATTCATCAAGTTCTTTTTGTTCATAGCTTAATTGCTCTATTTTAGCTTTATTCCAAAATTTTAATTGGACTTTTTTCCAAATTCCAGCGGTAACAAATCGTGGTCCCCAATCCCAACCAAAATGATACTGCGCTTTTCTAACAAAAACACGTTCTTTTTCAGGTAAGGTGTACGATAATTTTGAAGCGGCTTCTTTTCCTTTTTGAACAGCCGATTGAAATACAATTTTTAGATTATTTTTCCCTTTTTTAAGCTGTTTTTTCGCTGAAATAGTCCATTTTCGAAACATGTTATCTGCCTCTAAAACCATTTTTCCGTTTAAATAAATAGTGGCATACGTGTCTAAACCCTCAAATTCTAATTCGATATTTTCGTTGGAAATTTCTTTTTCAGATAGTGAAAAGGAGGTTTCATATTCCCAGTTTTCATTTTCAATCCATTGTAATTGTTTTTCATTCGCTCCAAAAAACGGATCTGGAATTAATTGGTTTTCAAATAGGTCGGTATGGATAGTTCCTGGAATAATAGCTTTGTGTTTTTTAGTTTCACCTTGTTTGTTGAATAGCCAATTTTCTGATGACAAATTCCGATAAGAAGATTGTCCCAAAACGGAATAGCAGATAAAAATTAGAAATAATGTTATTTTTTTAAACATACCAAATCATTTACGATTGCAACTTTTCCTTTAGTTGGATAATTTCCTCTGGATTCGCGATTTCACTTCCATCGGTAATTGCAGAGGAATGATACCAATTTGCACCAACGATTTGATTCAATTCATTTATATTAGTCGAACGCAACCCGCCACCTGGCATAATTTCGATTCTGTTTTGCGCTTGAATAATTAATTGTTTCAAGACTTCTTTACCTTCCATGACATTGGAAAAAGTTCCAGATGTAAGTACTGTTGAAAAGCCACAAGAAATGACATCTTCCAAGGCTTGTTTATACTTAGAAACGTAATCAAAAGCACGGTGAAATGTACAGGTTAAAGGATATGCTTCAACTACTAACGTTTTGTTTTGTTCAATATTAATACCGTTATCTTTATTTAAAATCCCGAAAACAAATCCGTTAACTCCAAGTTTTTTGATGGTTTCGATTTCTGATTTCATTTGATTAAATTCAGAATCCGAATAGCAAAAATTCCCACCTCTTGGACGAATCATAACATAGATATCGATTGTCAGATGCTCTCGAGCTTGTTGAATCATTTCAATTATTGGAGTAGTTCCACCTACCGAAATATTAGCACATAATTCGACTCTATCTGCACCTGCTTTTTGCGCTAGTAATGCAGATTCGAGATTGAAACAAGCGATTTCGAATTTTTTCATTATTTTAAAAAGTAATTGGCATCTATTAATTTATTTCCAGTTGCATCATGAACGGCATAATTGAAACCTCCTTGTACACAATACGAACCATATTCGCCTTTTTTATTTAGAGCTATAAATCCAACTTGTATGTCTTTTAGTTCTTTACCTCTGTTTTGAGTTAGTTTTACGATGCGCATTACCGCTTCTTCACATGCTTTTTGGGGTGTTAAGCCTTGTCGCATCAATTCTACTACCAAATGGCATCCAGAGATTCGGATAACTTCTTCGCCATGGCCTGTTGCTGTAGCTGCGCCTATTTCGTTGTCTACGTATAACCCTGCTCCAATTATAGGTGAATCGCCTACACGACCGTGCATTTTAAATGCCATACCACTTGTTGTGCACGCACCTGATAAATTTCCATTCGCATCTAAAGCAATCATGCCAATTGTATCATGATTTTCGATATTAGCAATTGGTTTGTATTGACTTGTTTTTAACCATTCTTTCCATTCTTTTTCTGATTCTTCAACTAATAAATTTTCTTTTTTGAAGCCTTGTGAAAGCGCAAATTGTAACGCACCATTTCCAACTAACATTACGTGAGGTGTTTTTTCCATTACCGCACGAGCTACAGAAATAGGATGTTTGATGTGTTCTAAACAAGCGACAGAACCAATATTTGAAAATTCGTCCATAATACAAGCATCTAGAGTTACTTTTCCGTCTCTGTCAGGACGACCTCCATAGCCTACACTGCGTTCATTTGGATCGCCTTCTGGAATCTTTACTCCAGCTTCAACTGCATCTAAAGCGCGACCATTTTTACTTAAAATTTCCCAAGCAGCTGTATTGGCTTCAATCCCAAATCGCCAAGTGGAAAGCACTATTGGTTTTTGAACCGAATTTAACTTCACTTTATTTTTAGCAGTTTCAGTTGTATTTTTGAAACTTGTAAGCGCCAACCCAGCAGTGGCTAATGCGGTTTTCTTTAAAAAATTTCTTCTATTCGTCATCCTATTTATTCTGTAAATGAAGTTTTTCTATAATTGATGTTATTGTTTTTAAGCCAATTTTCTTGTGCTTGTAAACGGGTTTTAAAATCTATAAAATTTTCTGGTTTTGCTGTTCCCCATAAAACTTCAGCCAATGCGGACATTCTTGGCATAATCATATATTCAACTTGTTCTGGAGTAAGAATATATTCCGTCCAAACATTGGCTTGCGCGCCTAAAATATATTTTTGTTCTTCTAAATCAAGTTCTTTCGGCATTGGATTAAAATTATATACTTTTTCTAAAGAAGTAAAACCACCAATGGCTAACGGTTCATTTTCTGGTTTTCCTTGATAATGATCAAAATAACAATGCGAACCTGGCGTCATTACTACATAATGTTTTTGCTTGGCTGCGGCAATTCCACCTTCAGTTCCCCGCCAACTCATAACAGCAGCGTTTGGGGCTAATCCGCCTTCTAGAATTTCATCCCAGCCAATAATTTTTCGACCTTTACTATTTACAAATTTTTCAATTCGTTGGATAAAATAACTTTGTAATTCATGTTCGTTTTTTAATCCTTTTTCTTGAATTAGTTTTTGACAATGCGCACAGGATTTCCATCGTGTTTTTGGGCATTCATCGCCACCAATATGAATGTATTCGGAAGGAAATAAAGCTAATACTTCAGAAAGTACATTTTCTAAGAACGTAAAGGTTTCTTCTTTAGGGCAATACACATCATCGAATACTCCCCATTTTTTACCCACTTCAAAAGGCCCACCTGTACAAGATAATTCTGGATAAGCTGCCAATGCAGCAAGTGAATGTCCAGGCATTTCGATTTCTGGTACAATTGTTATGTGGCGTTGTGATGCGTAAGCCACTACTTCCTTAATTTCTTCTTGCGTGTAAAAGCCACCATATTTTATATCATCAAATTTTTGGTCGTCATAACGTCCAACCATCGAACCGTTTCTCCAAGCCCCAACCTCTGTTAGTTTTGGATATTTTTTGATTTCAATACGCCAACCTTGATCTTCGGTTAAGTGCCAATGAAAAATATTCATTTTATAATGCGCTAAATAATCAATGTATTTTTTGATAAAGGTAATAGGAAAGTAGTGTCTGCAAACATCAAGATGCATACCCCGCCAAGCATAAATAGGTGTATCGATTATTTTTAAACCTGGAACTACAATTTTGTTCTTTTTTTCAAATGGAATAAGTTGCAATAAAGTTTGAATGCCATAAAAAAGGCCTTGATGCGTAAAAGCCGAAATGGTAATTTTTGAATTGGAAACAACTAATTCATAGTGTTCTTTATTGAAATTACTAGAATTGGGTAATTCAATTACTAGTTGAATAGATTTTGATCTATTTGTTGAATTAATGTTTAAATTTAATTCGGTTTGTGTTTTTATGGCTTCTTTAAGGTAACTTGCTTCAAATGAATTTTCATCGGCTTGAATACATGTTTTGGAAGTAATATAAAAACTGGATTTTTTTAAAAATACGTCTTGCGGTTGTGGAATAATTGCAATAGCTGTTTGAGAAAAGCTCAACGAGAATAGAAAAAATAATAGAAACGTATAGGTTGTTTTCATAAGTAATTATTTATGTACAGGATAAATATACGAATTAATTGCATAAAAAAAACCGCACATTGCTGTGCGGTTTTCTAATTTTATAAAGAATCATTTATTTTAAAGCTTCAACTTTAGCCTTAACTTCTTCTAACGAACCTTCAAAAGTTTGAACATTTACACTCTTGTTAATAGAAGTTGTAACTGTTGCTTTTGCTTTTCCGTTTACATTATTAATTTCTACTTTAACTTTTTTATCAGCGTCTTTAGAGCAGCAAGATTTTTCTCCTTCTTTTCCAATGAATTTACCTTTAGCATCATAATGAGACATACACATTTCTCTTTCTTCTGCAGAACAACCTAAAGAATCACACATTTTTGCACATTCATCTTTTGTCATTGTTGCGCATTTAGTCATGTCGCATTTACCCATATTTGCATCTCCATTTCCGTGCATTTCAATGATAGTGCATTTCATTTCTTTTTTAGTTCCTTCAGAATGCCCTCCTAAAATAGGTGCAATAACCAATCCAATTAAACACGTTAATTTAATTAAGATATTCATTGAAGGACCGGAAGTATCTTTAAATGGATCTCCAACAGTATCACCAGTTACAGCTGCTTTGTGCGCATCAGAACCTTTGTATGTCATTTCTCCATTAATTTCTACACCTGCTTCAAAAGATTTTTTAGCGTTATCCCAAGCACCACCAGCGTTGTTTTGGAATACTGCCCAAAGTACACCTGAAACGGTAACTCCAGCCATATAACCTCCTAACATCTCAGCAATTAATTGATTGTTATCTGCATAAACTAATTTTCCTAAAAGTACAATTGCAATTGGAAAACCGATAGTTAAAATACCTGGTAACATCATTTCACGTAAAGCGGCTTTAGTTGAAATTTCTACACATTTACCATATTCTGGCTTACCAGTTCCTTCCATAATTCCTGGAATTTCTTTGAACTGACGACGTACTTCATATA
>CAZQGY010000006.1:0-88019 GCA_964593435.1 uncultured Flavobacterium sp. | reverse complement strand
GGGAGAAAAGCATAGAATTACCCATACCCAAACCTTTTTTCCCGAAAGTTTGATACTCAATGAATATGGCAGGTCTCCTGGCTTGCCTATTAGTGTCTTCCTTCCCATCCTATTTTACTAGAACAGTGGATTTGCAGATAACACTAACGTTTGATAGCATACAGTTGCGGGAACAGCTCAGGTCTTACACCTGATTCCCTTTTAATGATTGTTCTATGTTATAGAACATCAACCAAAATTCAGGTGTAAATGTAATTTATTAAAAATTAAAATCAAACTATATAAATATCTTTTACTTTTGTAAAAAATTTCACAAATGTATCTTGCTAAAAAAATTAGTTTTCTTTTGCTTTTATTTACTTTTATATCTTGTAATTACAAGGAAAGTAAGACTTCAGAAAACACAAGAAATAAAGAAATAAAACACGCTAAAGGTTTAACTATCATTACAAAAGAAAATTATTCAATTGTAGTAGTAACTTCACCTTGGCCTAATGCAAAAAAGAAATATTCATATATTTTAAAGAAAAAAAACGCTGTAATTCCTACAGAATATAAGAATTTCACTCAAATTCAAGTACCAATTAAAACTATTGTTTTGACATCTACCACGCATATTCCTTCTTTAGAAATGCTTGGAGAAGAAAATAAACTAATTGGTTTTCCGAATTTAAATTACATTTCATCTGAAAAAGTAAGGAACTTAATTGATGCAAGAAAAATTAAAGAACTAGGAAGTAATCAATCCTTAAATACTGAAGTTATACTTGATTTACAACCCGATATCATTATGGGTTATGGCTTAGACAATAGCAATCCAACTTTAGATAATTTAGAGAAAAACGGATTAAAAGTAATCTTAAATGGAGATTGGAACGAACAATCACCATTAGGAAAAGCGGAATGGATTAAGCTGTTTGGCGTGCTATTTGGAAAAGAAAAACAAGCCAATGAAATTTTCAATTCAATCGAAAAAACGTATAATGAAACATTAAAATTGGTAGAAAAAACGAAAGTAAAACCAACTGTTTTAAGTGGTTCTTTGTACGAAGATAAATGGTATTTGCCTCAAGGAGAAAGTTGGGGTGCAAAATTTATTACTAATGCTAATGGAAACTATTTATGGGCAGAAACTAAAGGAACGGGAAGTCTAGCTTTATCATTTGAAAAAGTATATAGTATTGCCAAAAATGCTAATATTTGGTTTATGGATCAATATACTTCTTTAGAAGAAATTAAAAATGCAAATCCCCATTATTCACAATTTAAAGCATTTAAAACAAAAAATATATATTCGTTTAGTAAAAAGAAAGGCAAAACGGGTGGTGTAATATATTACGAATTGGCACCTAATCGACCAGATTTAGTATTGAAAGATTTAGTAAAAATATTTCATCCCGAGTTATTGCCTAATTATCAACTATATTTCTTTGAAAAGCTACAATGAAATTGAAAAAAAACGCACAACATAAAATCTTATTTTCTGCTTTACTAATCGGTTTAGTAGTAGTTTTTTTACTAAATATTAGTTTTGGTCAAGTGGCTATTCCTATAAAAGAAGTTGCAAAATCAATTTTTGGATTTGGAGAAGTAAAAGACACGTGGGAATATATCATTATTAATTTCCGTTTACCAAAGGCAATTACAGCTGCATTAGTTGGCATTGGCTTATCAATTTCGGGTTTGTTGATGCAGACTCTATTCAGAAATCCTTTAGCTGGGCCTTATGTTTTGGGATTAAGTTCTGGCTCTAGTCTGGGTGTGGCTTTTGTAATTATGGGAGCTTCGATTTTACCAGGTTTTTTAGCAGAACTTTTTGTGTCTAGTTTAGGTATGTTATTCGCTTCCATTTTAGGAAGTGTATTTGTATTATCTTTAGTTTTTTTAGTCTCCAAAAAATTAAAAGATACCCTTTCAATTTTAATTGTTGGCTTAATGTTTAGTAGTTTCACTGGAGCAATTGTGAGCGTTTTAACTTATTTTAGTACGGCAGAACAATTACAAAAATTCACATTTTGGTCCATGGGAAATTTAGGGAATTTAAGTTGGCTACAAATATCAATTTTAAGTTTCTCAATAGCAATAGGTTTGTTTTTAAGCTTGTTTTCCATTAAAAGTTTAGATGCTTTTCTACTTGGCGAAAATTATGCTAAAAGTTTAGGAATCAATATTAAAAAACAACGCAATTTAATTTTTATAGCAACAGGAATTTTAGCAGGAAGCATAACAGCATTTGTAGGACCAATTGCTTTTGTCGGTTTAGCTGTTCCGCATATTTCAAAATTAGTATTTCAAACAAGTAATCATCACGTTTTATTTTTTTCTACCATATTATTTGGAGCCCTAATTATGTTACTTTGTGATACAATTTCGCAATTACCAGGTTTAGATTTCACATTACCAATTAATGCAATTACTTCCATTTTAGGAGCACCAATTGTAATTTGGTTATTGATAAGAAAAAGAGGATTACATTAGGATAGTTTTAACCATGAAGAATTTAAATGAATAATACCCTACTACATACCAAAAATCTTACCATTGGTTATGCTTCCAAAAAAGAAGTTTTAACCATAGCGAGTGATATTAATATTTCATTAAAAAAAGGAAAGTTAATTACGTTAATTGGAAGAAATGGTATAGGAAAATCGACCTTATTAAGAACAATTACAGCTATCCAAACGCCCATTTCTGGTGAAGTAATTTTAAATAACAAAAATCTTTTTTCTATTGAAAATTCTGATTTAGCAAAACAACAAAGTTTGGTTTTAACCGATAAATTACCAAGTAGTAATTTAACCGTTTGGGAATTAATTGCCTTAGGAAGACAACCCTATACTAATTGGATTGGCAATTTAACTGATGAAGATTATTCAAAAATTAATACTGCTGTTCAACTTACCAATATTGAACATTTAACAGAGAAAAAACATTACGAAATTTCTGACGGACAATTACAAAAAGTGTTAATTGCTAGAGCTTTAGCACAAGATACGGATTTAATTATTTTAGATGAACCCACTACGCATTTAGATTTATTTCATAAAGTTTCCGTATTTAAATTATTACAAAAACTGGCACACGAAACGGAAAAATGCATTTTATTTTCGACCCATGATATTGATTTAGCTATTCAATTAAGTGATGAAATGATAGTAATGACAGAAGGTTTATGTATTCAAGATCTGCCTTGCAATTTAATTGAAAAAGGTGTTTTTGATACGTTATTTAAAGATGAGCATATTGTTTTTGATAAAATACACGGTAAATTTATTGTCAGATAATAACTTAAAAATTACTCCAAAATTCTATCAAAATCTGTTGCAAAAATTTCTCGCACTTCACCAGCTTTTAAATTTTCTAATTTAATATTCCCAACTCGAATTCTAATTAATCGTAAGGTTGGAAATCCAACAGCGGATGTCATTTTTCGTACTTGTCTAAATTTTCCTTCGGTTAACGTTATAGAAACCCAGCTTGTAGGGCCATGTCGCTCGTCTCTAATTCTTCTGCCTTCGCCAATGTAAGTTGGAATGTCAATTAACTTTGCTTGACAGTTTTTTGTGATATATTTTTTGCCTTGAAATCCTATTTCTACACCATTTTTCAGTTGCTCAACAGCAGCTAAAGTAATAATTCCATCTACTTGCACATAATATTCTTTCTCCACTTTTTTACTTCGGACTAATTCACTCATCATGCCGTCGGTTGTCAATAATAGCAAGCCTTCAGAATCTTCATCTAATCTTCCAATGGCCATCGTTCCCTCTGGAAAATTATATAATTCACCTAATTTTCTTTTGTTACGTTTTAATTCGTAAATAAACTGACTAATAAATCCGTGCGGCTTGTGTAAAATAAAATGCTGGTGTATTTTCATCTTGCAAAAATAGTTTTAATTCTAAACAAATAGAATAATTGAAAAAATAAAAAATTTAAGAACTTACGTGTTTTATTTTTTTAATTGAAGAAAAATTTAAAAAAAATAGTAATTTTACTAACTAACAAATTTAATCCAAAAATGAACACATCCATTATCTTAGTATTCGCCATTTTAATTGCTTTAGGCATTGGTTTTTATGTTGGCAAACTACTTTCAAAAACCCAGTCTAATGCTGAAAAAAGTAATTTAGAAGGACAATTAACATCACAATCGCATCAACTTACAGAATTAAAAATATCTTTTCAGAATTTACAAAACGAGAAACAAAAAACACAAACTGAAAAAGAAGAAGTTGCCATTTTATTGGCAAAAAAAGAAAATGATTTCGACAATTTATTAGATCGAACAAAAGAACAAAAAGAAGAAATCAATCAATTACAAGAAAAATTCAGTAAAGAATTTGAAAATTTAGCCAATAAAATTTTAGAAGAAAAAACGCAGAAATTTACCGAACAAAACAAAGAAAATTTAAAAAATATTTTATCGCCATTACAAGATAAAATTTTACATTTTGAGAAAAAAGTAGAAGACACACATAAAGAAAGTATTGATTATCACGCAGCGTTACGTCAACAAATCGTTAGCTTAAGCGAAATGAATGCCCAAATGAGCAAAGAAACCATCAACTTAACTAAGGCATTAAAAGGCGATAGTAAAATGCAAGGGAATTGGGGCGAACTTGTTTTAGAACGTGTATTAGAAAAATCTGGATTAGAAAAAGGTCGTGAATACGAAGTGCAACAAGCCTTTACAACTGCAGAAGGCACGAGAATTTTACCCGATGTAATTATCCATTTACCTGATGGGAAAAAGATGGTGGTAGATAGTAAAGTATCATTAACCGCTTATGAAAAATATGTAAATGAAGAAGACGATGTGCAACAAAATTTGCATTTAAAAGAACACGTAAATTCGGTTAAACGACACGTAGAACAGTTGAGTGAAAAGCGGTATCAAGACATTTATCAAATGGAAAGTCCTGACTTTGTTCTGTTGTTCATTCCTATTGAACCTGCTTTCGCATTAGCTTTACAAGAAGATTTAACGCTATATAACAAAGCATTTGAGAAAAACATTGTGATAGTAACACCCTCTACGCTATTAGCAACTTTACGAACTATTGATAGCATGTGGACCAATCAAAAGCAACAAGAAAACGCCATTGAAATTGCGCGTCAAGCAGGTGCGTTGTATGATAAATTTGAAGGCTTTGTTTCTGATTTAATTAAAATCGGAAAGAAAATGGACGAAGCTAAAGTAGAATATTCTGCCGCAATGAATAAACTAACAGAAGGAAAAGGAAATTTAGTAACCAGTGCTGAAAAATTAAAGAAAATGGGGGCTAAAGCAAAAAAAGCGTTGCCAGAAGCTATTTTAAAACGAGCAGAAAACGACGAAGAATCACTAACAGAAATTGATAATTAATATAAATAATATGACAATTTTTCAGAAAATTTTAATGTACAGCATATTAGCTACTGCATTAGCGGCAACAAGTTATATTACTTTTTTATATTACGCTTCATTTAGTGATGGCATACGAACGGGTGAATTAATTAAGTTTAGCCACAAAGGATATTTTTTTAAAACTTGGGAAGGCGAATTAAATCAAGGGTTTTCTGGATCCCAAAAATTTGAATTTTCTGTATTAGATAATCAACCAGAAGTAATTGAACAATTAAAAAACAACCAAGGAAAATTCGTGAGAATAGAATATATTGAACGTTACGGTACTTTTTCTTGGTGGGGTGATTCTAATTATTATATTACTAAAGTGAGTACAGAAAATTCAACTTCTTTTAAAACTAAATAAATGAATACATCTAATACTGTTGCAGCTTCTAAAATTACACTATCCGAATTAATGTTACCTTCACATAGTAATTTTAGTGGTAAAATTCATGGTGGCTATTTACTAAGTCTAATGGATCAAATTGCTTTCGCATGTGCTTCTAAATATTGTGGGAGTTATTGTGTAACGGCATCAGTTGATACTGTAAATTTTTTGAATCCTGTTGAAATCGGCGAATTAGTCACTTTAAAAGCATGTGTAAATTATGTTGGCAATAGCTCAATGGTGGTTGGTATTCGCGTAACTTCTCAAAATATTCAAACCGGAAAAGTAAAACATACCAATTCAAGTTATTTTACTATGGTTGCCAAAAATCAAGATGGCGAAAATGTAGTAGTTCCTAAATTAGTTTTATCAAATTTAGAAGAAGTTCGTCGTTTTTACGAAAGCGTAAATAGAATTTCTGCAAAAAAAGAATATTTAAAAGAGGAAATATCATTAGATTATTCTTCGGAAGAAGCACTAAATAATTTAAAAAAATATAACATTTTACTTAAATTAAAATAAGCAATCAAATAATTAAAATGAATAATTAATCTAATTTTATATTATTTTTTCAAATATTATATTTTTTTTATTATTTTAGTAAAAAATTTAGCAAATGAATAAAAAAATACTATCTATTTTACTTTTGAATATTTCATTATTACTAACGTCTTGTAATAATGATACTGAAGAAGAATATAATGCCATTCCAACATCACCAGTTAAAGTAGATTTAACACAAGTACCCTATCCCAAACTTTCCGATTATCATTTTTTTGAAGGGGAATTAAAAAATCAAATTCCCTCATTAAATGTAATTCCTTATGAGCCAGCAAGTGCTTTATTTACAGACTATGCTCACAAAAAAAGATTTGTATGGATGCCCATTGGCGTAAAAGCAACCTATAATGGCGACTCAAAAGTATTAGAACTACCTGTTGGTGCAGCTTTGATAAAGACCTTTTATTATGATAAAATACAACCAAGCAATACTACTCGAATTATTGAAACAAGGATAATGATACGAAAACAATCTGGTTGGATTTTTGCTGATTATGTTTGGAATGATGCTCAAACAGAAGCCTATTTAGATTTAAATGGAAGTTTTGTAAACCTATCATGGAAAGATGAAAACAATATAATAAAAACAACTGATTATAGAATACCATCAGAAGTGCAATGTATAATTTGCCATAAAAATACTGAAAATGTAAATGGAAATTTACAAACCATTCATATCCCAATAGGAATTAAACCTCAAAATTTAAATCATAATTATAATTATGGAACTTCAAATCAAAACCAACTCACAAAATGGATAGAGCAAGGTTATTTAGAAAATAATTTCACTTTACCTATAGAAAACAATACCACTATAGATTATAACGACACCTCAAAATCATTAGAAAAAAGAGTACGCTCCTACCTTGATATTAATTGCGCACATTGCCACCAAAACGGCAAACATTGTGATTACAGACCGATGCGATTTGCTTTTAACGAAACAGGTGCTGTAAACGGATTAACAAACATGGGGGTTTGTGTTGACACACAAGATATGCAAAACTTTGCTCCTGCATTAGGTAAAATCATAACTCCAGGAAGTGTTAACAGATCTATGTTATACTATCGTTTAAATACTACTAATGAAGCATACAGAATGCCTCTTCACGGAAGAACAGTGGTTCATGATGAAGCAATAAGTTTAATAGGACAATGGATTAATTCATTACAACCTTGTCAGTAATAACATTTCAATATATCAAAAATGAAAAAATACTTTACATTATTTTTAATAATTATTATTAATTATGCTAACTGGGCTCAAGATACCTGTGCTAGTGCAGCAACAATAACTACTGGAACGCATGTAGTAACAGCCGTTAACGGAACACAAATACCTACTCCGATATGTACAACAAATGGAAGTGGTGCCACAGCGGGTGAATGGTATATTTATATTCCTACACAAAACTATACTACAACAGTCAGCACAAATATTGCGGCAAATACTCCAAAAATAGATACTCGATTTCATGTATATAGTGGAACATGTAGTACACTAACATGTGTTGGTGGTGATGATGATTCCGGCGCTAGTTATTCTTCAGTAGGAAGTTTTACAGCAATAGCTGGAACAACTTATTATATTGCTTGGGATAATAGATGGTCTTCTGCTGGATTTACATTTCAACTGACAGAAGGACCCTATATCGCCCCAATTCCTACTCCTGTAAATTTTACCTCACAAACTATTTCTACAATAAATAGTTCATATAACATTTGTGTTGTGGATATGAATGGTGATAACAAAGACGATATTGTAGGTGTTAGCGCAAATAATTTAAAAATTCATTTTCAAGGTACAGGAAGTACTTTTAATATGACTGATTTTCCAATAACAGGCACTAGCGATTTGCCCTCATGGAGTATTGCAGCTGGCGATTACAATAGAGATGGATTTAATGATTTGGTTTTAGGTGGTAGTAGTGGATTAACATTTTGGAAGTCTAACAACACAGGAACAGCTTATACAAACATTAACCCATCAGAATATATTTTCTGTCAAAGAACTAATTTTATTGACATTAATAATGATGGACATTTAGATGCATTTTCTTGCCATGATGTGGCGCCAAACGTATATTATATGAACAATAATAATGGTGCTTCATTTACACATTATCAATCAGGTGTTACACCCGGATCCTATTCATTAGGAGTGCTTTCTAGCGGAGGAAATTATGCTTCATTATGGACAGATTATGATAATGATGGTGATGCAGATATGTTTATTTCTAAATGTTCTGGACCACCATGTGAACTTCATAGAAATGATGGAAATGGTGTTTTTACAGATATTTCAGCTATTGCACAAATTAATACTACTCCTGTACAATCATGGTCTTCTGCTATAGCAGATTTCGATAATGATGGTGATATGGATATTTTAGTTGGTTCCAATGGAAATACAGGACACATGTTTTTTAAAAACAACTTAAATACTTCAAACACTACTGAAGAAGCATTTACAAATATTACGGCTGGCTCTGGATGGGATGCAAACAATACTATCAATAGAGATTATATTGCGTATGATTTTGACAATAATGGCTTTATAGATATAATGGGTGGAGGTAATAAAATTATGTTTAACCAAGGAAACAATACTTTTTCTCCGGCAAGCTATACTAACGTTTCATTAGGTGCTGTTGGTGATTTAAACAATGATGGTTTTCTTGATATTCTAAATGGAAGTACAATTCATACAGCAGTTCCAAACGGAAATAACTGGATAAAATTAACGTTTCAAGGTATTCAAAGCAATAGAAACGGAATTGGGGCACGTGTAGAAATTTATGGTGCTTGGGGTAAACAAATTAGAGAAGTTAGAAGCGGTGAAGGCTTTGAATTTATGAGTACCTTAAATGTTCATTTTGGAATAGGAACAGCTACAGCAATAACTCAAATAAAAGTAATTTGGCCTTCAGGAAATGTAGATATTATTACAAATCCGAACATCAATCAAACGGTAAACGTTATAGAAGGAAACTTCCCTTTAAATGCATCTTCTTTCAATGGTAAAGAGGTTGTAATTTTTCCAAATCCTACATCAGATTATTTAACAATTTCCAACATTGAACATTTAAATATTAATTCTATACAAATAATTGATACGAATGGTAAAACGATTAGTAAGATCACTTCTAATTTTAATTCCATTGACGTTTCAAATTTAAGCAACGGAATATATATTTTAAGCATTGAAACCAAAGAAGGAAAGAAATTTGCCGAAAATTTCATCAAAAAATAAAAGTCAAAAAGCTATTCAAATTGAATAGCTTTTTTTTATAATTTTACCTTAATAAAAGAATTTAAATTTTCCAAATGCAAAACTGTTTTTGTATTGGATTCATTTTTAGAATACATTGAGGTAAATTTTGCTCCATAAACTACCTCATCAAATTTATAGGAAGTCCTTTTAGCAACTGTTGAAGAATACATATCGTCAAATGTTTTTATAAAAACTAAAATTTCTCCACTAGTATCTCTATAATCAGATTGATTTAAATTAAATAGTGGACTTTCTTCATCTATTGGATGTACTAATGTCCAACTTAAAGTTAAAGAGTTTATTTTATTCATTTCTAAAGGTAAATTGTAAAATTTGTTAGAAATAACGCCATTTTCATCAATCAAAATACCAACAGTTACGAAAGCTTCAGCATCTGTTAAATTGGTGTTCTTATGAGGTGCCAAACGCATCATTAATGCACTTCCATCTTTATAAGGTGCAATTAATGCATTTTCTGAAAACTTTATAAATGCATTTGGCTTGCTAAATCTTCCGTAAAACAAACCCGTTGCTATTGCAAAACTAAGCAATCCTGACAAGGCCTCAACTGCCGCAACAAAACTGGCTAAAAAACCTGAAGGGCTAATGTGTCCGTACCCAACTGTAGTAAAAGTTTGAATACTAAAAAAGAAAGCTTCTCCAAACTTATCAATTCTTGAAACGGAGGTAACACCACGCAAATTCTCAACTCCAATAAACATATAAATGGAAGCAAAAAACAAATTAACAATAAAATAGAAAAGGATGATAATAAAGAAAAACTTCCATCTTGGAATTTTTAACATAGTATGATACCAACTAATTCCTTCCAAAAAACTAATACCCACTTTTTGAATATTTGCATTCCCATTTTTATTTATGAACCGACCGCCATAATTTTGAGAATTGGCACCAAAACCCGTATTGTTTTCAGCTTTTGCTTTATTATTTATTTTATGAAGTAATGCCATATATTAAAAAAGTCCCAATAATATGGGACTTTGTAAAAGTACTATTTTTTTATAATTATTCAATAATAACTTTTTTCCAAGTCTTATCTGAATCGTTTTTTAACTCCAACAAATAAACCCCTGAAGGTAAATCTGAAATATTATATTCAACATTTTCAGAAGAATCATCTACTTTATATGATTTAATTAATGCTCCGTTAATAGTATAAACATCCACTGATTTTAAAAACGTTTTAGTGGTTATTGTAAAGTTTCCCTTACTAGGATTAGGATATACAGTAGCTGCATTTAAAGAAAAATCATCTATACCTAATGTTAATGAAACATCAAGTGAAACACCTCTATTACTAGAACTAGTACCATGATTTGCCATAGTAAAAGATGCAGATTGGTGTTTTGCCAATGCTAAATCAAGTGTATTGTTTGCAAAATTAAAAGTATAATCATTAGAATCTCCAGTAGAAAACGGTCTTGTATACACTAAAGTTCTTTGCCCCGTTGCTGGAACATTATTTGTATTTGTAACAAGTGTCCAATTATTTGTAGAGTCAGTTGTAGGGGCAACACCAACACCAACATGAACGGCATCTACTAAAGTTGTTCCATTCCAATACACTACATCTGAAGCCGCTTGCATTCCTCCTGTAAAAGAGCCAAATTGAACAGCAAACCATCTGTCATTTGGACCAACAAGAGTTAAAGTTACTAAAGAATTAGCGTTGTTTAGTGTCATATTTGCTGTCATGTTTGTACCCAAAGCAATTGTACCTGTTGACTTTAATTGTGCATTTGCTAAACCAGCAATTAAAATAAGTAGTAAAGTAATTTTCTTTTTCATAAATGATTTTTTTTTAATTTTTAAATAGCTGAATAATGGTATCTTCTTTGGTGGCAACAGCATATTCAAAAGTAGTTTTACCTTCTTTATCTATTGCTGTTTTATTGGCATTGTGGTTTAATAATAATTTAATAATTTCTATATTTTTAAATTGTAAGGCCAACATTAATGGTGTTACTCCGTTATCGTTTGTTAACTCTATATTGACTTTTTTATCAAATAACAACTGCACCATTTCAATATTATTTCGCATAATAGCTGCCATTAATACAGTTCCTTCAGGCGATTGATAATTAATATCTTCTACAATATTAAGTAAATATTTAGCTACTTGCAAATTACTGGAATACGTAGCAATAATTAATGGTGAAAATCCGTTATTATTTGGAAGATTAACTAAGTTTTTATTTTCTTGAACTATTTTCATCATTTCATCAATCGTTCCTTTCCTCGCAATATTAAAAACATCACTTTGTGCGAAAGAAAAATTAATAACAACCAAGCAAAATAATAAAATACGCATATTAAAATACTCGAATTAAATTAAATCCAAAAGCAATTTTTCCATCAGTCCAACTTCCAGTGGTGTTTCCTAAATATCCAGATTCATGCATCGCTTGGGAATTTGTAAAGTGCATCTGAAATACATGACCACCCGTTTCTAAATCAAAACCTATAGAAAGTGGATTTTTAAAAACTGAATTAGATGCTCGATTCAAATGTGCTGCATAATCCATGTTAAACGACCAACGTTTGGTAAACTTGTATCTACCACCAAAACCCAAAGCAAATTGACTATTATCTTGAGAATTATTTGTTACATAGTTTTGATGAAAATGCGTTGGGGCAATTTCTAAAGATAAATTATCATTGAATTTCTTTGAAATTAAAATTTGATTCACATAAGCCAAACGATCCGAAAACTCTAATTTTGGTAATGTTGTTTTCTCTAATTCTGTATTAATTGCTAAACTATTGAAACCTACAATTTCAAAAGGAAACCCTTGT
The DNA here is from genome assembly GCA_964593435.1 of uncultured Flavobacterium sp. Taxonomy (GTDB): domain Bacteria; phylum Bacteroidota; class Bacteroidia; order Flavobacteriales; family Flavobacteriaceae; genus Flavobacterium. The sequence goes on along the minus strand of CAZQGY010000006.1, from coordinate 75,587 downwards.
TTTTTTTGTCCAAATATTCTGTATTTTGTAGCAAATTCATAGGTTTTTTGAAATCCAGAACGAGAAGCGTGAATAGTAACACCATTGGTTAGTCCATATACAAATTGTAAACGAGTATTGGCTTCGTCTAAACCAAAAAAGTCTTCAAAACCCTTATCAAAATAACCAAATCTGTGAGCTACCACAAAATACATATCGCCTTTTGCAGCAAGTTTTGTAGATTCTAAATTTACAATTTTTAAAGATTTAAATGCCGCAACTTCTGATTCATTTGCATCAGATAACGTGTCGATTTCTTTAAGCAAATCGTCTTGAGCAACCATAAAAAATGGAAATACACAAAATAAAAAAGTAATTTTCTTTATCATATTTATTTAATTTCAGCTTGATCTATTTTAATTTCTTCCAATAAAGAATCGTATCCTATAACTCTTCCTTGAATAGTAATTACTTCATTTTGTTTTACACCTGATATTTTTTTGAGCAAAACAAATACTTTTTCATCAATAATAATGGTTTTATTTAAAGCATCAATACTGGTAATTTTTCCTTTAACAGCTACTGTTTTGTCTAAATATTTTAAATTTGCTTTTGACTCATCTACTGAAAAATCTTGCAAAATCTTTGTTCCAGCTATCGAAAAAACAGCTTTCTCATTGGAAATATCCCTATGTTCATGATATAAATAGTTATATGACAGAAACAAGATAATAATAATGACCAATGAACTAAATGCTGCTTTTTTCATTTATTTTTAATTTTACATATACAAACTTATTAATTATTTTGTAATATTGTGAGTATAAAATAATTTTAACATGAAAAAAACAAATTATTTAATTTTAATCTCTATTTTTTTTATTTTTGGTTGTAGTAACAATTCGGAGGACGATTTAACAATTCCATTAACATCAAATACCACAAAATACACGCAAAACATAAAACCAATAATAGATAATAATTGTGTGGTTTGTCATGGCAATTCTCCATCTGGTGGTGCCCAAACTTCACTTGTTACATACAATCAAGTAAAAGTATCAATTCTAAACAATGGACTTATAGATCGTGTTTCAAGAATGCAAGGTGCTTCAGGAATGATGCCCTACCAAGGAACCCGACTACCACAAACCACTATTGATTTACTATCAGATTGGAATACTGATGGGCTTTTAGAATAAATTTAAAAAAAATAGTTTCCATCTAAATTATAATTATATGAAAAAAATTGCGCTACTTGGATGGTTATTATTAGTAAGTTTAGCACCAATTCAAGAAAAAAAAATTACCAAAACTGGCAGTATTAGTTTTGAAGCATCAGTACCATCTTTTGAAGAAATTAAAGCAAAGAATAACGCTGTAACTTGTATTATGAATACTAACAATGGTGAAATTGCTGTTTTGGCTTTAATGAAAGGTTTTCGATTTAAAATTGCTTTAATGGAAGAACATTTTAATGAAAATTATATTGAAAGTTCAAAATACCCAAAAGCAACTTTTAAAGGAAAAATTGAAAATTTTGACGTTACTAAATTAACTTCTACATCTAAAGACTACACTATTAAAGGTAAGTTGGAAGTTCATGGAAAAAGCAAAGACATTATTTCAATTGCAAAAATTAAAAAAACAGGTTCCGATATAGAAATTAAAACAGATTTTAACCTTAATGTGTCTGACTTTGATATTGAAATACCAAGTGTTGTTTCTAAAAAAATTTCTAAAAAAGTATCATTAAATTGTAACTTCTTATTAAAATAATATACTAATATTTAAATTTAAACCAAAAACACATGAAAAACTTAAAAAAATTAGCATTTGTTGCCTTTGCCATTGTTTCAACACAATTTTATGCACAAACAAAAACAGGTGCCGTAACGTATGAAATGACTATGCCAGACAACGAAGAGATGGCAGCAATGGGAACAAACACTATTAAAATTTCATTTGACGAAAAATCTTCTGCAACACAAATGGATATGATGGGCGGAATGATTTCTGTAAAAACAATTTCTATTGATAAGAACAACCCAAAAGAAACCAGAATGTTAATGGATATGATGGGTAAAAAATATGAAGTAACAGGTGAAGCTGAAGGATTTGGAAATACAGATGTAGCGTCATTAAAAGATGCAGAATCAGTAACTTATGATAAAAAAGCAACAAAAGAAATTTTAGGATACAAATGTTATAAAGCTTTAGTGAAAATGAATAGTGGTGTGGAAAACACATTTTATATTACAGAAGCAATTGCCGTTCAATCGTTAGCTACAGATAAATTGAAATTAACTGGATTTCCATTAGAAGTAACAGTAAATAGCGAGAAAGGCAAAGTGATTTTATTAGCTACTGCTATAGACAAAGCGCCTTCTGCATCTTGTTTTACAGTGCCAGAAGGATACAAAAAAGTAACTCAAGAAGAATTACAACAAGAATTAGGAGGAATGTAATTTACCTTTTAATCTAACTAAAATATCCCAAATTCAACTTGAGTTTGGGATATTTTTTATGTTTTAAGTTTCTTTTTTCGAGCTGCTGGAAAAAGTACGTTGTTTAAAATAAGTCGATATCCAGGTGAATTTGGATGCAAATCTAAAACAGTCGGTGCATCACCAACTCTATGCTGATAATCTTCTGGATCGTGCCCACCATAATAAGTAAACATTCCTTTACCTTTTGTTCCGTGTATATATCTTGCCTCGCCATTAATTTTACATTCACCCATAAGTAAAACATTCGATTTGATTTTATCAGACATAAAAGCAGTAGTTTGTCCCATAAACCCTTTTACGATTTGCGTATGATTTTGACATAACATTGTTGGAATAGGATCCCATTTTGCAGAAAAATCCATTAAAGTAAAATAATCAACTTCCATAGAAAAACTTCCTTTTCCGTGTTCTTCAGTAGTGTCAATATCAGAAAACTCATATTTCATAGGTTGTTTTTCTAAAATAAAATCTTTAAACGCAAAGGTATTATTATAATCAATTTTGGCTTGATAATTGGGTTCGCTTTCATCGCCATCAAACATAGGCTCGCAAATATCTGTATTTTGTGCTGCCAAAGCAATATCAAAACTGTCTGTTGCAGAACACATAGCAAACATAAATCCACCACCAATTACGTAATCTCTTATCTTAGTGGCTACGGCTAATTTTTCTTCAGATACTTTATTAAATCCTAATTGTTTTGCTAAAGCTTCTGCTTCTGCTTTTTGTTGAATATACCAAGGAGCATTTCTATAATTACCAAAAAATTTACCGTATTGACCAGTAAAATCTTCGTGATGTAAATGCAACCATTCATACAAAACAAGTTGATCTGACAATACTTCTGTATCATAAATTTCAGTATAGGGTATTTCAGCATACGTTAGAACCATAGTTACCGCATCATCCCAAGGTTGCTTTCCTTTTGGGGTATATACAGCAATTTTTGGTGCTTTTTCTAAAACAACTGTTTCCATATTTTGTGAAGGACTACTTATTTCTTCTAGCATAGAAGCTGTTGCGCCATCTGTTAATACTTCAAAAGTTACACCTCTAATCTGGCATTCTTTTCTAATATCATCACCATCTGGTAACAAAAAAGAGCCGCCTCGATAATTTAATAACCAATTTACTTTATAATTTTTAGCCAAAGCCCAATACGTAATTCCATATGCTTTTAAATGATTTTGTTGCCCATCGCTATCCATTGGCAACAAAATTGAAGATGCATTTAAATTTATAGTGCAAATTACAATCAAGAAAAAAACAAGTTGTTTTAAATAGTTCATCTATAGATATTTATGTAAATATAAACTTTTTGAATAGATACCAAACCTATTCAAACAATATTTCAATGAATTAAAATGGCACGTCGCTATCTTCGTTAAAACCAGAATTCATAGTGCTTCCAAAGGCATCATTTGGTGTAGGCAAATTTGGAGTTGCAAATGGATTTTGTGCATCTAAATTCATTTTCGAAGGTAATGAATCGTTATAGGTCATTCCAAATTCATCTAAATTATCAAATTTACCAAATTGTCCTAAGAATTTTAGTCTGATATTATCCAAACTACCATTTCTATGTTTTGCAACAATAAATTCTGCTTGATTTGTAGTTGGCGCTGCTTCATCATCATCCCAGTTGTCAATTTTATAATATTCTGGACGATAAATAAATGAAACAATATCAGCATCTTGTTCAATCGCTCCAGATTCACGTAAATCGGAAAGTAAGGGTCTTTTACTTGAACCACGAGTTTCTACAGCACGTGATAATTGAGAAAGAGCAATTACAGGCACGCTTAATTCTTTTGCCAAAGCTTTTAAACTTCTTGAAATCATAGATATTTCTTGTTCTCTATTACCGCCACCTTTTCCTGAAGTTCCAGCTGACATTAATTGTAAATAGTCAATTACTATTAATTTAATACCATGTTGCGAAACTAAACGACGCGCTTTGGCACGTAAATCAAAAATAGATAACGATGGCGTGTCATCAATATATAAAGGTGCTTTTTCTAAATCTTTAACTTTTACATTTAATTGTTCCCATTCATGAGGTTCTAAATCTCCTTTTCTAAGTTTTTCTGAAGTTAGACCAGTTTCGCTTGATATCAAACGGGTAATTAATTGCACAGAAGACATTTCTAGTGAAAATAATGCTACGGGATCATTTCCTGAAACCGCAATATTTCTGGCCATCGATAGTACAAAAGCCGTTTTTCCCATACCTGGACGAGCAGCAATAATAATTAAATCTGAAGGTTGCCAACCAGAGGTTAAATCATCTAATTTTTTAAATCCAGATGGAATTCCAGACAAACCTTCTTTATTTGAAATTTCTTCAATACGTTGTTTGGCTTGATTTACAAGACTTTGAGCGGTTTCGTATCCTTTTTTTAGATTGCCTTGTGTGATTTCGTATAAATTGGTTTCGGCGGTGTCTAATAAATCAAAAACGTCCATTCCTTCATCATAACAATCTTCAATTAATTTACTTGAAATGGTAATTAAACTTCTTTGAATGAATTTCTGAAGAATAATTCGGGCATGAAAAACGATATGCGCCGAAGAGGCAATTTTTTGAGTAAGTTGTATTAGATAAAAATCACTACCTGCTAACTCTAAATTTCCATTTCTTTTTAATTGCGCTGAAACCGTTAATAAATCTATGGGTTGGGGTGGTGTACTATGAAACAATTGATTAATAGCTTCATAAATATATTTGTGTGCTTCTTTATAAAACACATCGGGATTTAATAAATCAATAACTTCACCTGGAGCTTTTACGTCAATTAACATAGCTCCCAAAACTGCTTCTTCGATATCTACAGCTTGTGGTGGAAGTTTTCCTTTTTCTAAAGAAATAGTAGTTGATTTATCTACTTTAACGGGGTTTATTGTAAATGCTTTTTCCATAAAGCGAAAGTAAAAAAAAATGTAGTAATATTGAATTTAACTTGTTAAAGAGAAACTGTTAATAACTATTTTATATTGTTAATATGTCAAAAAAAATCCGTCTTATCAATGAAAAAAGATAAGACGGATAAATTATGAAATCGTTCTTATTTATCTGAAAACTCTCCCATTTTACTGTATTTTTCCATTCTTTGTGCCACTAAATCTTTTGTTGATAAGTCTTTTAACTCATTATACGATTTGGTAATATACTTTTCAACAGTTTTAAACATTGTTTCTTTATCACGATGCACGCCACCTAATGGTTCTGGAATAATATCGTCAATTAATTTTTGCTTTTTCATATCAATAGCTGTCAGTTTTAAAGCTTCAGCTGCTTGCTCTTTAAATTCCCAACTTCTCCATAAAATAGAAGAACAAGATTCTGGTGAAATTACAGAATACCATGTGTTTTCTAGCATAAAAACTCTATCTCCTACTCCAATTCCTAATGCGCCTCCAGAAGCTCCTTCACCAATAATAACAGAAATAATTGGCGTTTTTAATCGAGCCATTTCAAAAATATTACGAGCAATTGCTTCACCTTGACCACGTTCTTCTGCTTCTAAGCCAGGATATGCACCAGGAGTATCAATTAATGTCAATACAGGAATATTAAATTTCTCTGCCATTTTCATTAATCGTAATGCTTTACGGTATCCTTCAGGATTGGCCATACCAAAATTACGTAATTGACGCATTTTAGTATTAATACCTTTCTGTTGCCCAATAATCATATATGATTGCCCGTTTATTCTTCCTAAACCACCAACCATAGCTTTATCATCTTTAAAATTTCTGTCACCAAATAATTCTAAAAAAGTACCATCCGTTAAGTTTGTAATGTATTCTAAAGTATACGGTCTGTTTGGATGACGAGACATTTGAACTCGCTGCCAAGCCGTAAGATTTTTGTATATATCTTTTTTTGCTTTTTCTAATTTATCTTCCAGTTGTTTGCAAGTTGCTGAAACATCAACGTCAGATTCTTGACCTAAAACAACGCACTTTTCCAATTGATCTTCAAGCTCTTTTATTGGCAATTCAAAATCTAAATATTCCATAAAAGTTATTTTATTTTAATTTGTTTGTAAATACAAAGATACTATTTAAAAATTATTTGAATAATTTTTAAAGCGATATCTAACTACTTTTTTTTCTATTTCTAATTAATCCATTCAAAATCACAGTAATTAGTATGATTGTAGCGCCAATATAAAACGAAAAACTCATTTGTTCCTTTTTTTCGAAAATTAAAACGGCTAAGGCGATCCCGTATACTGGTTCTAAATTTATAGTAAGCATTACTGTATATGGCGAAATGTATTTCATAACGTTTACGGATGCAATAAAAGCATAAGCTGTACAAATGGAAGCTAAAATACCTAACCACATAAAATCGGTAAGTGTTATGTTGAAAAAATCAACTGTAAATTGTTTAGTAAACAGTAAAAAAACGCTTAAAAACAGTACGCCGCCTAACAACTCGTAAAAAGAAACAATTGTAGCATCAATTCTTTGTGCAAATTTTCCATTAATAATAGAAAAACTTGCCGATAAAAAGGCAGAAGTTAAAGCTAATAATACACCATGCATAGTACCCGACATATTACTAGTTATGCTTTTTTGAATAAAATTTGGTTCCGAAGATTCAATTACAAAATACAAACCAATTAATACGATAAGACCAAATACAATTTCGTACCAAACCATTTTTCGTTTATAAAAAATGGGTTCTAAAATTGAAGTAAAAAAAGCTCCTGTAGATAAACATGCTAATGTGATGGATATATTAGAAACTTTTATAGCTTTAAAAAAGGTTATCCAATGCAAGGCAATTACTAATCCTGAAACTATTAGTAAAATAATGTCTTTTCTGGCTAATTGAAAACTTGTTTTTCGATAATAAATGTATCCGAAAATTAAAACAACAGCTAAAGACATTCGCCACCATACTAATGGCAAGGCATCTAAAGAAATTAGCTTTCCTAAAATGGCTGTAAAACCCCAAATAAAGACAATTAAATGAAGATGTAAATTATGTTTTATATTAACGTCTAGCATTTCTTAATAAATAAATCGCTAAAATTCCAAAAATAAAGTTGGGAAACCATACCGCTAAAAATGGTGGAATACTTGAACTTTCAGCTAAGGTTCCAAAGATTTTATCGAAAAATACAAACGAAAAAGCTACTAAAATTCCAATTGCTAAATTTATTCCCATACCTCCTCTTCGCTTCATTGCTGAAACTGAAACTGCAATTATGGTTAATATAAATGCTGATACTGGAATGCTGAATTTTTTATAAAGCACCACTAAATAAATATCTAAATTAGAACTTCCTTTGGCTCGTTCTTTATCAATAAATTTTACTAATTTAAATATATTCATGGTTTCAGCAGCATATATTGTAGGTGCTAAATCATCTGGTTCAAAATCAAATTTTCTAATTAATTTTTCTTGCTTTTGAATAATGTCATTTTCTTTACCTATGGTTCTTATTACATAATTAAACAAAGTATAATCCTTTGTTTTTTCATTATACTTTACTCGGTTTGCGTATAATTTGTATTCTAATTTATTGTCTTTAAATTTTTCATAAATAAAATCAAAACCTGTTTTCGATAATCCATTGTAGCTACTAACATACATAAATTCATTAGGTTTCACTTGACGAAAAATATCTGTTGTTTGCCTGGTTTCAACATTTTTTCTCAAATATTCATACCTAAAACCCCAATATTTTTCACTGGCATCTGGCAAAATGAAAAAACCCATTAATAACGTTACGAATGATACTAAAGTTGCACCTAAAATATAAGGTCGTAAAAAACGTGTAAATGAAATTCCAGAGCTCAAAATGGCAATAATTTCGCTATTGTTGGCTAATTTTGATGTAAACCAAATAATGGATAAAAAAAGAAATATGGGAAATAATAAATTAGCAAAATAAATGGTAAAGCCATAATAGTAAACTAAAACATCTTTAATAGCTACTTTATTTTCAATCATACGATTGATTTTTTCGGATACATCAATAATAATTCCAATAGGAATAAACATAAACAACATAGCTGTAAATGTGATTAAGTATCTTTTAAATATGTACCAATCTATTTTTTTCATAATTTATTTTGGCTGTTCTTGTTTATGATTTTTACACTGTCTGCTTAACTTTTAAACAATAAACCTTAATTAAATAAAATTTTACAATCTCGTTGTAACTTTTTTAACCATAATTTCTTTCCATTCTCTGAAAGTTCCTGCTAAAATTTGTTTTCTTGCTTCGCGAACTAACCACATATAAAATCCAAGATTATGAATGGTTGCAATTTGTTTTCCTAAAAATTCGTTTGCAATAAACAAATGTCTCAAGTACGCTTTTGAATAATCCGTATCTACATATGTGTGTGCCATCGCATCAATTGAAGAAAAATCTTCTTCCCACTTTTTATTTTTGATATTGATAAATCCTTCAGAGGTAAACAACATTCCATTTCGAGCATTTCGAGTTGGCATGACACAATCGAACATATCAATACCTAGTGCGATATTTTCTAAAATATTGGCTGGTGTACCTACTCCCATCAAATAACGAGGTTTGTCTTTTGGTAAAATGGCTGTCACCACTTCTGTCATCGCATACATTTCTTCCGCTGGTTCACCTACTGAAAGTCCTCCAATTGCATTTCCAACTTGATTTCTACTTGCAATAAATTCCGCCGATTGCTGACGTAAGTCTTTATAGGTACTTCCTTGAACAATTGGAAAAAATGCTTGCGAATAATCATATTTAAAAGGTAGTGTCTCTAGATGATTGATGCATCTATCTAACCAACGATGCGTCATATGCATGGAACGTTGCGCATATCTGTAGTCACAAGGATACGGCGTACATTCATCAAAAGCCATAATAATATCTGCTCCAATAGTACGTTGAGTTTCCATTACGTTTTCTGGTGAAAAAAAGTGATAGGAACCATCTAAATGCGATTTAAACTTCACACCTTCTTCCTTAATTTTTCTTCTTCCTGATAATGAATATACTTGGTAACCTCCAGAATCGGTTAAAATATTTCTATCCCAATTCATAAATTTATGTAAACCTCCTGCTTTTTCTAATACGTCTAATTTTGGTCTTAAATACAAATGATACGTATTTCCTAAAATTATATCTGGATTAATATCGTTTTTCAATTCACGTTGGTGCACGCCTTTTACAGAAGCTACTGTACCAACAGGCATAAAAATTGGTGTTTCAATTACACCGTGATCAGTAGTTATAAGTCCAGCTCTTGCTTGGCTTTGAGCATCGGTTTTTAATAAATCAAACTTCATATATTCATTTTAAAGGGCAAATATAATTTAAAAGTTAGAAGTTAGAAGTTAGAACCAATAAGTTTTTACAACTTTATAATAAAATTAACGCAAATCTATATTTAATGAAATAATTAATTTGCAGAATTGAAAAATAGTATTACTTTTGCATCCACTTTAATCAACCTCTGGCGAAAGACGTGTATGTTGCTTAGATTTAATGATTTATATAAACAATTATGTCAAATTTACTTGATTTCGTTCAAAACGAATTAGTATCGAAAAAAGACTTCCCTAACTTTAGCGCTGGAGACACAATTACTGTGTACTACGAAATTAAAGAGGGTGAAAAAACAAGAACTCAGTTTTTCAAAGGCGTTGTAATTCAAAAAAGAGGATCTTCTTCTACTGAAACATTTACAATCCGTAAAATGTCTGGAGCAATTGGTGTAGAGCGTATCTTCCCAGTTAATATGCCAGCTTTACAAAAAATTGAAATGAACCAAAAAGGTAAAGTACGTAGAGCTAGAATTTACTACTTTAGAGAACTTACTGGTAAAAAAGCAAAAATCAAAGAAAGAAGAGGTTAATCTTTTTATTTGTACTCATAAAAAATCCCGATTGTATCGGGATTTTTTTTTATCCTTATTTTTTGTGCTATAAATTATTAAATCTGTAATTTTTAGGTCATATTTTGTCAAATTCGAAATTGTATTATTTTTTGTTGGTTACGATTTAAAATACCTCTAAATTTCTTATATTTGCTAACCTTAATTTAGAAATAAAAAAACCATATAAATCATGTCAAAAATTTTTTATACCATAACAGATGAAGCGCCTATGTTGGCCACTCATTCGTTTTTACCAATAATTAAAGCATTTACAAAGACAGCAAATATTGAAGTAGAGACTAGAGACATTTCATTAGCAGGAAGAATTTTATCTAACTTCCCTGAATATTTGAAAGACGAACAAAAAGTAGCTGACAATTTAGCCGAATTAGGACAATTAGCTACAACGCCAGAAGCAAATATTATAAAATTACCAAACGTTTCTGCTTCCATTCCTCAATTAAAAGAAGCCATAACAGAATTGCAATCACACGGTTTTGCCATTCCTAATTTTGTGGAAGAACCTCAAAACGATACAGAAAAAGAAATAAAAGCAAAATATTCAAAAGTACTTGGTTCAGCAGTAAATCCTGTATTACGAGAAGGAAATTCAGACAGACGTGCACCAAAAGCAGTTAAGAATTTCGCAAAAGCAAACCCACATTCCATGGGTGCTTGGAGTGCTAATTCTAAAACAGAAATTGCACACATGAATCACGGCGATTTCTATGGTAGCGAAAAATCAGTTACCGTAGCAGAAGCCACTCAATATGCAATTGAATTTATTGCTGCTAACGGAACTAAAACAACATTAAAAGCACCTGCGAATTTAAAAGCTGGAGAAATTATTGATTCTTCAGTACTAAATTTAAATGCATTAAAAGCTTTTGCTGCCAAAGAAATTGCAGACGCTAAAGCAAAAGGCCTTTTATTATCTGTGCATTTGAAAGCTACTATGATGAAAGTTTCTGATCCAATTATTTTTAGTGCAATTGTAGAAGTTTTCTTTGCAACTGTGTTTACAAAATATGCTGATTTATTTTCAGAATTAAATATTGACACTAAAAATGGTTTAGGCGATGTGTACGCAAAAATTGCTGGACATCCGAAACAAGCAGAAGTTGAAGCTGATTTAGATGCCGCTTTTGCAAATGGACCAGCCGTAGCCATGGTAAATTCTGAAAAAGGAATTACAAACTTTCAAATTCCATCTGATGTGATTGTAGATGCATCTGTTCCTGCATTCATTAGAACTTCAGGACAAATGTGGAATAAAGAAGGAAAATTACAAGATACGAAAGCATTAATCCCAGACAGATGTTATGCTGGGTTATATGTCGCAACAATAGATTTCTGTAAGAAAAATGGTGCATTTGATCCAAAAACAATGGGAAGTGTTCCTAATGTTGGATTAATGGCTCAAAAAGCTGAAGAATACGGATCACACGATAAAACATTTCAATTATCTGAATCAGGAACGGTTCAAGTTACTGATGGAAATGGTAAAATTTTTATGGAACAACCAGTAGAAGCTGGTGATATTTTTAGAATGTGTCAAACTAAAGATGCACCAATATTAGATTGGGTAAAATTAGCCGTAAACAGAGCCCGATTATCGAATACTCCAGCCGTATTTTGGTTAGATGATAATCGTGCACACGATAGAGAAATTATCAAAAAAGTTACTTCCTATTTAAAACAATTTGATACAACAGGTTTAGACATTAGAATCTTAAACATTGTTGAAGCGACACAATTTACTTTAGAAAGAATCAAAGTTGGTTTAGATACGATTTCTGTTACAGGAAATGTATTACGAGATTATTTAACCGATTTATTTCCTATTTTAGAATTAGGAACTTCAGCCAAAATGCTTTCTATTGTTCCATTAATGAACGGTGGTGGATTATTTGAAACTGGAGCAGGTGGTTCTGCACCAAAACACGTGGAACAATTTATTGATGAAGGCTACTTACGTTGGGATTCATTAGGAGAAATTTTAGCTTTAGGGGTTTCTTTAGAACATTTAGGACAAACCTTAAATAACGAAAAAGCGTTGGTTTTATCTGAAACTTTAGACCAAGCAACAGAAAAATTCTTAGCCAATGATAAATCTCCAGCTCGTAAAATCGGGCAATTAGATAACAGAGGTTCTCACTTTTACATTGCTTTATATTGGGCACAAGCATTAGCGGCACAAGATAAAAACACGGAATTAAAAACCTACTTCACTCCTATTGCAGCAGAATTAACTGCTAACGAAGCAAAAATTGATGCTGAATTAATTGAAGCTCAAGGTAAAAAACAAGAAATTGGCGGGTATTATCAACCAAATGAAAATTTATTAAGCCAAGCTATGCGACCAAGTGTTACATTAAATGCTATAATAAATAAAATGTAAATTTTGTTTTCAAACTAATTAAAGGCGATGTATTTTTATATCGCCTTTTTTAATTAACGTCAACTTAACAGATATTTTGTACTATTTTCGCGAAATTTGTATCCAACATCGAAACAATTAAAAATGAAAAAAAATAACTTTTTAACACTCTTATTTTTCTTACTCTTTGCAGTTGCCTTTTCACAAGAAAAAGTAACGTTAAGCGGCATAGTAAAAGATCAAAAATCTAATGAAACTTTAATTGGCGTTACAATTTCTTTTCAAAATAGCACTACCTCTCGCACTTCATTAACCAACGAATATGGGTTTTATTCAATTACTTTACCTAAAGGCGAATATAAAATCGGTATTAACTCTTTAAGTTTTTCAGAATTTTCAGAACTAATTACATTGGATTCAAACACCAAAAAAGATTTATTTTTAAACGAAAAATCAAATGAAATCGAACAAGTTGTTGTAACTGGAAACTCAAAGAAACTACAACTTGAGAAGCCTGAAATGAGTGTCAATAAGTTAAGTATATCTCAAATAAAATCAATGCCTGCCATTTTAGGAGAAGTAGACATAATAAAATCAATTTTAACTTTACCAGGTGTTACAAATGCTGGGGAAGGTCAATCTGGATTTAATGTTCGTGGTGGTGCTGCAGATCAAAATTTAATATTATTAGACGAAGCGACAATTTATAATTCTTCTCATTTATTTGGCTTTTTCTCTGTTTTTAATGCCGATGCTATTAAAGATTTAAAACTATACAAAGGTGGAATTCCTGCCAGATTTGGCGGTAGAGTGGCTTCAGTTTTAGATATTTATCAGAAAGAAGGGAATAATAAAAAATTCGGCATGAATGGTGGAATCGGTTTGATTTCAAGTAGAATATTAGCCGAAGGACCAATTGTAAAAGACAAAGGATCTTTCTTAGTAGCAGGAAGAAGTAGTTATGCTCATCTATTTTTAAAATTAGCTGACAATAATAATTCGGCGTATTTTTATGATTTAAACACGAAAATTAATTACAAATTAAACGAGAATAACAACTTATTTTTATCCGGTTATTTTGGTAGAGATGTGTTTAGTTTAAACAATCAATTTATAAATATCTACGGAAATTCGGTATTAAACGTAAGATGGAATCATTTATTTAATAATAAATTATTCTCAAATGCATCTTTCATTTACAGCGATTATTATTACGGTTTAACATTAGATTTTATAGGTTTCAATTGGGAAAGCTGCATTAAAAACTACAACTTCAAATACGATTTTAAGCATTACGTATCAGATAGTTTTAAACTATTTTATGGTGCAAATGCTATTTATTACGATTTTAATCCAGGAAAAATTGAACCAATTGATGCAAATTCGAGTATTAATGAAAAGCAACTTGCCAAGAAACACGCCTTTGAACCTGCTTTTTATATAGATGCTGAACAAAAATTAACAGATAAATTGTCTGTAAATTACGGATTAAGATATAGTATGTTTTATCGATTAGGCGAACAAACTATAAATGTGTATGCAAATAACCAACCCGTAACTTATGATGCTGATTTGGGTATTTACGAAAAGGCAACTCCTATTGACACCAAATATTATGGCAAAAACGAAACCATAGCCAGCTTTAACAACTTAGAACCTCGACTTGCTTTGGCGTATACTATTAACGAAAACCAATCTGTGAAAGCGAGTTATAATAGAATGAGTCAGTATTTGCATTTAATTTCGAATACGCAATCGCCAACACCTTTAGACATTTGGACACCAAGTGATAACTTCTTAAAGCCTCAAATTTTAGATCAGTTTGCTGTAGGCTATTTTAAGAATTTAAAAAATGGCGACTATACATTAGAAGTGGAATCGTTTTACAAAATGGTTAAAAACAGATTAGATTATATAGATGGTGCCGACCTAATTGCTAACGAAGCAATCGAACAAGTATTACTTGCTGGAAAAACACGAGCTTATGGATTAGAAATCATGGCCAAGAAAAACGTAGGGAAACTTTCAGGTTGGATTTCTTATACGCTTTCTCGTTCGGAACAGCAAACTGTTGGAAGAACACCTATAGAATCAGGAATAAATAATGGCAATTGGTATAAAACTGGTTGGGACAAAACACATAACATTTATGTAACTGGAAGTTATAAATTAAACCAAAAATGGAGTTTTGGCAGTATTTTTACTTATCAAACAGGGCAACCGGTAACTTTTCCAACGGCAAAATACCAATATCAAGGCATTAATGTTCCTGTTTACAGCAATAGAAATCAAGATAATTTACCTGCATATCATCGTATAGATGTTTCTGCTACTTTAAATCCTACAAAAAACAAAGGAAGAAATTGGCAAGGAGAATGGGTTTTTTCAATTTATAATTTATATGGGAGAAAAAATGCAGCGTCTATAAATTTCAGACAAAATCAAGATAGCGGATTAAATGAAGCGGTAAAACTTTCTATTTTTGGAATCGTACCAAGTGTTACTTATAATTTTAAATTTTAAAACCATGAAAAACAGTATAAAATATTTCATTTTAGCAATGGGTTTATTTCTATTCAGTTGCGAAGAAGTAGTTGATGTAGATTTAAACAAAAGCGAACCAAAATTAGTTATTGACGCTTCCATTAAATGGGAAAAAGGTACGCCTGGTAACGAACAATTTATCAAAATAACGACAACTGCTGATTATTTCAACAATACGGTGCCAGTTGTAAATGGTGCAATAGTAAGAATAACAGATTCAAACAACAACGTTTTTAATTTTATAGAAGATGGCGCAACTGGAATCTATAAATGTACTAATTTTACTCCTGTGTTAAATGGCACATACACGCTATCGGTAACTCATAATGGACAAACATATGCAGCCACAGACAAATTATATCCAGTTCCTGCAATCACTTCAATAGAACAAGACTTAAATGGCATTACAGGAGATGAAATTGAATTAAAATTTAATTTTCAAGATAACGGTGCAGAATCTAATTTCTATTTAGAAGAATACAAAGTACCTTATAGACCCTTTCCACTTTTAGGAGTTTTTAACGATGAATTTACTAATGGAAATCAAATGTTCTCATTACTAATTGATAAAGATTTAGCTCCAGCCCAAAATATTAAATTTACACTACACGGAATTTCAGAACGTTACCATAATTTCATGAACATTCTAATAAATATTTCTGGCGGTTTAAGCAATGGGCCCTTTAGTACACCTCCAGCAACTGTAAGAGGTAATATTATCAACCAAACTAACAATTCTAACTATCCGTTAGGTTATTTTAGATTATCTGAAGTTGAAGTAAAAAATTATATAGTACAATAATTTATATTAGTTTTTAAGCTGAAATTGTTTACTTTTAAATTTTTGAATTCAGAACTATTAAACTAAAAACATGTCTTCACATCATATTGTTCGCGACGACCAAGAGCCAGCATTAATTATTGCGAATGGTTTAGCTTGTAACAACGAACTATTAGGACAACTTTTAGAATGGTCTCCATTAGTAATTGTTTTAGACGCAGCTATAGAACGCGTGATTGATTTAGGCATTAAAGTAGATGTATTATTAGGTGATTTCGATAGAAATTTTGATACTGAATATTATAAAAACAACCATTATCCAATTGAAATTATCTATACTCCAGATCAAAATAAAACTGATTTAGAAAAAGCTTTCGATTTTTTAATTCAAAAAGGACATAAAGCGGCAAATGTAGTTTGGGCCACTGGCAAAAGAGCGGATCATACTTTAAACAATTTTTCCACACTTGCATCATACAGAAATCAGTTAAAAATTGTTTTATTTGATGACCATTCAAAAGTATTTCTTTTACCAAATTCATTTAAAAAATGGTATCCAAAAAACAGTATCATTTCGCTAATTCCATTAGGAAAAGTAGAAAATATTTGTACCGAAAATCTATTTTACAAACTACAAAATGAAACTTTAGAATTAGGATATCGAACAGGAAGCAGCAACCACGTTAGCGAAGACGGAATAATTACAATCACTCACGAAAAAGGCAATTTATTATTAATAGAAAGTTTTGACTAAAATGAAAAATTATGTATTAACTGAATTCGAGCATATAAAAGGTATTGGTTCTGCATCTGGATTAATTTATTATCAAAATGTACTATTTATTATTTCAGACAATAGTACTTTTTTATATCAATATGTTATAGATAAAAAATTAGTGCTAAAGTTTCCTTTGGTAGAAAATCCACAAGAAAATATTCCCAAAAAAAATAAATTAGACTTAGAAGCTTTGACTCATTTTGGAAACCAAATTTTTATTTTTGGTTCTGGTTCTACGACACAACGAAATTCAATGTTTTCTTTAAACTTAGAAAATGATACTTTACAAAAAAATGATTTGTCTGTATTGTATGAATTTTTAAAAAAATTAGCTTCATTAAATGATGACGAACTAAATATAGAAGGAGCTATTTGCGTAAATAAAACCATGTTGCTTTTTCAAAGAGGGAATGGAAAAAATAGCAAAAATGGAATTTTCATTATTCCTGATAACGCTTCACATTCAAAACATTTTGTAGCTATAAAATTACCCAATATAAAAAACACGGAAGTCTCTTTTACGGATGCTATTTTAGTAGATAATTTCATTTATTTTTTAGCAACTGCAGAAGATACTATTTCGACTTATGAAGACGGAGAAGTACTAGGATCACTTATTGGAAAAATGAATAGTACTAATTTCGAAATTATAGAAACACAAATTATATCAAATTCACAAAAATTTGAAGGCATTACATTATACGAAAACAACGATAAAGAAATTCAATTTTTACTTTGCGAAGACAATGATACAGAAATTTTAGAATCAAAAATTTATAAATTAACACTAAAAAAATAATTATGAATCCAATTTTTAACCAAAATATTTTTCTTGTAAAAGAACAAATAGGGATGTTTAAAGCATCTAATAACTATGATATTTTTAATCCTGAAAACAATGAATTAGTTTTAACTTGTAGAGAACCAAATTTGAGCTTTTTTACAAAACTATTTCGTTTTACAGATTACAAAAGAATGACACCTTTTGATATTGAAATCAGGACTGCGTCTGGCGAATTAACCATTCAAATTAAAAGAGGCGTGACAATTTTTCGTTCCGATATTGACGTTTTTGATGGTGGTGGAAGAAAAATCGGCGTGTTTAAACAGAAATTCTTTTCATTTGGTGGGCGATTTGAAGTACACGACCATCAAGACAAACATTTATGTACACTTCAAGGTAAATGGACAGGATGGGATTTTAAGTTTAATAAAGACAATAAAGAATTGGCTACAGTTTCTAAAAAATGGGCAGGTTTAGGAAAAGAATTTTTTACTAGTGCCGATAATTATGTAATAAATATTTCAGATGTGGCCGAAGAAAGCACACTACGTACTTTACTTATTGCAGCAGTAATGTGTATTGATATGGTTTTTAAAGAATAAAAAACATAAAAAAATCCCCAATTTTCATTGGGGATTTTTTTATTTTACAGAAGCTGCTTTGTCTTTCAGTCCTAACGTTTCATAACACAACCTTAAAGTTGTTTTAGTATCTTCATTTGTTACATCTAATTGATGAGAACGCTCAAAATATGGCAATGCCTTTAAAAACATCGCTTTTCTTTTTGCGTTTAATTCATCATATTTTTTAATGTTTTTTAAATTAGCATTAATTTCTTCTACAATTTTAGCATCGTCATTTAGTAATAAAAACCCAACATTATATTGTAATTGTGCATTGTTTGGATCCTTTTCCAATATACCTTCAATTAATTTTTGATAGGTTACAATATCATTATTTCTATAATAAATTGTAGCATAGTCAATTTGAATTTTAACATCATCAGGATTTAATTTTATGGCTTCTAAAAAATCTTTTTTAGCTTGTTCATCATTTTTATTGTAAAAAGATAATGAGGCAATAGTTTTTGCTAATTCAGGTTCTGTAATTCCAAATTTTCCTATTCCAGTTCCATTAAATCCTACTGATTTTATTTCTCTATAATATTTCTCTGCATTAACAAATTCAGAAGCTTGAGTAGCTGTGATGGCTGCGTTTTCTAAATTAGATACATCAGCAGGATCAAGTTGATAAGTATTATAAAACACTCTTGACGCTTCATTATACTTTTTTGAATTATTAAAAACAAATGCCATTTGCGTGAAAATTGGCTTAAAAGAAGCTATCGTTTCATTAATATCAGCAGAAAATACTTTTTTACCTGTTTTAGTTTCATAATCTAATGTAGAACGCATTCCGTTAACCATACTGGTAAATGCTTCAGGTGTAAATAGTTTCTGAATCATCATTGGATTAGGTTGTGCACCCATAGTTGACATTTCGGCTAATGGCTGCATAGCTTTATAAAAACTTGCTGCTACTTTATCGTCTTCAGTTATTGCAAGAGTTTCTAATTTTGATATAGTTTCTTTGTACTTTGAGAAATCATCAGCAGACAATTGATCTTTATCATACAGTTTTTTTAATGTTTTTAATTCCTCTTTTTGAGCATATGTAGCTGTTGCTACTACTAATAAAACTCCTAATACAATTTTTTTCATTTCGTTACTTTTTAAGTTTAAAAAAAGCCCAACGAATTGGGCTTTAAAATTATTCCTATTCTTCGTTGTGGTCTGGTTGAACCTCTGAATCATTATTTTCGGATGTTTCTTCTTCAGAAGTTTCATTTTCCAATACTTCTATCGGATTTCCATCTTCATCTAATTCCACTACTTCTTCCTCTTCACGTAACACTTTTGTTACCGCTGCAATAGAATCAGTTCCTTTAATATTGATTAATCGAACACCTTGAGTAGCTCTACCCATAACGCGAAGGTCAGAAACCATCATACGAATCGTTAAACCTGATTTATTGATAATCATTAAATCATCATCATCCGTTACGTTATTAATTGCAATTAAAGAACCCGTTTTCTCAGTAATATTTAAGGTTTTCACACCTTTACCACCACGATTTGTAATTCTATACACATCTTCACCGTCGTCATCAACTAATTTGGTACGTTTTCCGTATCCATTTTCAGTTACAACTAAAATTTGTGTTTCATTAATATCATCTTTATTAACAGTTACAATTCCAATTACTTCGTCAGCTTCATCTTTCAAGGTAATACCTCTAACTCCAGAAGCCGTTCTACCCATTGGACGTGTTTTAGCTTCTTCAAAACGAACCATTTTACCCGATTTACCAGCAATTAATACTTGACTTTCACCATTGGTTAATTTCGCTCCTAATAATTCATCACCTTCTTTAATAGTAATGGCAGCAACTCCGTTTACACGTGGTTTAGAATACTTCTCTAAAGATGTTTTCTTCACCTGACCTTGCTTGGTTACCATAATTAAGTTATGACTCTTAATATAGTCTTGATCTTTTAAGTCTTGTGTGCAAATATAAGCAGCCACTTTATCATCTGGTTCGATATTAATGATATTTTGAATTGCTCTTCCTTTACTTGCTTTTGTTCCTTCAGGAATTTCGTACACACGCATCCAGAAACATTTTCCTTTTTGAGTAAAGAATAATAAATATTGGTGATTTGTAGCCACAAATAAATGCTCTAAGAAATCTTGATCTCTAGTTCCTGCAGATTTTTGACCTACTCCTCCTCTATTTTGAGTCTTGTATTCAGATAATGAAGTACGTTTGATGTAACCTGCGTGAGAAATAGTAACTACTACATTTTCATCGGCAATTAAATCTTCAATACTTACATCACCTCCAGAATACTCAATTAATGAACGACGAGCATCTCCGTATTTCTCTTTAATTTCTGCTAACTCATCTTTAATGACTTGCATTCTTAATTCTTTACTAGCCAATAATTCTTTCAAACTAGTAATTAATTTCATGATTTCATCGTATTCCGCTCTTAGCTTATCTTGCTCTAAACCTGTTAATTGGCGTAGTCTCATTTCAACAATTGCTCGAGCTTGTAATTCCGATAATTTAAATCGTTCAATTAATCTTGCTCTTGCTTCTTCTCCGTCTTTTGAACCTCTAATAATTTTAATTACCTCATCAATATTATCTGATGCAATAATTAATCCTTCTAAAATATGCGCTCTTTCTTCTGCTTTCCTTAAATCATATTGCGCGCGTCTAACTACGACTTCATGACGGTGTTCTACGAAATAATGAATTAAATCTTTTAGATTTAACATTTGAGGTCTTCCGTTAACCAATGCAATATTATTTACACTGAAAGAAGATTGCAATTGAGTAAATTTATAAAGCGTATTTAAAACCACATTTGGAACGGCATCACGTTTTAATTCATAAACAATACGCATACCTGTTCTATCCGATTCATCACGAATAGTAGAAATACCTTCAATTTTTTTCTCGTTAACCAAATCAGCCGTTTTTTTAATCATATCGGCTTTGTTAACTTGATATGGAATTTCTGTTACAATAATAGATTCTTTACCATTTACTTCTTCAAACATCGTTTTCGCTCGCATAACAATACGACCTCTACCTGTTTTAAAAGCTTCTTTTACCCCTTCGTAACCATAAATAGTTCCTCCGGTAGGAAAATCGGGTGCTTTTATATATTTAATTAATTCATCGATTTCAATTTCGTTGTTATCAATGTAAGCTAACGTTCCGTCAATTACTTCTGACAAATTGTGTGGTGCCATATTCGTAGCCATACCTACTGCAATTCCTGAAGCTCCGTTTATTAATAACGTAGGCACTTTTGTAGGTAACACTTTTGGTTCTTCTAAAGTATCATCAAAATTCAACTGAAAGTCAACCGTTTCTTTGTCAATATCCGCTAACATTTCTTCAGATATTTTTCTCATTCTGGCTTCGGTGTAACGCATTGCTGCAGGACTATCACCATCAACAGAACCAAAGTTACCTTGTCCGTCAACCATCAAATAACGTAAACTCCACTCTTGCGCCATACGAACCATAGCATCATATACTGAAGTATCACCGTGTGGGTGGTATTTACCCAAAACTTCTCCAACAATTCTGGCAGACTTTTTATGGGCTCTATTAGAAAAAACTCCTAATTCATACATACCAAATAATACTCTTCTGTGAACTGGTTTTAAACCATCTCTTACATCTGGTAATGCTCTTGATACAATAACCGACATCGAATAATCGATGTAGGCTGACTTCATTTCATCTTCAATATTAATAGGTATTAACTTTTCTCCGTCAGTCATAGGTATTTATTTAATTTTTACTCATTTTTTAAAACGTGCCAATATACGATTTTTTGCCTTTTTTAAAAGTAAAATTTCCAACAAAATCAAAATACTTATCAACAATAATTGAAGAAAATTTTAATAAATTAATGGATAATTTACTTTTATTTCTCGTTTTTTTTTTGTCAATTAGCAGTATGCATACTACCTATAAAAAATTCATAGTATTGTGCTCACGTTTTAAATAGTTTAAAGATTTTATGGAAGATAATTTTTCGCCAAGAGTTAAAGATGTTATACAATTCAGCAAAGAAGAAGCCTTACGTTTAGGGCACGATTTTATTGGTACTGAGCACTTAATTTTAGGCATGCTTAGAGATGGAAATGGAAGCGCAATTGATATATTAAACTTTTTAAATATTAACTTTGATTTACTTAGAAAAAAAGTAGAAATTTTAAGTCCAGCTAACCCAAATGGACTGTCTACAAACGATAAAAAAAACTTACACTTAACCCGTCAAGCTGAAAGAGCATTAAAATATACTTTTTTAGAAGCAAAAGTTTTCAATACCACTTCAATTAGTACAGCATTATTACTGTTATGTATGCTAAAAAATGAAAACGACCCTACAACCAAGTTATTGAATAAGTTGAAAATTAATTATGATAATGTTAAAGATATATATATGAGCCTGAATTCTAACGAAAATGAAGATGTTTTTAAAGATAAACCAAGAGCTGAAAATTTCGATTCTGGAGAAGAAAATTATAAAGAAGATATGCCAAATCCAATAAGTAATAGCGGAAATAAAACTACGAAAAAGTCGAAAACACCAGTTTTAGATAATTTCGGTAGAGATTTAACAGAAATGGCGGAAGACGGAAAATTAGACCCCGTTGTAGGAAGAGAAAAAGAAATTGAACGCGTCTCGCAAATTTTGAGTCGAAGAAAGAAAAACAACCCCCTTTTAATAGGAGAACCCGGAGTTGGTAAATCTGCTATTGCTGAAGGTTTAGCAATAATGATTGTGAAGAAAAAAGTATCTCGTATATTATTTAACAAACGGGTAGTAACGTTAGATTTGGCTTCGTTAGTTGCCGGAACAAAATACCGTGGCCAGTTTGAAGAACGTATGAAGGCGGTTATGAACGAATTGGAAAAAAACGATGATATTATTTTATTTATAGATGAAATTCATACTATTGTTGGAGCCGGTGGCGCTACAGGTTCGCTTGATGCTAGTAACATGTTTAAGCCCGCTTTAGCAAGAGGAGAAATCCAATGTGTAGGCGCGACAACTTTAGACGAATATAGACAATACATAGAAAAAGATGGCGCTTTAGAACGACGTTTTCAGAAAGTAATTGTAGAACCAACTACTGTAGATGAAACTATCCTGATTTTAAATAATATTAAAGGAAAATACGAAGACCATCATAACGTTAGTTATACACCTGAAGCAATTGAAGCTTGTGTAAAACTTACCAGTCGCTATATGACGGACCGTTTTTTGCCAGACAAAGCTATTGACGCTTTAGACGAAGCGGGTTCTCGTGTGCACATTACTAATATTGAAGTACCAAAACAAATTTTAGAACTAGAAAAACAATTAGAAGAAGTTCGCGAATTGAAAAATTCTGTGGTAAAAAAACAAAAATTTGAAGAAGCAGCCAAATTACGTGATGACGAAAAGAAAATTGAAAAAGATTTAGCCATTGCGCAAGAAAAATGGGAAGAAGACGCTAAATTAAATCGAGTTGAGGTAACTGAGGACAATGTAGCAGATGTGGTTTCTATGATGACTGGAATACCTGTAAATAGAATTGCGCAAACAGAAACCAATAAATTAGCGAAACTACCTGAACTAATAAAAGGAAAAGTAATTGGACAAGATGAAGCGGTACAAAAAATAGCCAAATCCATTCAAAGAAACCGAGCAGGATTAAAAGACCCTAACAAACCAATAGGTTCGTTTATCTTTTTAGGTTCTACAGGTGTCGGAAAAACGCAATTAGCAAAAGTGTTAGCGAAAGAATTATTTGATTCTGAAGAAGCTTTAGTGCGAATCGATATGAGTGAATATATGGAAAAATTCGCTATTTCACGTTTAGTTGGAGCGCCTCCAGGCTATGTTGGCTATGAGGAAGGTGGTCAATTAACCGAAAAAATTAGAAGAAAACCTTATGCTGTTGTGTTATTAGACGAAATTGAAAAAGCACATCCAGATGTATTTAACATGATGTTACAAGTTTTAGACGATGGTTTTTTAACAGATAGTTTAGGTAGAAAGATCGATTTTAGAAATACAATAATTATTATGACTTCTAATATTGGAGCCCGTCAATTAAAAGATTTCGGTCAAGGTGTTGGTTTTGGAACGGCTGCCAAAACAGCTCAAGCAGACGATTACAACAAATCGGTAATTGAAAATGCTTTAAAAAAAGCGTTTGCGCCTGAATTTTTAAATCGAATTGATGATGTAATTGTATTTAATAGCTTAGAAAAACATGATATTGATAAAATTATTGATATTGAAATGGAAAAACTTATTTTACGTATTAAAGACTTAGGATATACTTTTACCATTTCTGAAAAAGCAAAAGATTTTATCGCTGAAAAAGGATTTGACAAACAATTTGGAGCACGACCATTAAAAAGAGCCATCCAAAAATATGTTGAAGATGCGCTAGCCGAAGAAATAATAACTTCTAAAATTCATGAAGGCGATGAAATCTTTATGGATTTAGATGACGCTTCACAAGAACTAATTGTAACAGTAATGAAAACAGAAAAACCTGCTAATTAGCAGGTTTTTCTTTATAATTAAATATGAAATAAATAATTTAAATTATTTATTAGCATAAGATAATCTTCCTATAATTCCAGGCATTCTTTTACCTTGAATGTCATAAATTGCTTTTATCCACATCGGAAATAACATTGGAACAACTATAAATGAAAGTTTATTAAAACCCCATGCGCCTTCAAAATCAAAATGAATGAAATGCATTACTGCTTTTGTCATACCACAAGCATAACATGGAATGTTTGCAAGTTGTACAGATAAACAAACACTTTCTCCTTTATCGAAAAAAGTAGCTGGTAAAAACAATAACACGATTGGAGCTACAATTGTTACTATATTAGATGTGTAAAAAAATAATTTAGAAAACATTTTTATTATAGCGTTTTAGAATAACTTCCGTTTTTTGGTTGTAAATTACCTGTAATGATTCTGATTAAGTCAATTAAAGACCATACACCACAACCACCTAAAGTAAGTAATTGAACAACACCTTGCCAAGTGTATCCTAAATAAAATCTGTGAATTCCTAATCCACCTACTAAAGCAACAAGTACTAAAGCAATAATTTGACTTTTACCATCACCAGCAATTGCAGGAGAAGATAATTCGTCTTCTTGGTTTTCAACAACTACAGTTGTGTTAGTGTTGTTAGAAGTAGTTCTTTGAACTGGGAACGATGCATAAGTTGCAGTTAATGTTCCAACCATCAGCATTAAAGCTGATAAAAATAATTTGATTTTCATAAAAAAAATGTTTTAGATTTACACAAAAATAATAATTTATCTCAATCTACAATGAAAAACATAAAAAATTTTTTACTCTTGTTTGGTCTATTTTCACTAACTAGTTATTCTCAAGTAAATTACGAATTTTACGGTGCCTTAAAATTAAATGGAAACGACAAAACACTTATTACATACCGATTGGTATTTACGGAACAAAATGGTAAAATTAGCGGCTATTCGGTTACTGACTTAGATGGAGCACATGAAACTAAGAACGTAATTAGTGGTACTTATGACAAATCCAAAAAACAATTTTCATTTCAAGAAAGGGAAATATTATACACAAAATCAAAGTTTGATGAAAATTCATTTTGTTTTGTGAATTTCACTGGCAAAGTAAAATTAGTTGAAAACACCAGTAAATTAGAAGGTGCTTTCAAAGGTTTATTTAATAACAAAACCAAATGTATTGATGGCACAATGTCTTTAATAGGTAGTAATAAAATTTATAATTTAGTAAATAAAGTAAATAAGAAATTACAAAGTTCTAAAAAAATAGATGCTAAAACCAAAAGTGAATCCAATCCAATAAAACTTATAGATAGCTTAAAAATTAATAAATTAAGCAACGATCAAAATTTAAATGTATTCTGGGAATCTAACGTTTTAAAATTGGATATTTGGGATAACGGACAAGAAGATGGCGATATTATTAACGTCTATCATAATAACAAATTGGTTTTGTCTGAATACGCAGTAACCAACAAAAAGAAAACGATAACTATCACTTTAGTAGGAAAAAACGATGTTTTTAAAATTGTAGCTGTAAATGAAGGAAAAATAAAACCCAATACCGCAAAATTAGAACTTCACGACAAAAATAGAAGTTTTGAATTACTAGCTACTTTGAATAAAGAGGAAGAAGCATCCATAACAATCGTAAAAAAACCTGCTAATTAGCAGGTTTTTTTTTTATATTACAATATTTTTATATTAAAAAGCATAACCTATAGAAACATTAAACCTTAAATACTTTGGTAATAAAAACAATCCATCAATTTCATCACTTTCGCCATTAAAATATTGATTTACGTTTTTAACATCATAAGGTATCTGAAAATTACCCCCCATATTAATGTCTAAGGTAAGATTTGAATCTGAAGTATCTAATAAGAAAAACTGATATCCAGCTACACTTCCAATTCCAAATGATTTTATATTTTCAGTATTAAATTCAAACTCTCTTTTAAAATTAATAAAATTCACAACTGGAGCCGCTATGTAAAAACCTTTTAACGCTTGATTATTAAACATGAAATTTTTCATTTTATATTCAATACCAAATTGGTTATAATTACCTTTACTATCAAAAGAAGGCGCTTTCATAGTTATTAATGTAAACTCATGACTAGTTCTACCTTTCTCATTGGAAAATTCAAAGCCAATTTCGGCACCATTAATAATATATGTTGGTACATTCACTTTAATATTTTTAGTTTGAGAAAAACTAAAATTTACCAACAACAAAACAACAAGTATCTTTTTCATATTTCTTATTATTTAAATTATTTCTTCAAAAATGGCATTTTAACCACTTTTGCTTTAATATCTTTATTCCTAATTCGAATATAAATTTCAGAATCTGGAGTTGCTAATGCTATTGGAACGTATCCCATTCCTATGGCAATTCCTAAACTTGGCGATTGCGTTCCAGAAGTTACAATTCCTACAACATTTCCATTTGCATCTGCAATTTCATAATCATGACGTGGAATGCCTCTTTCTATCATTTCAAAACCAACTAATTTCTTGGTAACACCGGCTTCTTTTTGTTTTTTCAAGTTTTCTGAATTCGTAAATTCTTTTTCGAATTTCGTAATCCAACCCAAACCGGCTTCTAAAGGCGAAGTGGTATCATTAATATCGTTTCCGTACAAACAGAATCCCATTTCTAATCGTAAGGTATCACGAGCGGCTAAACCAATTGGTTTAATTCCGAATGCCGCTCCTGCTTCAAAAACTTTTGCCCAAATAGTAATTGCATCTTCGTTTTTAAAATAAATTTCAAATCCTCCTGAACCCGTATAACCTGTAGCAGAAACAATAACATTTTGTTTTCCAGCAAATTCACCAATTTGGAACGTGTAATATCCCATATTTACTAAATCAATTGAAGTTAAACTTTGCATCGCTTCAGCGGCTTTTGGCCCTTGAATGGCTAATAACGAGTACTCATCTGAAAGATTTTGCATCTCCACTCCTAAGTCATTGTGTGATGAAATCCAATTCCAATCTTTTTCTATATTAGACGCATTTACGACTAACATATAGTGTTCATCTGCAATTTTATATATGATTAAATCATCAACAATTCCACCTTCATTATTTGGCAAACAAGAATATTGTGCTTTTCCATCGACTAATTTAGAGGCATCATTAGAAGTTACTTTCTGAATTAAAGCCAATGCATGTTCACCTTTTAAGAAAAATTCTCCCATGTGCGAAACATCAAAAACCCCAACTCCAGTTCTTACCGTTTCGTGTTCAGCGTTTACTCCTTCATATTGAACAGGCATATTGTAACCTGCAAAGGGAACCATTTTCGCTCCTAAACTTTCGTGAATAGCTGTTAATGCTGTATTTTTCATTGTACAATTTTATAAAATTTAAAGTTGCTAATGTATTGAAAAAATTATTAATTTGAAGGATTTTCCTTCTATCTGTTTCAATTATTTATACCATAAGTAACATAAAAATATAAATTCAAGTATTACGATATAAATTTTAACTTCTAATAGGATAATAAAATGGTATAAAATATTATATTTTTTGCTCCAAAAAAGATTTCAAATCAGTATAATTTTTAATTTTTATACTTACTTTTTCTTTACCTAAAATACTTTCAATTTGAGGCGAAACTTCTAATTTTATATTTAAAATAGGTTCAACCGCATCTAAGAACTTAATTGGATGTGCCGTTTCTAGAAATACGCCCACTGCGTTTGGCTGGATTTCAAGTTCTTTTTTCAAACCCAAAAAACCCACTGCGCCATGTGGTTCTGCCACATAACCTGATTGTGAATAGATGTTTATTATGGCTTTTTCTGTTTCTTCATCTGTAAATGAATAGGAAGAAAAATCTTTTTTAAACGCATTTAAATCATTGTTATACATTTCTTGTATACGTATAAAATTACTAGGATTTCCAACATCCATAGCGTTAGAAATGGTTGCAATTGAATTTTTTGCAGCATAAATTCCGTTTTTCAAAAACCTAGGAACAGTATCGTTAGCATTGGTTGAAGCTACAAAATGTAAAATAGGCAAACCTAATTTTTTAGCTAAAATTCCGGCACAAATGTTTCCGAAATTTCCACTCGGACAGGAAATAATAAAGGGTTTGTTCTGTTTTTTTAAAGTTTTATAAGCAAAGAAAAAATAAAACATTTGTGGCAACCAACGCGCAATATTTATAGAATTTGCCGAGGTTAAATTGTTATGCTTTAACTCTTTATCTAAAAACGCTTGTTTAACCATTTCTTGACAATCATCAAAAACACCATCAACTTCCAAAGCCGTAATATTTTGTCCTAAAGTAGTTAGTTGTTTTTCCTGAAAATTACTCACTTTTCCTGAAGGATATAAAATAACAACCTCAACGCCATTAACTCCCAAAAAACCGCTAGCCACAGCACCGCCTGTATCGCCAGAAGTGGCTACTAAAACTGTGTTTGTATTTGAACTATTTCTATTAAAATAAGCTAAACATCTCGACATAAATCGTGCACCAACGTCTTTAAAAGCCATAGTTGGACCATGAAATAACTCTAATGAATAGCAGTTTTTTTCTATTTCCACTAAAGGAAAATCGAAAGTTAAGGTTTCATAAATAATTTTTTTTAATTCATTTTCAGGAATTTCATCGCCAACAAATTGCTTTATAACCAAAAAAGCAATTTCATGGTTAGTTACATTTTCAATTTCATCGAAAAAAGATGGTGGTAATGGTGTGATTTTTTCAGGAAAATACAAGCCCTTGTCAGGAGAAATACCTTTTATAACCGCTTCTTGAAAAGAAACTTTACTATTCTTATTGTTTAAACTATAATACTTCATTTGACAAAATTAAATTCTAAAAACTTATAACTCGTTAATTGAAATTACTTCTACACCTTGTGGGTTTATTTTCGAAATGTGTATATCAAAATTAATTTTTGTGTTTTGATATGTGTTATCCATGTTAAAAGCAATTTTTTGAGCACTTTCTGATCCTTTACAAAGAGCAAATATAGATGGTCCTGCACCTGAAATTCCAGCACCTAATGCTCCATTTTTCAATGCAACATCTTTCACTTCGTCAAAATTAGGTATCAAATGTTTCCGGAGAGGCTCTATTATTACGTCGTGTAGAGACCTGCTTATTAACCCATAATCAGACATAAACAAACCAGCTACTAGACCACCCATGTTTCCTGTTTGCATTATGGCATTCTGTAGCGAAATCATGGGTTGTAAAACCGCACGGGCATCTGCCGTTTTAACTTCAATATGTGGATGTAAAACAACTGCGTAGAGTTCAGAAGGACTTTCAATTTTTATCACATCTAAAGGATTGTAACCTCTTACTAACGTAAAACCACCAAGTAGACATGGAGCCACATTATCGGCATGTTCACTACCACTGGCTACCACCTCGCCTTTCATAGCAAATTTGACTAATTCGTTTTTTGAAAAAGGTTTGCCTAATAATTCATTTATTCCAAAAACAGCACCTGCTGCACTTGCAGATGAGCTTCCAATACCACTACCTGCTTTTATTTTTTTGTATATTTCAATTTCAAAGCCGTGTTCAAAAGCAACTCGTCTATTCGCTTCTTCACAAATAGCTAAAGCCGCAACACCAGCAACGTTTTTCTCGACTTCAAAAGGTAAATTTGCGCCTATAATACTTGTTATTTTAACACCTTTATTTACAGATTTCCTGATAATCATTTCATCGCCAATGCTTTCAAGACACAACCCCAATACATCAAAACCACAATTAAGATTGGCAATAGTTGCTGGGCAAAATATTTTTATACTAGTCATAAAGTTTAAAAGACTTAAAGTCAAATATTTTAATTAATAGGATAGTTTTTACTTTGGATCTCAATAATGTTAACTTTAAACTAAATTATACATTTCCGACACGGATTACATCAGCAAAAATTCCTGATGCGGTTACGGCTGCTCCTGCTCCTGCTCCTTTTATTATTAAAGGCTGATCCGTATATCTGTCGGTAAAAAACTCTACTATATTATCTTTTCCTTCTAAATTATAAAATGGACTTTCTTTTGGGATAAACCTCAAACCTACTGATGCTTTTCCTTTATCAAAAGAAGCTACAAATTTTAAACGAGCGTCTTTGCTTTTTGCTTCAGATAAAAGTTGTTCAAAATGAGTGGCGTTTTTTGTTAAGGACTTAAAAAAATCTTCGTTATTATTTGTTTCCATACATTCTTTTGGTAAAAAACAATGATTTTCAATTTGTTCTATTTCCATTTCGTAACCACTTTCACGTATTAAAATTAGTATTTTTCTGGCAACATCAACGCCACTTAAATCAATTTTTGGATCGGGTTCGGTAAAGCCTTGCACTCCTGCTTCTTTTACAACATCATGAAAATTATAGGTTTCACTAAAATTGTTAAAAATAAAGTTTAAACTACCCGATAATACAGCATTTATTTTATGTACTTTATCACCCGAATGTATTAAATGTTTTAGTGTGTCAATAATTGGTAATCCAGCACCTACATTAGTTTCAAACAAAAACGGAGCATTAAATTTTCTAGATAATGATTTAAGGTATTTATAATTTTCAAATTTAGAGGAACATGCAATCTTATTACAAGTAACCACAGCAATACTTAGTTTTAAAAATTGGTCATAAATAGACGCAACATCATAATTTGCAGTTATATCTACAAAAATACTATTACGTAAATTAAGTTCCTGTACTTTAGAAATAAATTTAGTGATTGATGCATTTTCGCCGTTGTCAAGTCTAGTTTTCGAATCTTTTAAATTAATTCCATCTTCATCAAAAACCATTTTTCTTGAATTTGATAAGGCAATTACTCTCAGATTTATTTTTAAATTTTCTTTTAAAAATTTCTTTTGTTGATAAATTTGTTCAATAAATTTTTCACCTACATTTCCTACACCCATTACAAATAAATTTAATTGTTTGGTGTTTTCTTCAAAAAACCTTTCGTGTAATGTATTTAGTGCTTTTTTAACATCTTTTTCATTTATTACAACCGAAATATTTCTTTCGGAAGCTCCCTGAGCTATAGCTCTTATATTTACATTATTTTTACCTAAAGTGCTGAACATTTTACCGCTTAAACCTTGATGATTTTTCATGTTTTCGCCTACTAAAGCCACTATACATAAATCGCTTTCAACGATACACGGATTAATTTTATTTTGAAAAATTTCTGTTTCAAATTCAAATTCAATTGCTTTTTTAGCTATCGCAGCATCTTGGTTTTGAATTCCGATACAAATTGAATGCTCGGAAGAGGCTTGTGTTATAAAAATTACATTAATATTTTGCTGTGATAGCACTTCGAAAATTCGTTTTGAAGAACCTGAAACACCAATCATTCCTGAACCTTCAATGGTTAAGAGAGTAATTTTATCTATATGTGAAATTCCTCTTATAGGATTGCTTGATACCAAGTTTTTATTAGATATATAAGTTCCTAAAGCATCCGGATTAAACGTATTTTTAATCCAAATAGGTATTTGAGCTTGCAAAACAGGTTGAATGGTTGGCGGATATAACACTTTTGCCCCAAAATGTGATAATTCCATAGCTTCTTGATAAGAAATTGATTGTATGGATTGTGCTTCTTTTACAATTTTCGGATTTGCTGTAAACATTCCATTTACATCGGTCCAAATTTCTAACGATTTTGATGTTGTACCATTGGCTATTATTGCCGCCGTATAATCTGATCCTCCCCTACCCAAGGTTGTCGTATTTCCCTCTTCATCAGAGGCTATGAAACCAGGAAAAACAACAACATTAAAAGTGTTTTTTTCTAAAAAAAATTGAATATTACTATTTGTTATATTAAAATTTACAGAGGCTTTTCCAAAATTTGAATTGGTTTTTATTACTTCCCTACTATCTTTAAAATTACTATTTGGAATAATTTGTTGAAGGGCGGCGGCAACAATTTGAGAAGACAACAATTCGCCAAAACTAGCAATTGTATCCGCAGTTCTTGCAGATAATTCACCTAAAAGAAAACAACCATCAAGTAAAGTATGTAATTGATTAATTTGAGTATCTAAAAAATTCAATAATTGATTTTGTTTTTGATTTTCAATTAAATGATAAATTACATCAACATGTTTTTGCTTAATTTCTGCTAACAAATTTTTATATGATTCGTTTTTATTTGAAGCAGTATTTGAAGCAGTAATTAACATATCTGTAACGCCACTAAAAGCAGAAATTATTACGACTAATTTATTATCTGAGGCTTTTTTGGTGATAATTTCTAATACAAGCTTAATGTTTTCGGCATTGGCAACAGATGTTCCTCCAAATTTTAATGTTATCATAGGTTAGGATTTTTTAAAATCATTTTTTTAGAATTTTCATATATACACAAAATTCAATCTTTCAACTAAATATTTATAAATCATAATTATATGTAAAGTTATGCCCAAACGATATGACATTTGCACAACTATCTAAAATATCAACCAATGAAATGCTTTTTAAAAAGTGAAGATTTTATTTTATTTTTCTTTATCATATTTTCCAAATATAATTCTTTATAAGTATGAAAAAAAAGGTTTAAAGTATTTTTATGAAAATGATAATTTTTAATTATTTTTATTTTAAATAATATCAATTTACAAGAAATCAAAGTGAATAACTATTGATTTAATAAAAAAATAGTATTTAAAAATGTTGCATTTTAGAATTTGTTTATGGAATTTTGACAGCTAAAACAAAATAAAATGCATTACATAGATTCATCAGTACTTACTATAGAAAAAGTTAGAGAAATTATTTTTGAAGGAAAAAAATTAGCCCTTTCAGAAGAAGCTATCTCAAAAATAGAACGATGCAGAGCGTATTTAGATGAAAAAATGGTTTCTAATGATAAAGCTATTTACGGAATTAACACTGGTTTTGGTTCGTTATATAATATAAAAATTTCGACAGAAAATTTAACCAAACTTCAAGAAAACTTAATGAAATCTCACGCTTGTGGAACTGGTGACGAAGTACCGCACGAGATTGTAAAGATCATGTTGTTATTAAAAATTCAATCTTTGAGTTACGGACATTCAGGTGTGCAATTAGTAACCGTTACTAGATTAATTGATTTTTATAATCATGATATTTTACCAATTGTTTTTACACAAGGCTCATTAGGAGCAAGTGGCGATTTATCACCTTTAGCTCATTTATGTTTACCATTAATTAACGAAGGAGAAGTATATTATGATGGATTCCGTCAACCAGCACATAAAGTATTAGAAAAACTAAACTTATCTCCCATTACATTAAAATCAAAAGAAGGTTTGGCATTATTAAATGGAACGCAATTTATGAGTGCTTATGGTGTGTATAATTTAATTCAAGCCGATAAATTAGCCCATTTAGCAAACATTGTATCTGCCGTTTCTTTAGAAGGATTTGATGGAAGGAAAGAACCTTTTAACGAATTAATACATTTAGTACGACCACATAATGGGCAAGTAGCAACCGCAGCACATATGTTAGAATTATTAGAAGATAGTGAAATTATTGCACAACCAAAAAAACATGTGCAAGATCCGTATTCTTTTAGATGTATTCCGCAAGTTCATGGTGCGTCTAAAGATGTAATTGACCATGTAAAAAAAGTATTTACTACCGAAATTAATTCGGTAACAGACAATCCAAATATTTTTGTAGGTGAAGATGAAATTATTTCTGGTGGAAATTTTCATGGACAACCCTTAGCGATGGCTTTAGATTATTTAGGAATTGCTTTGGCCGAATTAGGAAGCATTTCAGAAAGAAGAACCTACCAATTAATTTCTGGCTTAAGAGAATTACCTGCATTTTTAGTAAGTAATCCGGGGTTAAATTCTGGATTTATGATTCCACAATATACAGCGGCGAGTATTGTTAGTCAGAACAAACAATTAGCAACTCCTGCAAGTATCGACAGTATTGTATCAAGCAACGGACAAGAAG
Organism: uncultured Flavobacterium sp.; assembly: GCA_964593435.1. Classification (GTDB taxonomy): domain Bacteria; phylum Bacteroidota; class Bacteroidia; order Flavobacteriales; family Flavobacteriaceae; genus Flavobacterium. The sequence continues at coordinate 40,811 of CAZQGY010000006.1, read as the reverse complement.
ATCATGTAAGTATGGGAGCAAATGCAGCTACAAAAACATTAAAAATTGTAGAAAATTTGGAACGTATTTTAGCTATTGAATTATTTAATGCTTCGCAAGCTATCGAATTTAGAAGACCTTTAAAGTCTAGTGATTTCATTGAAATGTTTGTAAAAACCTATCGCGAAGATGTGCCTTTAGTTACAGAAGATAGAATTTTACATTATGATATTGAAAAATCTATTCATTTTTTGAAGAGTTTTCAAGTGGAAATAAATTAATCCATATTTCGTTTCGGTCTTTTGACTAATTCTCCTTGGCAATTTGGACAGATACCAGCCATTTCTGTAGTGCAAGATTCACAAAATGTACATTCATAACTGCATATGCAAACTTCTGATTGCATATGCAATGAAATATTGCATTTCTCGCAAGAGGATTTATATTCCAATGCCATTATTTATTCTTATTTTTTAGTAAATAAATCATAATTGCAGCACCAAAAATAATATCTAAAACAACACCTGTATTAAAAATTAATGTTGCGCCAGGCCAATGCATAATTTTAAATAAAGCTCCGAAAGCCACAATAAAACTGCAAGCAATAATAATTAGCAAAAACTTTCTAAACTTGGTATCCATGTTATAATCGTGATTTATGAACTCGTTTATGTTTGGTTTGCATTAAATTATTAGAACCAGAAATTACACTAATATTTCCGTTTAATTCCAACATAGCTAGTTTTACAAATTTATAACTTTCGACACCATGTTCTCGTATCACTTCATCTAGTTCTTCAGATGTAATATCTAATTTAGCCAATGTTTTAAATTCAATTTTACCGTCATGAATTAATATTTCCGGTTTGTCTTGAACTAATTGGCTCAAAAAACCTGACTTATTCAAAACTTTTTTGAAAATAAAATTTATTGAAAACAAAGAAAATGCAGCAATTATTCCACCTTCTAAGGTAATATCACTCCCCACCATGGCATTTTGAACGGCGTTACTAATTAATAAAATTAGTACAATATCTGCAGGATTTAATTGTGATAGCTCTTTTTTACCAAAAATGCGCAAAGCAACTACCATAAAAAAATATACAGCAACACTTCGAAATACAATATCTAAATATGCAAACATTACTTAAAGTTTTTTTCAATAGCTTTTATCATTTCCCCTGCAATATCTTTTTGAGTGGCGCCCTCAATACCTTCAAGTCCTGGAGAAGAATTTACTTCTAACAACAGAGGTCCTTTTGATGAACGAATAATATCTACTCCTGCAACTTTAAGATTCATAGCTTTGGCAGCTTTTATAGCAATTCTTTTTTCATCAGCAGTAACTTTGACAATAGAGGCCGTTCCACCTAAATGAATATTTGCACGAAATTCGCCAGGAGCCGCTTCTCTTTGCATAGCCGCAACCACTTTTCCGTCTACTACAAACAAACGTAAATCTTTTCCATTAGCTTCCTTAATAAATTCTTGTACTAAAATATTGGCATTCAAACTTTTAAATGCATTAATAACGGATTCGGCTGCTTTTTTAGTTTCTGCTAAAACGACACCTTTTCCTTGCGTTCCTTCAAGTAATTTCACAATCAATGGTGAACCACCTACCATTTTTATTAAATCATCAGTATCTAATGGTGAATTGGCGAAACCTGTAGTTGGAATATCTACGCCATTGTTTAATAATAATTGTAAGGAAAATAACTTATCTCGAGATTGTGTTATGGCCGCTGCATTATTTAAAGCAAATACTTTTAGTGCTTCAAATTGTCTGGTTAATGCACAACCGTAATAGGTCATACTTGGACGAATACGAGGAATTATGGCATCAAAATCTTTTAAAACTAAGCCACCTCGATAGTGAATTTCAGGATTAGAAGCACTTAATTTCATGTAACAATATTTGATGTTTAAAAAATGCATTTCATGTCCACGCATTTCTCCGGCTTCAATAATTCTTCGGTTGCTATACAACTCTGGATTACTCGCTAATAGACCTATTTTTAAACCTTTTTTCTCAGGTTCATTATAATAATATTCTTTTAAGCTTTCTGTTGTGGGTTGACCTAATTCAAACTTTTTTTCAGGATCAACTATCAATCTTCCCACCATTGCTTCTCTTCCTAACAACATTCTGAAACCCATTGAATCTCTGTTGGTAAGCGTAACCTCAACTTGCCAGTTATGATTTCCCAAACCTACTTCTGTACGAATAACATAACGCTTTTCTCTGGTTCCATTAGAACTTTTTACAATTCGTTGATCTACTAATTGTGCTTCACAATGAATGATAGATTTTGAATTATTTTGGATTGGATTGATATCAAATTTCAACCATTCTTCTCCATTATTATCAAAGACTTTAATATTAATAGCATGTAATGCGGATGTTTTAGCTCCAGAATCTACTCGTGCTTTTATTGCGGGAATTCCTAATTGTGGGAACGAACACCATTCTTCACTACCAATTAATGTTTTATCTTGCATTTGAGAATAATTTAAAATCTAATGTACTATTATTTTTATTTTAATATGATATTTTATTATTATTTTTTGGGAAATATATTGTCATCTTTCTTAACATCTGCCATTAAATCACTTGGATCAATAACTACAGATTTTACATTACCTTTTTGTAAGTCAATTTCTATTGTATAAGATGGTATAGCCCAATCCCATCCTAATAAAACGTTTCTTTTATAAATAAACGGATTTGGTTTTTCCCAACGCATTAGCGTATTTGGAATATAAAAATATTCTTTAGTTCCGTTTTCAAATTCAACAATTACATCTAAAGGCATTGGCATTCTTCCTTTTCTTTCTAAAGTGATTTTATTATTTTCCACCGATTTAATGGCGTAATCAATTGTATTTGTGGTTTGCGTCCATTCATTTAGATACCAATCTAAGTTGGCTCCTGAAATTTTCTCGGCGGTTCGCTTAATGTCATTAGGAGTTGGATGCGTAAATTTATAATCCGAATAATATTTTTTTATGGTTTTATCTAAATTTTCTTTTCCAATAATATATCCTAATTGAGCTAAAAATATTTCCCCTTTACTATATGCACCAATACCATACGATTGGTTAAAATCGTATCTATCCGCATGCGTCGTTAAAGGTTGTTCTTTTCCTGAATTGGCTAAAAAAACATAGTTATTGTAGGAATCTGCAAACGGGCTTTCTGGTTCTTTTGGCGGCAAAATTTGATTCATTGCTAAATTAGAAATATATGAAGTAAAACCTTCATCCATCCAACAATGTTTTGATTCATTAGTAGCTAAAATATGTTGAAACCAACTATGCGCAAATTCATGAGCAGTTACACCAACCAAACTGCCATAACTTCTATTTCCTGTAATCAAGGTACACATAGCATATTCCATACCACCATCACCACCTTGAATAACGGAATATTGTTTGTACGGATATTGCCCTACATTTTTATTGAAATACGCTAATAATTCAGCAGTTTTAGGCTGCATTTTTTTCCAATTTTCAAGATTTTCTTTCTTATTTTTATAGAAAAAGTGCAATTCGGTTTCATTTTCACCCATAATTTTATCATGAATGTATTCTGGATCTGCCCCCCAAGCAAAATCATGTACGTTTGGTGCTATGAAATGCCAAGTTAATGATGCTGTTTTTTTCGGATAAGAAACCACAACACCTGCGTCTTCATATCCTTTTCCAATTTCGTTTTTATTTTGAAGATAGCCTGTACTTCCTATGGTATAGTCTTTATCAATAGTAATTTTTACATCAAAATTTCCCCAAACACCATGAAACTCTCTTGCTATATACGTATCGGCATGCCATCCTTCAAAATCATATTCAGCCATTTTAGGATACCATTGCGTCATTGATAGCGCTACATTTTCTTCTGAATTTCTGCCAGAACGACGAATTTGAAGCGGTACTTGCCCGTCAAAATCTAAAGTGAAAGTTGAATTTGATTTAGGTAAAATTGCCTGTGGTAAAGTAACTTCCAAAATAGTTCCTACTACTCTACTTTGTGCTGTCACACCATTTTGTTTGCAATTCGAAACCAACAAATACCCAATTTCGTTAGGCTTCAACGTACTAATTCTACTTTCTTTTATTTCCTTTTTATCTTTTGTAAACTTACGAACCATGCGTTTGTCTGGATCTGAAATAGTTTGCAAACGCATATCCATAGCACTACCTGGTTGAAAAGCATTGGGATACAAATGAAAAAAAACTTTCTTTAAGGTATCTGGTGAATTATTTGTGTATACTAATTCTTGATTTCCTTTATATTGGTATTTTTTGACATCCATATTCACATTCATTTTATAGTCAACATGTTGTTGCCAATATCCTGAATTTGGATTGTTTTGTGCAAAGGAAATTCCTGTTAAAAGAATTAAAAAATGTTTAAATGTATTTTTCATTTGTAACTGTTTTATGTAAAAAGAAAACCACAAAGATAAACGACTACGTATCTCTTTGTGGCTATTATATGTTTATATTTGATTATTTTTTAGTCATTTTTTCGGCTAATAGTAAGGCGTTATAGGCGTTTACTATTTTTCCAGATTTAGAAATTTCAGAAAAAATTGCTTTATTTTTATCTTCACCAACAGAAATCATGTTTTTTAACGATGTACCACTTTCCATAATAATTTGTTTCACCTGTATAGCTGTTAAACTTGGATAGTAAGCACGAATTAATGCAGCAACACCGGCTACATTTGGAGAAGCCATCGAAGTACCTTGTAGATATTCATAGGTATTTAAAGGAGTAGTCGCGTATATTTTTTCACCTGGTGCAAAAATATCAACATTATTTTTACCATAATTTGAAAAAGTAGCTACCATTTTAGACCCATAATCTGGAGTAAGCGCACCAATAATTAAAACGTTTTTAGCAAATTCTGGTGAATTATCGTATGTATCATTTGGATATTTATTAGTCACATCTAAATCATACGATTCGTTTCCAGCTGCAATTACTAACAGTACATCTTTAGATTCTGCATATTTTATAGCGTCTATAACTAATTCTTTATTTTGAGAGAAATATTTTCCAAAAGAACCGTTGATAACTTTTGCTCCGTTGTCTACAGCATAACGAATACCTAAAGCAATATCTTTATCGTACTCATCACCATCAGGAACTGCTCGAACAGCCATGATTTCTACTACTGAAGCAGCTACTCCATCACCACCTTTTTTATTTCCTCTTACCTGAGCTACAATACCTGCTACATGCGTACCATGTTTTGCTTCTTTTGGTTCAGGACCTACCACATTATTATTTCCGTATTTTCTGTCATTAATATCATCTGGATTGTCACCTACAATTTTTCTGCCATCGTATTCTACATTCAAATTATAATTTAATTGTCCGTAAACATGGTCTTTAAAATCAATAATTTCTTTATCAAACTCTGCTTTAGTCATTCCAGTTAAAAACTGAGAAAACATAGCCTTTGCTTGTAATAAACTTTGATCTTTAGTCTCCATTTTTTTAACTTCCTCCAAGGTAAAGTTATCTTTATTCAAATACGATTTTATAGCCTTTTCAGCGTTTAAAATCATATCTAATTGCTGCTTATCTTGTTGTAAACCTTTAAGCTCTTCTTCTAATTTAGCTTTCGCTTTAGCATATTCTGGAGTATTTGGGCCTCTTTTTACAATTCGTGTCATTTCTAATTGCTCATGAATAGCATCTCCTAAAAAATTCCAACCATGTACATCATCAATATATCCATTTTTATCATCATCAATATTATTTCCAGCAATTTCTTTAGGATTGGTCCAAATAACCGATTTTAAATCTTCATGATTAATATCTACACCAGAATCTACAATTCCAACGATAACTTTTGTTCCTTTTTTTCCTTTTAATACTTCAGCATAGGCTTTATCCACACTCATACCTGGCACCGTGTCTTTCACTAAGTCTAAATGACTCCAACGTTGCAAATCTTTTTCTTTTAAAGGAGTTGTTTTTAATGGCATTCTATCAATATTCTCAACTGGAGTTGAAACCATTTTAGCTGAACCACATCCAGATAAAACAAGCGCTAAAGCAAATGACAGATATAAAGGTTTAAATTGAATTTTCATATTAGTATAAATTTATTTATTTTTTGTTAATTAGTAAGTATTTCAAAAGGTTTGTTACAGGAATAAAATACTAAAAGATATCTTCACATCTAAATACTTCTTTTAATCTTACTCCTTTTTCTGTTTTTTCTACAGTAATAATTTGATTATGTGCGTCATGCTCTAAAAACAAATAATAATTATTTTCAGCTGCTGCATTCATAAATTTTGCTTTTTCGTCCATAGTTAAAAGCGGTCTTGTATCGTATCCCATGACATACGGAATAGGAATGTGCCCAGCTGTAGCTAATAAATCAGCACAAAAAACAATAGTTTTTCCTTTATAATGAATATGTGGAAGCATTTGTTTTTCGGTATGACCGTCTGCAAAAAAGATGCCAAAATCTAATTCTGAAGTAGCTAGAAAATCACCCTCGGTACGATTAATAAATTTCAACTGTCCACTTTCTTGCATAGGTAAAATATTTTCATGTAAAAAAGAAGCTTTTTCACGAGAATTAGGTTGAGTTGCCCATTCCCAATGGTTTTTATTTGTCCAATAATTAGCGTGTTTAAAAGCTACTTCATAACCTGTTTTATCGTTATTCCAATTTACAGAACCACCACAGTGATCAAAATGTAAATGCGTCATAAAAACATCTGTAATATCATCTTTATGAAATCCATATTTTGCTAATGATTTATCCAAACTTTCATCACCCCAAAGAGAATAATAGCCAAAAAACTTGTCGGATTGTTTATTTCCCATTCCGGTATCTATTAATGTCAGTTTATTTCCATCTTCAATTAGTAGGCATCTGGCAGCAATGTCTATTAAATTATTAGCATCTGCAGGATTGGTTTTATTCCATATTGTTTTGGGAACAACACCAAACATAGCACCACCGTCTAACTTAAAATTTCCTGCCTCTATTGGATATAATTTCATAATTTATATTTTTTGCCAAATTACAAAAATTTCAATAAAAGAAAACTATGAAAATATAAGTTATAAAAATGTTATAAATCTTGTAAAAAGTTTTTTTAGGTTTATCTTTGCAGAGTTAATTTAGACAAAATCAAAATAAGGAATACGAAACAAATATAATTAATAACTAAGTTATGATAAAAGTATCTGAATCTGCAAGTAAAAAAATAATTGACATGATGAAGGAAGAAGGTTTTGATGCTGCTACTGATTATGTACGTGTTGGGGTAAAAAGTGGTGGTTGTTCTGGACTTTCTTATGAATTAAAATTTGATAAGGCGTTAGGCGAAAATGATAAAGTTTTCGAAGACAGCAATGTTAAAATTGCTGTTGAAAAAAAATCATTTTTGTATTTAGCTGGAACTATTTTAGAATTTTCAGGAGGCTTAAATGGAAAAGGATTTGTTTTTAACAATCCTAATGCACAAAGAACGTGTGGGTGTGGGGAAAGTTTTTCGCTTTAAATCAAAAGATTAAAAAATTTAATGATTTAAAGATTTAAAGATTATAACAAAATCTTTTGAGGAGTTTGAGGTACACAAAAAGGGAGTAATATTAACGAAACTAATTTTTAGTTTAGTAAACAATATTTCATTAGATAAGGAATATGATTTTAAAGATCAAATAAAAAGAGCTGTAGTTTCAATAACCAATAATATTGCAGAGGGATCAGAATATAACAATAATAAGCAATTTGTAAGATATTTAAAAATTGCAAAGGGAAGTTGTGCTGAAGTAAGAAATATGCTAATTTTAGCAAAAGAATTAGAATTTTGTTCTGAAGATGAAATACAGAAAAGTTTAAATCTGACAATTGAAATTTCTCAGAATATTTCAAATTTCATAAAATATTTAAGCACAAAATTAAATACAAAATAAATGATTAATGAGTTTAAAGAATTTTTCAATCTTTAAATAATTAAATCTTTAAATAATTAAAATGAGTAAATACACAGAAGACGATTTAAAAGTCGAATTAGAAAATAAAGAATACGAATACGGATTTTATACTGAATTAGAATCGGAAACGTTTCCTATTGGTTTAAACGAAGACATTGTGCGTGCGATTTCTAAAAAGAAAAACGAACCACAATGGATGACCGATTGGCGTTTAGAAGCATTTACTGCTTGGAAAGAAATGGAAGAACCAGAATGGGCAAATGTTAAGTATACAAAACCAGATTTTCAAGCGATTGCTTATTATTCAGCACCAAAAAAATCAGATCCAAATAAAACATTAGATGATGTAGATGCAGAGTTATTAGAAATGTACAAAAAATTGGGAATTTCTATTGACGAGCAGAAAAAAATGAATAATGTGGCCATGGATATTGTAGTAGATTCTGTATCAGTAGCCACGACATTCAAAAAAACACTTGGAGAAAAAGGTATTATTTTTTGCCCTATTTCAGAAGCCATTCAAGAACATCCTGAGTTGGTTAAAAAGTATTTAGGAACTATTGTACCGCAAAAAGATAATTTTTACGCTGCATTAAATTCAGCCGTTTTCTCTGATGGAAGTTTTTGTTATATTCCAAAAGGCGTGAAATGTCCTATGGAATTGTCAACGTATTTTAGAATTAACCAAGGTGGTACTGGGCAATTTGAAAGAACTTTAGTAATTGCCGATGAAGGAAGTTACGTCTCTTACCTTGAAGGATGTACAGCTCCAAGTCGTGATGAAAATCAATTACATGCTGCGGTTGTAGAATTAATTGCTTTAGATGATGCTGAAATAAAATATTCAACCGTTCAAAACTGGTATCCAGGAAATAAAGAAGGAAAAGGTGGTGTTTTCAATTTTGTAACCAAAAGAGGTTTGTGTGAGAAAAACGCAAAAATATCATGGACACAAGTGGAAACAGGTTCTGCCGTAACTTGGAAATACCCATCTTGTGTTTTAAAAGGAGATAATTCAATTGGTGAGTTCTACTCTATTGCTGTTACAAATAATTTCCAACAAGCGGATACGGGAACAAAAATGATTCATTTAGGTAAAAACACCAAGTCTACCATTATTTCAAAAGGAATTTCAGCTGGAAAATCACAAAATAGTTACCGTGGATTGGTTCAAATTAGTAAAAACGCTGACAATGCACGAAATTTTTCGCAATGTGATAGTTTACTTATGGGTAATAATTGCGGTGCACATACATTTCCATATATCGAAAGTAAAAATACAAGTGCCAAAATAGAACACGAAGCGACCACCTCAAAAATTGGTGAAGATCAAGTGTTTTATTGCAACCAAAGAGGTATTCCAACAGAAAAAGCAATTGCATTAATTGTAAATGGTTTTAGTAAAGAAGTCTTAAATAAATTACCAATGGAATTTGCTGTTGAAGCTCAAAAATTATTGGAAATTAGTTTAGAGGGTTCTGTTGGATAAATTTGTTTCAGGTTTAAAGTTTAACCTGAACAAACAAAAATTATAAATTTAAAAATTAAAACTAGTGTTTAAAGAATAAAGAACAAAACAACTTGAAACTTTAAACCTGAAACAAAAATAAATATGTTACAAATAAAAAACTTACACGCTTCTGTAGAAGACAAAGAAATATTAAAAGGAATTAATTTAGAAGTAAAAGCAGGAGAAGTTCACGCGATTATGGGACCAAATGGCGCTGGAAAAAGTACCCTTTCGTCAATAATTGCTGGAAACGAAAATTACAATGTAACTGCTGGTGAAATTATTTTAGAAGGTGAAGACATCTCAGAATTAGCTCCCGAAGAAAGAGCTCACAAAGGCGTTTTCTTGTCTTTTCAATATCCGGTAGAAATACCTGGAGTTTCAGTTACAAATTTCATGAAAACAGCTATTAATGAATCGCGTAAAGCACGTGGACAAGAGGATATGCCTGCTAATGAAATGCTGAAATTAATACGTGAAAAATCAGAATTATTAGAAATAGACAGAAAATTCTTATCTCGTTCTCTTAACGAAGGCTTTTCTGGTGGAGAAAAAAAGCGAAATGAAATTTTTCAAATGGCCATGTTAGAACCAAAATTAGCGATTCTCGACGAAACAGATTCTGGTTTAGATATTGATGCTTTACGTATTGTTGCTAACGGTGTGAACAAATTAAAAAATGAAACTAATGCAGTTTTAGTTATTACGCACTACCAAAGATTATTAGATTATATAGTTCCTGATTTTGTACACGTTTTAATGGATGGAAAAATCGTTAAATCTGGCGATGCCTCTTTAGCATTAGAATTAGAAGAAAAAGGATACGATTGGATTAAAAACGAAGTAGTCGAAAGTCAAAAGTCGTAAAGTCGAGAAAAATGGAATTAAAAGAAAAAATACTATCGTCTTTTATGGCGTTTGAAGAAAAAATTACTGATGTAAACGACGAGTTACATAACATTAGAACTTCAGCTATAAAACACTTCGAAAATAATGGATTCCCTACAAAAAAGGAAGAAGCCTGGAAATATACCTCGTTAAATGCCATTTTAAAAAATGATTTTAGTGTATTTGCAAAAAAAGAAAATACAGTAGAATTTGCTGATGTAAAAAAATACTTCTTAAATGAAGTGGATACGTATAAAGTTGTATTTATTGACGGAAAATTCAGTTCACACTTATCATCAACTACGCATGATGGTTTAGATGTTTGCTTGATGTCTTCGGCTTTAAACAAGCCAAAATACAAGATGTACATTGACGAATATTTCAACAAAATTGCGAATAAAGATGATAGTTTAACATCATTAAACACTGCTTTTTCTCAAGAAGGTGCGTATGTAAATATTCCAAAGAGCAAAGTAGTTGACAAACCAATTGAAATTTTATATTTTTCTACTGGTTCTGAAGCTGCATTAATGACGCAACCAAGAAATTTAATAATTGTAGGCGAAAATGCACATGTACAAATTGTAGAACGTCACCAGAGTTTAAATAGCAATCCCGTTTTAACCAATTCGGTTACAGAAATTTTCGCTCAGAAACGCGCCATTGTTGATTATTACAAAGTGCAAAATGATTTACAAACTGCGAATTTAATTGACAATACATACATTGCTCAAAAACAAGACAGTCACGTTTCGGTTCATACATTTTCGTTTGGAGGAAACATCACCAGAAATAATTTAAACTTTTACCACCAAGGCGAACATATTGATTCTACTTTAAAAGGAATTACTATTATTGGCGACAAACAACATGTTGACCATTATACTTTAGTGCAACACGCCACGCCAAATTGTGAAAGTCATCAAAACTACAAAACTATTTTAGACGGAAGCGCAACTGGTGTTTTCAATGGTAAAATTTTTGTAGAAAAAGAAGCACAAAAAACAGATGCGTTTCAGCAAAATAATAATATATTATTAAGTGATAAAGCGACTATTAATGCGAAACCTCAATTGGAAATTTTTGCAGATGATGTAAAATGCTCCCATGGTTGCACCATTGGACAGTTAGATGAAAGTGCTATGTTTTACATGCAACAACGTGGAATTGGTAAGAAAGAAGCCAAAGCATTACTAATGTACGCGTTTACAAGTGAAGTGACTAATAGTGTAAAAATTCCAGAATTAAGAAGTAAAATCGCTCGAATTATTGCCGATAAATTAGGCGTAAACATGGGATTTGATTTATAAAAATAAAAATTAGACCAAATAAAAAACGCAGTTTCAAAATCATGAAACTGCGTTTTTTTTTACTCTTTTCTATATTTTTTAGTTTCTTCAAAAACGTGTTCTAATATTTTAGTATCTTCTTCAGAAAATTCAACATTTCTTCTTGCCATTACAATTTTAGCGGTTTCAAACGCTTTTTTGGTCAGATAAGTTGTAAAACCACTTGCTCCGCCCCAACTGAAACTGGGTACAAAATTTCGTGGAAATCCTGCTCCAAAAATATTAGTACTTACTCCAACAACTGTTCCCGTATTAAACATAGTATTAATACCGCATTTACTATGGTCACCCATCATTAATCCGCAAAATTGCAAACCTGTTTTAGCAAAATTTTCTGTTTCGTAGCTCCACAATTTTACTTCTTCGTAATTGTTTTTTAAGTTACTATTATTGCTATCGGCACCAATATTACACCATTCACCTAAAACCGAATTTCCTAAAAACCCATCGTGTCCTTTATTAGAATATCCAAATAAAACCGAATTGTTTACTTCTCCACCAATTACTGAATGAGGACCAACGGTTGTAGCACCATATACTTTAGTAGCTAATTTCACTCGACCCGATTCACACAAAGCAAAAGGACCTCGAATAACAGAACCTTCCATGATTTCAGCATTTTTACCAATATAAATAGGACCTGTTGATGCGTTTAAGGTTACAAATTCTAATTTTGCCCCTTCTTCAATAAAAATATTTTCTGGTGCAATTACGTTTACCGATTTAGGAATTGATTGCGAAAATCTATCTTCAGTCAACAATTCGAAATCTTCACGAATAGCTACATCATTTTTTTGAAAAATATCCCAAGTGTTTTCAATTTTAATGCAGTCGTTTGAAAATTCAATTACTTCGAAAGAATCAAAATCGACTTCTTCACCTTCTTTAGCAAAAAATGCTACTACTTCTTCTTCTTGAAAAATCGCTTGCTTGTGTTCCAAATTTTTAATCATTTCTACCAATATTTCATTTGGTAAAAAAGACGCGTTAATCATTACGTTATTTTCCATTTCTACCATAGGCCATTTTTCAGACAAATAGTCTTCAGTAACCGAAGTTGTAGTAGAACCCAACTGTTTTTCCCATTTTTCACGAATGGTTAAAATTCCAACACGAATATCAGCAACAGGTCTTGTAAAGGTAAATGGCAACAAAGCATTACGATGGGGTCCATCAAAAAGAATATAGTTCATTGAAAAAGTTTAAAAGGTTTAATGAAAACTTAACGATTCAAATTTACAAAGAAATTTGACTTATAAAAATAAAAAAACCCCGAATACTTTCGAGGTTTCTTATTATTTAAAAATTTGAAATTATTTTTTTTCAAATTTAGCGTATTTCGTTTTGAATTTATCAATACGACCTGCTGTATCAATAAGTTTAGATTTACCTGTGTAAAAAGGGTGAGACGTTCTAGAAATCTCCATTTTGAAAACTGGATACTCCACACCTTCATGTGTAATAGTTTCTTTAGTTTCAACAGTTGATTTTGTGATGAATACATCATCGTTAGACATGTCTTTAAAAGCGACTAATCTGTAGTTTTCTGGGTGAATTCCTTTTCTCATTTTGTAAATCTTTAAATGTATGATTATAATTTGTTTCGAGGCTTTTTACTATAAAAAGGTGTAAACGCCTTATAACCTTTTGTTAATTATCTTTTTATTTCAGGGTGCAAATATAATACTATTACCCAATACTGCAAACAAAATAGTATTATTTTTTATTTTGAAACCGCTTTAACAAAAATCTCATACCAAAAGATTTACAACTTAAGAAAAATCTACGTAATTTTGTACTCGATTTGCGTGAGTGATAAGAGTGAAAATCCTTTTTTTGTGGCTTTTTTCAAGACATAAAAAAAGATTGCAACGGATAGCACGACCTGAAAGGGCACGCCCAAAGAAAAAAGTATGGCTGATAGAAAAAAAGTAGCATTCTATACACTGGGTTGTAAACTGAATTTTTCGGAAACCTCAACGATCGCTAGAAACTTCAATTACGAAGGTTTTGACAGAGTTGATTTTGAAGAAGTGGCCGATATTTACGTAATTAACACGTGTTCGGTAACAGAAAATGCCGACAAGCAGTTTAAACAAGTGGTTAAAAAAGCGATGAAACTAAACGACAAAGCTTTTGTTGCCGCCGTGGGTTGTTATGCCCAACTGAAACCAGAAGAATTAGCCGCAGTTGATGGTGTAGATTTGGTTTTGGGTGCTACAGAAAAATTTAAAATCACCGATTATATAAACGACCTATCTAAAAACGATATGGGCGAGGTGCACAGTTGCGAAATTGAAGAAGCTGATTTTTATGTAGGTAGTTATTCTATTGGCGACAGAACTCGTGCATTCCTTAAAGTACAAGATGGTTGCGATTATAAATGCACGTATTGTACGATTCCGTTAGCGCGTGGGATTTCGAGAAGTGATGCGTTGGAAAATGTATTAAAAAATGCGAAAGAAATTTCAGAGCAAAACATTAAAGAAATTGTGTTAACCGGTGTGAATATTGGTGATTACGGTAAAGGCGAATTTGGCAACAAAAAACACGAACATACGTTTTTAGAATTAGTTCAAGAATTAGACAAAGTTGATGGTATTGAAAGACTAAGAATTTCAAGCATTGAGCCTAATTTATTAAAAAACGAAACGATTGAATTTGTAAGCAAAAGCCGAACGTTTGTCCCGCATTTTCATATTCCCTTACAAAGTGGAAGCAATGAAATTTTAGGAAAAATGAAGCGTCGTTACCAACGTGAAATTTATACAGAACGCGTAAATAAAATTAAAGAAGTGATGCCACATGCGTGTATTGGTGTCGATGTAATTGTAGGATTTCCTGGTGAAACTGACGAACACTTTTTAGAAACTTATAATTATTTAAATGAAATGAATATTTCGTATTTACACGTGTTTACATACAGTGAGCGCGACAATACGGAAGCCGTAGATATGCCTGGAGTTGTACCTGCTAATATAAGAAGTAAACGTAGTAAAATGCTTCGCGGACTTTCTGTTAAAAAACGACGAGCGTATTATGAAAGTCAAATTGGGACAACTCGCACTGTACTTTTTGAAAACGAAAATAAAGAAGGATATATTACAGGTTTTACCGAAAACTACGTAAAAGTAAAAACGCCTTGGAACCCAGAATTAGCCAACACGTTACACGAAATTACACTTACAAAAATTGACGATGATGGTTTGGTAAGAATGGATTTTGTGAATGTGCCAGTGTAAGTTTTTTTTTAGACCTGACAGGTTTTAAAAACCTGTCAGGTCTAAAAAACTCCAAATAAAAATCTGTTTTAAAGTACTAACAAACCTGAATTCCGTAATGAATTCATTGGTTTTGAAAACCAAAATAGTTCAAAATCTTCAAATTTAGATTCGAAGTCTATTTTAATATCTTTTAATAAAAGTGGTTGATTTGAAACTGATTTTATAGTTTTTATTAACCAATTTGCTTGATCTTTTTCCAAAGAAATTTCAATAGTATCTGTTTTAAAATAAAACGTCATTTTCGCCATTTCCCAAATAGCACCTTTTTTAGATTTAGTAAAATAATCTAACACTGGAGTTGTTCCAATCCAAATCAATTTTGCTGTAGGCTTTAATGAAAAATCTACTTCATTATTAAGCGAATTTTCTATAAAATCTGGAGCAATTTTTGTTTTTGGAATTTTAAATTCAAACCAATCTTGCAAATCATATTCGAAACAAATACCGTGCATATAATTAAATAGCGATTTTTTTAATCCAAAACTAAACTTATCGTGATTGATACCTGTTTTGTCAATAAACTGAATGTCATTATTTGCAAAAGTAATTTCATTTTGTTGCGGAATCACACCAAATTCCTCAGGATGTAATCCTACAGGCGAATGTACCGTCATAGCAAATTGATGCCAAAACCCAGACTGTATACTTCCAATTTGAAACAATTGTCGCACCATTTCTAAACTATCCACAGTTTCTTGAATGGTTTGCGTAGGATAACCGTACATTAAATACGCGTGAACCATAATTCCAGCTTCGGTAAAATAATTCGTGACTTTCGCTACTTGCTCCACCGTAACCCCTTTTTTTATTAATTGTAATAATCTATCTGAAGCAACTTCTAATCCACCAGAAACCGCGATACAACCCGAAGCTTTTAATAAAAGGCACAAATCTTTCGTAAAACTTTTCTCAAAGCGAATATTTGTCCACCACGAAACCACTAATTTACGTTTAAGAAGTTCCAAAGCTACTTCACGCATTAATGCTGGTGGTGCCGCTTCGTCTACAAAATGGAATCCAGTTTCTCCAGTTTGCGCAATCATTTCTTCCATCCTATCCACAAGAATTTTTGCTGCAATGGGTTCATAAATTTTAATGTAATCTAAAGAAACATCACAAAATGTACATTTTCCCCAATAACAACCGTGTGCCATCGTTAATTTATTCCAACGACCATCGCTCCATAAACTATGCATAGGATTGGCAATTTCAATGACAGAAATGTATCTGTCTAAATGCAAATCAGAATAATCGGGTGTTCCGACATCAGCGTGTTTATAATCTGGTTTTGTGGAATTATTTTTATAAACAACTTCCTTATTTTCTAACAAAAAGGTACGTTTAAATTCATTGGAATTAGGATTTTGAATGTTGGAAATTAAAAGCTCCACTGGCAATTCACCATCATCAAGTGTAATAAAATCGAAAAACTCAAACACTCTTTTGTCCTTTACGCTTCTTAATTCTGTATTTGGAAAGCCGCCACCCATAGCTATTTTTGTTGCAGGATAATGGGCTTTTATAAATTGCGCACATCTAAAAGCGCTATATAAATTTCCAGGAAAAGGTACCGAAATTAATACCAAATTTGGTTTCACATTCTTTATCTTTTCTTCTAAAATTTGAAGCGTAATTTTATCTATATGCGTGGTTTCCTTTTGTAATTCGGCATATAATTCATCGAATGAATTGGCACTTCTACCCAATCGTTCAGCATAGCGACTAAATCCGAAATTTTCATCTATACATTCCACAATGAAATCGGAAATATCTTCTAAATACAAAGTGGCTAAATGTTTTGCTTTGTCTTGCATTCCCATATTTCCAAATGCCCATTCCATATCGTCTAATTGATTGAAACGAGACGCTTCTGGCAAAAAATTTCCACTACATATTTGGCGTGCTAACGTTGGATTCTTTCCTTGAAGAAAAGCAATTACCGCGTCAATTGTAGCAATATAATCATCCCAAAGGGTATGAATTCGTTGCGAATTTTCTGAAAATTGTACTATTTTACCTTTAGGAATTAAAGAACTCAACCCTTTTTTTGAAAACAATTCTAAAATCACTTCAATACCTAAATCCATTTGAAAAGCGGAAATGCTTTTCGTGTTTAGAAACCCTTTGATATAAGCCGTTGCGGGATATGGCGTATTCAATTGGGTAAATGGTGGCGTAATTAAAAGAAGGTCTGACAAAGTGAAATGTTTTTACAAAGATAAAAATTTATTATGGATAGCGAAAAATGATTATTTTTGTAAAAAAAATTATGCCAACAGATTGTATTTCGTATCAAAAATCGGGTTATTTTTCTAAACTAATTGTGGATTATTTAGATGAAAAACCTGAAATACAGTCGCTGTATCATCGTTTTCCTAGAATAGATAATTTTGGTACTCAAATAGATGAAAAAACTAATAATTATCCTTTAGAAAATCGTGCTACTCTTGTAGAAGCCTTAAATAAGCAAAATAGTAACGTTCCTCTTTCAGAAAAAATAAAATCAAATATTGAGCTGTTAAAATCGGATAAAACATTTACTGTCACTACTGGTCATCAATTAAATTTATTTTCAGGACCTGCTTATTTTATTTATAAAATTGCTTCTACAATTAATTTATGTAAGCAATTAAAACAAAAATACCCAGAGTACAACTTTATTCCAATCTATTGGATGGCAACAGAAGACCATGATTTTGAAGAAATAAATCATTTTCAATTGAATAACCAAAAAATCAAATGGAAAAAAGATAGTTTTGGACCTGTAGGAAGATTAACAACCGATGGTTTAAATGACGTTTTTGATTCGTTTTCTGAAGCTATTGGTGTTGGCGAAACAGCCGAATATCTAAAAAACCTATTCGAAAAAACCTATATAGAGCATACTAATTTAGCTGATGCTACTCGTTTTTTAGCCAATGAACTATTTAAATCCGAAGGTTTAGTAATAATTGATGGAGATGATAAAAATCTAAAATCACTGTTTGCACCATATATTAAAGATGAGTTACTTCATCAAAATTCTTTCGCAGCTGTATCTAAAACTATTGCACAATTAAAAGAATACGCAGTTCAAGTAAATCCAAGAGAAATCAACTTGTTTTATATTGAAGATAATTTACGTGAACGAATTGTTTTTGAAAACAATATTTATAAAGTTAACAATACGGAAATTGAATTTTCTGAATCGGAAATTATTAAATTAATAGAAAATTCACCGGAAAAATTTAGTCCAAACGTCATTTTAAGACCTTTATATCAAGAAGTCATATTACCAAATTTAGCATATATTGGAGGCGGTGGTGAAATAGCGTATTGGTTAGAATTGAAAAATAATTTTGACGCTCAAAAGGTTACATTTCCGATATTAATTCTTAGAAATTCGTTTGTAATTGCAACAGAAAAACTAATGACTAAATCAGCCAATTTAGGCATTTCATTTGAAGAATTATTTCTTTCGAATCAAGAATTGGTTAATAAAAAAACTAAAGAATTATCAAATATAAAAATTGATTTCTCTGAACAAAAAGAAATATTAAAAAAACAGTTTTTTGAATTATTAAAAATTGCCGAACAAACTGATAAATCTTTTACAGGCGCTGTAAAAGCACAAGAAGCCAAACAAATAAAAGGATTAGATAATTTAGAAAAACGACTTTTAAAAGCAGAAAAACGAATACATTTTGAAAAATTAAAACGCATAACCGAAATACAAAATCAATTGTTTCCAAACGGAAGTTTGCAAGAACGAAAAAGTAATTTTAGCGTGTTTTATTCGCAAACTTTTATTAATGAAATCATTTCCCAATCGAATCCATTAGAAACCTGTTTTAAATTAATTAAGATATGAAGCACTCTTGATTTTTAAAAACCGTTTTGCAATTTGGAATTAAATAGTACCTTTGCAAAAAATTTAAGAAAAATGGCTACAAATAGAACATTTACAATGATTAAACCAGATGGTGTTGAAAACGGACACATCGGTGGAATTTTAAACATGATTACAGAAGGCGGTTTTAAAATCGTTTCTATGAAATTAACACAATTAACTTTAGCGGATGCTCAGAAATTTTATTCTGTTCACTCAGAAAGACCTTTCTTTGGTGAATTAGTAGAATTTATGACTCGCGGACCTATTGTTGCTGCAATTTTAGAAAAAAACAACGCAGTAGAAGATTTCAGAGCTTTAATTGGTGCTACAAACCCTGCTGATGCTGCTGAAGGAACTATCCGTAAAAAATATGCTACTTCAATTGGAGAAAATGCCGTTCACGGTTCAGATTCAGATGAAAATGCAGCTATTGAAAGTGCTTTCCACTTCGCTGGAAGAGAGCAATTCTAAAATAGTTATTTGTATAAAAAAAGGTGATTTGAAATTTCAAATCACCTTTTTTTTTTAAACCTATAATCTAAGACCTTATACCTTTTACCCTTTTTACCTAAAAACAATTTCTTTAATCAAATCTTTTCCAAGTTCTTCATTCAGCATTTTTATGATTTTAGATTTCCCGTATTCTAATTCTTGTTTTACAACAGAAGAATTTAACTGTACGTACAAGGTTTGTCTTTTTAATTCAATTTGTTCCGTATAATTTTTAAAAGCCGGCCCCATCATTTTATACCATGTTTCTTTAACATTTATAACATCCAAACCTGCTTCCAGCTTCGTTGCTTTCATAAACTCTTTCATTACATCACCTATAGAAAAATCGTCATTAAATCGTTTCATTTTTATTTTCTTTTATCGTAAGGTATAAATTTCTTGTAATAATACGTAATTTTAGTTTCATTTTCTAAAACTAGTTCATCTTCAGATACTGAAATAACTTTTTCTTCCCATTTGGTAAATTTAGATTTCGTTTTCAAAAAATAACAACCTGCACTATCAATAATCCTAATTTTATCCTGTAATGCACCTCTTAAAAAAGTACCATCAAGTTGCGGCGCTACTTTCTGACGAATTCCTTTTAAGTTTTTTAAAGAAATATAATCAATAAATTCATTTACTTGATATGCTTTTTTATTTCCATCTGGAAATACTACTTTCTCTATTTCCCAGTACCCATTTATTTTTACAATGGATTCTTTAGATGGTTTTGAATTACAAGAAATCAAACTTAAAAA
Source organism: uncultured Flavobacterium sp. (assembly GCA_964593435.1). GTDB lineage: Bacteria > Bacteroidota > Bacteroidia > Flavobacteriales > Flavobacteriaceae > Flavobacterium. The sequence goes on along the minus strand of CAZQGY010000006.1, from coordinate 20,699 downwards.
AAACAAAGTGAAATATAAATAATTTTTCATAATTAGGGAGTATTTAGTGCTGTAAAAGTACAAATTATTTTATCCAATAAAAAAATTGAAAATCATTTTGAAGATTAAAAATAAAGAGTATATTTGCACTCGCATTCACGGGGTGTAGCGTAGCCCGGTTATCGCGCCTGCTTTGGGAGCAGGAGGCCGCAGGTTCGAATCCTGCCACCCCGACAAACGACTTCAATTATATTGAGGTCGTTTTTTATTTCATTCAATATGTTTTACATTTATATATTATTTAGCATTTCAAAATCGAAATACTACATCGGACAAACTTCAGATATTGAAAATCGATTATTTCGGCATAATTCGGGATTCTCCTTATCTACTAAATATGGCATCCCTTGGGAACTTGTACAAACTTTTATGTGCGAAACCCGAAGCGATGCAATCCTACTGGAAAAAAAGATAAAGAAGAGAGGCGCCAAACGGTATTTAGAAGACCTTAATAAAAACGGATAGGTATTGCGTCCCGCCATAGCGGGAAGGCCGCAGGTTCGAATCCTGCCACCCCGACAAACGACTTCAATTATATTGAGGTCGTTTTTTTTTAACACTTTTTTTGGAAGCTTTACTCAAATTTAGTTTATAATCACTACTTTACTTTCGTAGTATTTATTTTATTTATACAACCATAGGCAAAATAATTAGTTGATAAATTCTTTTTTGTTTAATTATTTATTACTTTTGTTAAACAAAATAAATTTTATGAAATCAAACTTTATGATTGAAGACAACATACTCACAAATATATCCGTAGAAGATATAGGAAATGAACATTTATTTACTTCATTAGAAACCCCAATGGTTGCCAATGCATTTTCAAAATCGGATACAGAAAAAAAAGAAATTATTGCGTTTCATTTTACTGAAATTATGAAGGCATTGGATTTAGATTTAACTGATGATTCCCTGAAAGGCACACCGGAAAGAGTGGCAAAAATGTACATTGAAGAAATTTTTTCTGGGTTAAACCCTAAAAATAAGCCTAAAATGGCACTTTTTGAAAACAAATACCAATACAATCAAATGTTGGTAGAAAAAAATATTACTTTTTATTCCAATTGCGAACATCATTTTGTGCCTATTTTTGGTAAAGCACACGTAGCTTATATCTCTTCTGGAAAAGTTATTGGATTATCAAAACTAAATAGAATTGTACAATATTATGCAAAACGTCCTCAAGTTCAAGAACGGCTAACAATGCAAATTGCCGAAGATTTAAAAATTGCATTAGAAACAGAAGATGTAGCCGTTATTATTGATGCCAAACATCTTTGTGTGTCATCACGTGGTGTACAAGACGATAGTTCGGCAACAGTAACAACTTCTTTTAACGGCGCTTTTAATAATCCTCAAAAAATAAACGAATTATTACAATTAATCAATAACTAATTCATTTTAAAAAAATTTAATTAAATTCTATCTTTTCTCTAAAGATAGAATTTTTTTTATTGTATATATTTCTATCTTTGTGTAAATTAAAGATACTATTTATGCTTATCATTGGTATTGCTGGCGGAACTGGTAGTGGAAAAACTACAGTTGTACATCAAATTATGAACGAATTGCCTTCAACTGAAGTTGGCGTAATTTCTCAGGATTCTTATTACAAAGAAACCAACAATTTATCTTACGAGGAACGTACTAAAATTAATTTTGATCATCCACGAGCCATTGATTTTGATTTGTTGATTTCACATTTAAAAGATTTAAAAGCTGGCAAAGTAATAGACCAACCAATTTACTCTTTTATCACTCATAATAGAACGGATGATACAATTAGTACCCACCCAAGAAAAGTAATGATTGTAGAAGGAATTTTAATATTTACTAATCCGGAAATTCGTGATTTATTTGATATTAAAGTATTTGTTCATGCGGATTCTGATGAGCGATTAATTCGTCGTTTAAAACGAGATATTGCCGAAAGAGGAAGAGATATGGAAGAAGTGTTAACACGATATCAAACTACTTTGAAACCTATGCATGATCAATTTATTGAACCTACAAAAGCATTTGCAGATATCATAATTCCAAATGATAAATACAATACAGTTGCCATAGATGTAGTACGAGCTGTAATTAATCAACGAATTGAAAAATAATGTTTAAGAAATTTCAAAACCTTCTACAAAAATTTCCTTTGCTAAACTTTTTAGGAAATAAATATTATTTAACACTTGTTGCTTTCATTATTTGGATGCTGTTTTTTGATAATTATTCTTATTTTGAACATCGTTTTTTAAACCAACAAATTGATGAATTAAACGATAATAAAAAATATTACAAATCTGAAATTGCAAAAGATAGTATTAAAATTAAAAATCTTAAAAACGATAATATGACGGAAAAATATGCTCGCGAAAAGTACTTTATGAAAAAGGACAGCGAAGATATTTACATTATAGAATTTGAAGAAGATAAAATAAATGACAGTTTACTTGAAGCAAAAAAGTAACCTTCAAAAATAAGTTTTCAAATCAAAAACAAAGCAATGAAAACACAATTATTTCAAGATTTTGATGCGGTTTCATCTAAACAATGGAAACAACAAATTCAATTTGAGCTAAAAGGCGCCGATTATAACGACACCCTAATATGGGAAAGTTTAGAAGGTATAAAAGTAAAACCTTTTTATCATTCTGATGAAGAAATTAAAAATCATCCAACAAATAGTAACGCTACCGAATTTAAAATTTTGCAAAATATTTATGTTCACGATGTACAAATGTCGAACAAAAAAGCAAAAGATAGCCTACAACGTGGTGCAGAAAGCGTTCGTTTTACCATTGAATCTGATAAAATAGACCTATCAAAATTAATGATTAATTTACCCGTAGAAAGGGTGGTATATTATTTCTTTTTGCCTTTTCTATCACAAGAGTATGTGGCAATTTTAAATAATTTCGTAGCTAAAAACGGGTATAATTTTATCATTCAAATTGATGCTATTGGTCAATTATGCAGAGATGGGAATTGGTATGAAAACCTAAATTCAGATATTCAAAAACTGAATGAAATTTCAAAAAATACTACCATTTCCTTTTTAACGATACAATCTGGAATCTATCAAAATTCTGGTACCAATATGGTGCAACAATTGGCATATACTTTAGCACATTGTAATGAATATTTCAATAGAATTTCAAAAATAAATCAACCAATTTCTATTGAAGTTAGTGTGGGCACAAATTATTTTTTCGAAATCGCCAAAATTAGAGCTTTACGTTTACTTTTCAATACATTAGCTTCCGAATACAATCATAATTTTGATTGTCACATCATAGCCACACCAACAAAACGCAACAAAACATTATACGATTATAATGTAAATATGTTACGAACTACAACCGAATGTATGTCGGCTATTTTAGGCGGTGCTAATGCGGTTTCTAATTTAGCCTACGATGCCATCTATCATAAAGACAATGAATTTGGCGACAGAATTTCACGCAATCAGTTATTAATATTAAAAGAAGAAAGTTACTTCGATAAAGTTAATAATCCGTCAGATGGCGCATATTATATAGAAAGTTTAACAGAACAATTAGCAGAAAAAGCTTTAGAAGTATTCAAAGAAATTGAAGCCAATGGGGGGTTAATTACACAATTAATTGAAGGCACTATTCAAAGAAAAATTTCAGAAAGCGCACTAAAAGAACAAGGATTGTTTGATTCTTGTAAAGAAATTTTGTTGGGAACAAACAAATATCCAAATCCAAACGACAAAATGAAACACGATTTAGAGTTGTTTCCTTTCGTAAAAACAAAAGATAGAAAAACGCTAATTGTACCTATTATCGAAAAACGATTAGCTGAAAAAATCGAACAAGAACGTTTGGCATTAGAGGAATAAGATGAAAAAATATTTTTTACTTTTACTATTATCGCATTTAGGTCTTTTAGCTCAAACTCCTTATTGGAATTGGGCAAAAATGAATCAAACAGAATATGATGAAACTATTATAGATACAAAATTCGATTCAAAAGGAAATTTTTACGTCTTAGGCACATTCCTATTAAATTTAAATATTGACAATACATCCGTTAATTGTGTAAATGGTAGAGCAGGTTACATAGCTAAATACAATAAAAATGGAGAGATAATCTGGGTTAAAGACATAAATCCATTAGGTAAACAATTAAGCTTAACTAGTTTACATATAGACAAAAATGATGATGCTATAATTGGTGGTGGAATTGAAATAGGCAGCCTTCCCATTTTTCAAGACACATATACACCAATAACATTTGATAATAGTAATTATAATCTTACCATACCTTTAGTAGGTGTATTTTATATTGGTTCTAAATTACAATTTATTGCAAAATTTAATTCTAATGGACAATTTCAATGGGTAAAAGAAAGTAAAGGTATTTCTGAATGCACTTCAATTACTTCTGACCAAAATAATAACATTTTTGTAACTGGTAGTTTTAGTTCCAACAGCTTAAAAATTGAAAATTTGGAAGTTTATAATAATTCAATGTATCAAGGATTATCAGATGGATATATTGCTAAATATAATTTAAATGGAAATATTTTAGCCTTGAAAGGATTTGGTGGATTCAATTTTGACTTTGCAACCGCTATTAAATATAACAATAATAACAATATTAGTATTGCAGGATATTTTTCTTCACCAATTTTTAGTTTTGACAGTGAAGTAATTAATAATTCAAATGATAATTTTGACATTTTTCATATAGAAATTGATACGGATTTAAATTTCGTTTCAAAATATAGTATTGACAATTCAAATCCTTATGAAAGTAGTTCATATTCAAGTAATATTTTTTTAAATACTAATAAAGAAATAATTGTATATGGACATTTTTATGAAAATAATTTTAATCAATTAGGTTTAAATTTAAATAAAGTCGGATTATCAGATTTGTATATTACAAAATACGACGATGGAAATAGAATGTGGATAAAACAAATAAGCGATCCAAATTCTTATCTTTTTTTAGACAAAATGATTGAAGATAATGCATCTAATTTGTTATTGGCAACAGATTTTACTTCACCAACTGTAACATTCAATAACACTACTCTACATAATGATTGTGATTTTTCCTCTATGATTGTTAAATTAGATAATTCACAAAACATAAAATGGATAAAAGGTGTAAATGGTAATTCTGAAGGTAACTTTCCTACATCAATTCAATGTCATGAAAATAATATTTTAGTTGGTGGTTTTGTCACTTCAAATTCTTTAACTTTTGATGAGACAACTTTAAATTATAATACTAATAGACAAAGATCATATTTAGCAACAATAAAATATAATAATAGTATTGATGATCAAATTTCAATTTATCCAAATCCTGTTATTACTGAAATTAATATTTTAAGTTCTAAAAAAATATTTGGCAAAAAATATCAAATAATTAATCCATTAGGCAAAATAATTACGGAAACATTCATTGACAATTATTCTAATTCAATAAATGTCAACTATCTTCAAAGTGGAATTTATTTCTTAAAATTAGAAGGTTATGACACAATTAAATTTATAAAAAACTAATTTTCATTTAATAATGAGAAAAAACATTCAACATATACAATTAGGCAAGAGTCAAAAGTCGAAAGTCGAAAGTAATCAAACTAACTTCCATACAGCCGAAAATATTGATTTAAAAAAAACCTACTCCAAAGAAGATATTGAAGGATTAGAACACATTGGTTTTGGAGCAGGTTTTGCACCCAACTTACGTGGACCATACGCTACCATGTATGTTCGAAGACCTTGGACAATTCGTCAATATGCAGGTTTTTCAACCGCTGAAGAAAGTAATGCGTTTTACAGACGTAATTTAGCTGCCGGACAAAAAGGACTTTCCGTTGCCTTTGATTTGGCTACACATCGCGGATACGATTCAGACCATATTAGAGTGCAAGGCGATGTTGGTAAAGCAGGTGTAGCCATTGATTCGGTGGAAGACATGAAAATTCTTTTCGACCAAATTCCGTTAGACGAAATGTCGGTTTCTATGACCATGAATGGTGCAGTATTACCTATAATGGCCTTCTATATCGTAGCTGCAGAAGAACAAGGCGTAGCGCCAAACCAATTAGCAGGAACCATTCAAAACGATATTTTGAAGGAATTTATGGTACGAAATACGTACATTTATCCACCAACACCTTCTATGAAAATTATTGCCGATATTTTTGAATATACAAGTAATAATATGCCAAAATTTAACTCCATTTCCATTTCTGGTTATCATATGCAAGAAGCAGGTGCAACTGCTGATATTGAATTGGCGTATACACTTGCAGATGGTTTAGAATATATTCGCACCGGATTATCAACAGGTATGAAAATTGATGAATTCGCGCCTCGCCTATCTTTCTTTTGGGCAATTGGAATGAACCATTTTATGGAAATTGCTAAAATGCGCGCGGGAAGAATGCTTTGGGCAAAATTACTAAAACAATTTAACCCTAAGGATGAAAAATCATTAGCATTACGAACCCATTGTCAAACATCGGGTTGGAGTTTAACCGAACAAGATCCATTCAATAACGTAGCTCGAACTACAATTGAAGCCGCAGCGGCTGCTTTTGGTGGCACACAATCGTTACATACAAATGCCTTAGATGAAGCCATAGCTTTACCTACAGATTTTTCGGCAAGAATTGCTCGAAACACACAAATTTTCTTACAAGAAGAAACTAAAATTTGTAAAACAGTAGATCCTTGGGCAGGAAGTTATTACGTAGAAAGTTTAACGGCAGAAATCACAGAAAAAGCGTGGGCTTTAATTGAAGAAGTGGAAGCCTTAGGCGGAATGACAAAAGCCATAGAAGCTGGAATTCCGAAATTGCGAATTGAAGAAGCTGCTGCTCGTAAACAAGCCCGTATTGATAGCACACAAGATATTATTGTAGGCGTAAATAAATACCGTTTAGAAAAAGAAGATCCGTTACATATTTTGGATGTAGATAACGATATGGTGCGCAAGCAACAAGTTGAAAGATTGGCTGAAATAAAAGCAAAAAGAGATACCGCTAAAGCAGCAAAAAGCATACAAGATTTGACAGAATGTGCCAAAACAGGAAATGGCAATTTATTAGCTATAGCAGTTGAGGCAGCAAGAAATAGAGTAACTTTAGGAGAAATTAGTGATGCTTTAGAAGTGGTCTTTGGACGACATAAAGCGCAAATTAAATCGATAAGTGGTGTGTATAGCAAAGCAATAAAAAATGATGAAAGTTTTGAAAAAGCAAAACAATTAGCCAACGAATTCGCTAAAAAAGAAGGTAGAAGACCAAGAATAATGATTGCTAAAATGGGGCAAGATGGTCACGACAGAGGTGCAAAAGTAGTCGCTACAGGTTATGCCGATGTAGGTTTTGATGTAGATATCGGGCCTTTGTTTCAAACACCAGCCGAAGCAGCAAAACAAGCTGTGGAAAATGATGTACATATTTTAGGTGTTTCATCTTTAGCAGCAGGACATAAAACTTTAGTACCTCAAGTAATTGAAGAATTAAAAAAATATGGTAGAGAAGACATTATGGTAATTGTTGGAGGTGTAATTCCAGCGCAAGATTATCAATTTTTATTCGATGCTGGAGCTGTTGCGGTTTTTGGTCCTGGAACCAAAATTAGTGAAGCCGCAATCAGTATTTTAGAAGTTCTTATTGAGGATTAAACCGATTTAAACCTGACAGGTTTCAAAAACCTGTCAGGTTTGTAATTATCGAAACATTTTTTATATTTGTATCTTAATAAACGGCAAACAATTATGATACAAGCCTTAGAACACGGTAACTATTACCATATTTACAATCGTGGAATAAATAGTACAACACTATTTAAAGAAAAAGATAACTACGAACACTTTCTTAAACTTTTCGAAATTCATATTGATCCAATTGCAGAAACTTTCGCATGGTGTTTAATGAAAAATCACTTTCATTTCTTAATTAGGATAAAATACCATTCTGAAATCAATAAAGAAAAAATCATTTTGCCTTCACAATCATTTTCAAATTTATTTAATGCCTACACAAAAGCATATAATAAAAGATATATCCGACATGGTGCGTTATTTGAAAGACCATTTAGAAGAAAACAAATTAATTTTGATATGTATTTGCAAAATGTAATAGCTTATATACATAACAATCCAGTTCATCATAAAATTTGTTCCCACCCTATTGAATATCCTTGGAGTTCTTATATTAGTTGTCTTTCTGAAAAGCCAACAAAACTTAAAAGAAAAGAAGTAATTGAAATTTTTAATGATATAGATAATTTTAAAAATGTACATCAAGAAAAAGGCAATTATTTTGCAATTGAAAATGAATTAGGATTCTAATTTTAAACTTGACAGGTTTTTGAAACCTGTCAGGTTTAATTATTATTTATTAGCATCTCTTACCAATCTTTTCAAAATCGCCCATTGTTTAAGCGCATCTCTTGCTTCTACAGCTGGATAGCCTAACATTGTTTTTCCTGCAGGGATATCACCGGTTACACCTGAACCTGCACCAACTATAGCACCATCCCCTATTACAGTATGGTCTTTAACGGAAGCACTTCCTCCAATAATTACGCCATTTCCTAAAGTAACTGAACCTGCTAAACCAGAGTTACCTGCCATTATACAAAATTTACCCAATTTACTATTGTGCCCTATTTGTACTAAATTATCTATTTTACAGCCATCTCCAACAATTGTAGAACTAAATTTTCCTCTATCTACACAAGAATTGGCACCAATTTCTACACCATTTCCAATAATAACGTTTCCAATTTGTGGAATTTTTACCAATCCTCTTTCTGGATCTGGACGGAAACCAAAGCCATCCGCACCAATAGTCGCATTTGGATGAATAATACAATGACTACCAATATGGCAACGCTCTCTAACAACAGTGCCCGACCAAATGGTGGTTTGATTTCCAATGGTGCACTCATCTAGAATTGTTACGTTTGGATAAATGAGCACATTTTCACCGATTTTAACATTAGGACCAATATACACCCCAGCTCCTATTTTTGTATGATTCCCAATAGTTGCAGAAGCATCAACAACTGCTGTTGGATGAATATTTACAGCAAAAACAGGCATTGGTGGCGCGAACATTTCCAATACTTGCGACATCGCCAAATCGGCGTTTGACACTTTTATAAAGGCACGATTTTCTCCTGGTTCTATAGCTATATCTTGATTTACAACCGCAACACAAGCTGATGATGTAGCCCAAAATTTTTCGTATTTCTTGTTTCCTATAAAAGAAATTTCAGTCTCTTTTGCTTCTTCTAATTGTTCAGGAGCTGTAATTAGCTTGTCTGTATGTCCAACAATTTCCCCTTTTAATACCTGATTTATTTCTTCAATAGAATATGTCTTCATTTGATGTAGTAGTTAATGATTTTAATATCAATATTTTGCCCCAATTTACATCAAAACTAATTAATATGAAAATTTTTTACTTTTTTACAACAAGAAGTTGTGTATTTGAATCTATAAATCTATTTACCTCTTGGGTGAAAAGAATGCATCACTTCTGCTAAAAATTTTCTATCTAAATGCATATACACTTCAGTTGTTGTAATCGATTCGTGACCTAACATCAACTGAATCGAACGTAAATCAGCACCATTTTCTAATAAATGTGTCGCAAAAGAATGTCGGAAAGTATGGGGCGAAATGGTCTTTTTTAAATCTATTTTTACGGCTAAATCTTTTATAATCGTAAAAACCATTGCACGTGTAAGTTGTTTTCCTCTTCGGTTGAGAAACAACGTATCTTCGTGTCCTTTTTGAATAGACAAATGGGTACGAATGAAGTTTTTATAATTTAAAATTAATTTTTGCGTGGGCAAACCTATGGGTACAAAACGTTGTTTGTTTCCTTTTCCTGTAATTTTCAGAAAACCTTCTTCAAAAAACAAATCCGATATTTTTAAGGTAATTAATTCCGAAACTCTTAATCCACAACTATATAAAGTTTCTAACATTACTTTGTTGCGTTCCCCTTCTGCTGAAGTTAAATTTATGGCTTGAATTAATAAATCTATTTCTTCTGTAGAAAGTGTATCGGGTAATTTTCTTCCTGTTTTTGGGACTTCAATTAATTCAAGCGGGGTATCTTTTCGGTAATCTTCAAAAATTAAATAATTAAAAAAACTTTTTAATCCTGAAATTATTCTGGATTGACTTCGTGCATTAACTTGAGTAGAAATGGTGTAAATAAATTGTTGTACCTGTTCGTCAGTAATTTGTATTGGAGAAACTTCTATGTTATTTTCTGTCAAAAAACCTACTAATTTTTCAACATCAAACGAATAATTTTGAATGGTATTTGGAGACAATCCACGTTCCAAACGCAAATAATTTTGATATTCTTTTAGGTACGAATTCCAGTTTGACATCTCGTATTGAATTTAGGCTAAGATATAGCTTTCTATTTTCTGATGCAATACTAATAAAATAAAGGCATAAAAAAAGCCCTACATTTCTGTAAGGCTTTGGGTGGAAGACCGGGTTCGAACCGGCGACCCTCGGTACCACAAACCGATGCTCTAACCAGCTGAGCTACAACCACCATGTATAAATACGGGTGCAAATATAACACTTAACTTCATACTTGCAAAGAAAAAAATAAATATTTTACTTCAAATCCGTTAAACTATTGATGTTCAAATGTCTTTCTTCAGTAAATCCTTCAATGAAATTTAAAAAATATAAAATATAACATTTTGGAAATAAAAGTTTTGATAAAAAGTTTTGATAAATTGTATTACAAAAAGCTTTAAAACAATTTATTAGAGATTTTTTACTTCTTTAAATAAATCAACCACATCAATTTGTAATGCAGTACAAAAGCGTAATAACAAATCTACCGTCATTCTTTGTTTATTACTAAAAACCCTTCTTACTGTAGTTTCTGAGCATAAAGAAGCTTTAGCAAATTTACTTTTATTTCCATCAAATTTTTTTAGGAATTCTTTGTAAAGTAAATTAACCAATTCTACTTCTATTTGTTCAACACTATTTTGCATAGAACAAAGAAAATAAACTAAAAATCTAAAAAAGTTTCTTTAACTCGACTTATAAGTCGAAATATTTTTTATATTTGAAAAAAAATACAATTATGAAAAAAATAGCACTTCAAATTATTTTGCTAATCTTTACCGCTCATGCCATTCAATCACAAACAGTTGTATTAGATGCAAACAATGTTACAATTAAATGGACTGGAACGACAGTTCCTTCACCTTATTTTGTTCAAGCAAATCCAAGAGGAACAGGAATGGAATGGTTTGCTATTGTCAATAATTCAACAAAAAGTAATATAACTGCTTATGCAAAAATATTCAATCAGGAATAACTTTTTTTACGCCACCTAGCACTACAACCCCTATTCCTTTTGATAATATTGTGACGACGCTTGTGACTAATATGAGTAATATGTTTGATAATGCTAACGGCTTTAACCAACCAATCGGTTCTTGGAATGTGAGTAATGTGACTAATATGCAACAAATATTTTATAATGCTACAGCCTTTAACCAAAATATTGATTCTTGGAATGTGAGTAATGTGACTAATATGGCATTAATGTTTTTTGGAGCTACAGCTTTTAACCAACCAATCGGATCTTGGAATGTGAGTAATGTGACTGATATGTCTGTTATGTTTACTGATGCTACCGCATTTAACCAAAATATTAGTGCTTGGAATGTGAGTAATGTGACTGATATGTCTTCTATGTTTACTAATGCTACCGCCTTTAACCAAAATATTGGTGCTTGGAATGTAAGCAATGTTACTAATATGTCTACTATGTTTACTAATGCTACCGCATTTAACCAAAATATTGGTGCTTGGAATGTGAGTAATGTAACTAATATGTCTTCTATGTTTACTAGTGCTGGTCTTTCTACTGCTAATTATGATGCGCTACTAATCGGTTGGTCAACAATAAGTACAAATGAAGTTCCATTAAAACCAAATGTTGTTTTTTCGGGGGGTAATTCTAAATATTGTAATGGTGCTTCTGCTCGAAACATATTAGATTTTACTCCTAATAATTGGACTATCACAGACGGTGGACTTGATTGTTCAGGTTTAGATAATGAAACATTTGATATAGTTACCTTAAAACTATACCCAAACCCTGTAGTAAGTGTGTTAAATGTAAAAACTGAAAACAATCTAATTAATCAACCGTATGCTATTATTGATGGTTTAGGAAGAGTGGTTTTAAATGGAAAACTTAATGAAGTTGATAGCAATATAAATGTAGAGCAATTATCAAAAGGTATTTATTATCTGAAAGTAGCTGGTAAAAGTGCAACTAAGTTTATAAAAGAATAAATAACATAAGTTATCTGATGCAGATTTAGAAAATTATTATTCATAAATAAAAATAATGAAAAATGTTCAATAATTTCAAACCCAAAAACATTAAACAAATTATTGGATTAATAATATATTTTGGAATTATTGGATTCTATTTATTTGTTTCGATAAATCAAAATGTAGATTGGGAAAATAAAGTTAATATAAGGAGACAAACAAATATTAGAAACTCGCCAACCGTATGTATCACAAAGACAGGAGAAAAATACCACAATTGTTATCACTATTCAAATAGAAATAAACAAATATCATTATTAGAAGCAAAAGAATATGGTTACACACCTTGTGGCACTTGCGACCCACCTACATTAATTAAACAATCAATAAAACCAATAGCACCAGATTATTATTTTCGCCATTGGTTTATTGTTTCAATTATTTTTTCGTATTTATACTTGTTAATATATGAAACAATTAAAAAAAAATAAATAATTTACTTCAAATCCCCTAAACTATTGACAGTCAAATATCTTTCAACAGTAAAACCTTCAGCGTACTCTACTCCCACTAAACGCCCTAAATCCATAGCACGGTATTCAATACTATCTAAAAAGTTTTTTGAAGTAATTGGTGTGTTGGGTTCGTTGGAATTTGGATTATAAAATTGGGTTGCATAGGCTTTTACTGCTTTCATTTTTACATCCATAAATTCGGAAACATCCACTACAAAATCGGGTTCAATAGATTGCCATTGTATGTAATGATAGACCAATTTCGGTCGGTAATGCGTTTGTTTTTCGCCATTAAGCTCGGTTTCAATTTTAGTTAAACCGGATAAAAAACAAGCGTCACTTACTAATTTACTTCCTTTTTCGTGGTCGATATGTCGGTCTGAAATAGCGTTACACAACACAATTTCAGGTTGGTATTTACGAATCATTTTGATGATTTCCATTTGATGTGCTTCATCGTTAACGAAAAAACCATCTCTAAAATTCAAGTTTTCTCTAACTGAAACACCTAAAATTTTAGCCGCTTCTGTAGCTTCTTCATCTCGGGTTTGTGCAGTGCCACGTGTACCTAATTCACCAAGAGTTAAATCGATAATTCCAACTTTCTTACCAAGTGAAATTTCTTTGGCAATAGTTCCCGAACAACCTAATTCAACATCATCTGGATGCGCACCGAATGCTAATATGTCTAATTTCATATTTTTGGTTTAAAAGGTATTAGTTTATATGGTTAAAAGGTTTTACTAATAACATAAAACACTTAAAATCGTTTTGGCTTTATTTTCTGTTTCTATAAATTCTTTTTCAGCTTGGCTGTCTTTTGTAATGCCACAACCTACGTAAATATTGACTTCACATTTCATTTTGACATTAACATTGCTATTGACATTGTTATTGCAATTGACAAACTCGCAACACCTCAAATTTACAAATAAATTCGTTTGTTCTTGCATTCGGAATTCACCTAAAAAACCAGAATAATATTTTCTATTGTACTTTTCGTTTTCTAAAATAAAATTTCTGGCAATATTTAAAGGCATTCCACAAACTGCAGAAGTTGGATGTAAGGCATTAATTAAATCGTTTTCAGAAATAGCTGATTTTAATTTCCCAGAAATATCTGATTTTAAATGTACTACATTTCCTGCTTTCTGCGTATATGCTTTCGAAATTTGTATATTTTCAACTAAATTTTCTGTGCAATTTTTTATATAATCGGTAACCAATTGATGCTCTTCAACTTCTTTTTCTTGCCACATTACGTTTTCTGAAACCACTTGCGTTCCTGCTAAAGAAACGGTTTCAAAAGTATGGTTATTAATTTTAGTTAATTGTTCTGGTGTGGCGCCCATCCATAATCCTACTTGAGGATGATACCACAAATATCGAAAAGCAGTTGGATACGTTTTTAAAAGTTTTTGATACGATTTTATAACATCTACCGATTGCGAAATTTCAATTTTACGAGATATTACCACTTTTTGAAACGTCCCATTTTCAATTTCCGAAACCGCTTTTTGAACTAAATTTTCAAATGATTTTTGAGCGTTTTCATCAGAAGTATGTTCTACATTAAAAGTCTGCTCTTCTACTTTAAAAGTAATTTCTTCCTTAAAAACTTCGGAATCCATTAATGGAAAAACCACGTTAGTTGTATTATAAAAACCAGCAAAAACAAATCCAATTTGATTTTCAAACACGTGTAAATCGTCATTTTTTTGAAAAACACCTTGTAAAACAACATCATCTGGTTTCGCATAAACTACAAAAGGCAATTGATTTTGAAAATAAAAAAGGGCTTTTTCTAACAAGTTCATTACTTAACTCTTCTTGATAAAACCATATTAGACAACTTACATAAAGAAATTAGTTTGTCGTTTTCATCCACAATTCTAATTTCCCACAAATGAATACTCGCACCTTTATGTATAATTTTTGCCGTACAAAAAACAGTTCCTTCTCGTTTGCTACGTAAATGATTGGCACTAATTTCGATACCACGAACTTCCTGTTTTTCTGGATTTATGAACATTAATGAAGCGGCACTTCCCACACTTTCTGCTAAAGCCACTGTAGCTCCACCGTGTAACAATCCCATAGGCTGATGTACTCTGGAATTGACTGGCATTTTCGCTTTTAAAAAATCTTCACCCGCATCAATATACTCGATTTCTAGGGTTTCCATTAACGTATTTTTAGACCATTCGTTACAAAGTGCTAAAAATTTTTCTTTATTAAACATAAATAGTTATTTTTACAAAGTTACAAATTTATATTTCTATAAAAATATACCAAAACGAACATTTTTTCGTTTTATATAATTATAAAAATTATAGCCACGAATTCTCGAATTAAAAATTTGTTCAAAAATAATTCGTATCGACTTAGTCGATAATTAATTCGAATTAAATTCATATTTTAAGATTACAAAAATTCGGCAATTCGTGGCAAATAAAAAAAATAAATATGCGTCAGTTTATACTTATACTTGGTTTAATTACTACTTTTTGTTTTACTTCTTGCCGAAACGAACTTGATTTTGAATCGAGTATTGGTACCTTAACTTTTTCCAAAGAAACCGTGTATTTAGATACCGTTTTTACAAATATTGGTTCAAGCACCTATACGCTAAAAGTGTACAACAATAGTAACAAAAATATCTCTATTCCAAAAGTGCGATTGGGAAAAGGACAAAGTTCCAATTACCGATTAATGGTGGACGGAGTGCCGGGAAAAGAGTTTGAAAATGTAGAACTTTTAGCTAAAGACAGTTTGTTTGTTTTTATTGAAATCACGTCAAATATTGCCAATGCCAATCCAACCGATTTTTTATATACCGATAGAATTGAGTTTGGCGACACCAATACTTATCAAAAAGTAGAATTGGTTACGTTAATTCAAGATGCTGTTTTTATTTATCCAGAAAGAACAGGTAGTCCAAATAATTATACCTACGAACAAATTAATTTAGGAACAAATTCGGAACCCGCAAACATTACCGGTACTAATTTAAGTGAAACAGATGCCACAAACGGAAACGAGTTGCATTGGACAAACACAAAACCCTATGTAATATATGGTTTTGCTAAAATTCCTGAAACAAAAACACTTGTTATTGATCCTGGAACAAGGGTACACTTTCACGCTAATTCTGGTTTAATTGTAGCTGCAAATGCGCATTTACAAGTTAATGGAAATGTATCTACAACCGACGATTTAGAAAACGAAGTAATATTTGAAGGCGATCGATTAGAATCAAATTATAGTGATGTACCTGGGCAATGGTTGGCGGTATTGTTTATGGGAGGTAGCAATCAAAATGTTATAAAAAATTTAACCATTAAAAATGCAACTGTTGGTATGTTGGTTTCAAATAATGATGGAACCACTACTCCAACTATTGATATGATGAATGTACAAATTTACAATTGTGCCAATGTGGGAATTTTAGCTCGAACTGGAAATATCTTAGGTAAAAATGTTGTGATTAATAATTGTGGACAAGCCAGTTTAGCTTGTACGTATGGCGGAAGTTACGACTTTACACATTGTACATTTGCTAATTATTGGAATTCCCCAAGTCAAACAAGTTTAGTGTTAACCAATGAAAATATTAGCAGCACGGTTCAAACGTCGTTAACACAAGCTAATTTTAAAAATTGTATATTCTATGGATCGAGTAATTTTGGAATTGCCTTAGAAAAAACAGGAACCGTATTCAATTATAAATTTGATAATTGCTTGATTAAATTTGTTGATTATAACAACCAAATTAGTTCGAATCCTTTATATCAATTTTCAACAAATACATCAAAATATGTAGGATGTATTTTTGCTACTAATTCAACAACAAACAAGCCCGAATTCAAAAACACAAACATAAATGATTTCCGTATTAATGAAAATTCCATTTGCAGAAACAATGCCAATTTTGCGTATTCATTTCCACTAGATATTGTTGGGACAACTAGGACAAATCCTTCCGATATTGGTGCCTATGAATATTTACCATAAATTTAAATATTTGAGTGGTTTTTACCACTCTTTTTTTTTATACTTTAAGAAGAAAGTTTAACTTTGCATCAGAAACAACTAACACAACTGAAATTACATTCAGTTCAAGCAACTCAACTTTATGATTTTTTTCTTTGGAAACCAAAGCAATACCGTTTTTGCAGTTCAGTCTCAATCTGAAATTTCTACCGAAAACATCCAAAAACTAAACTGGTTATTTGGTGAAACACAACAAATAAACAACAAAACAATTTCTGAAAATTTTGTAGGACCTCGTGCCGCTATGGTTACTCCTTGGAGTACCAATGCCGTTGAAATTACGCAAAATATGGGCATTTCAGGAATTATCAGAATTGAAGAATTTCAAAAAGTAAGCGCTGATTTCAATGATTTTGATCCAATGTTGTTTCAAAAATATGCAGCATTACAACAAGATATTTTCACCATACATATTCAACCTGAACCTATTTTAGAAATTGACGATATTGCATCATACAACAAAACAGAAGGTTTGGCTTTGAGTGCTGAAGAAGTAGAATATTTAAACAATCTTTCAACTAAATTAGGAAGAAAATTAACGGATTCTGAAATATTTGCCTTCTCACAAGCCAATTCAGAACACTGCCGTCATAAAATTTTCAACGGAACTTTTATTGTAGATGGTGAAGAAAAACCAACATCGTTATTCAAATTAATTAGAAAAACATCGGAAACCCATCCAAACGAAATCGTTTCGGCATATAAAGATAACGTGGCTTTTGTTAAAGGTCCAAAAGTAACACAGTTTGCGCCAAAAAGTGCAGATAAGCCAGATTTTTATGAAGAAAAGGAATTTGATTCGGTTCTTTCATTAAAAGCAGAAACACATAATTTCCCTACAACTGTTGAGCCTTTTAATGGCGCAGCAACTGGTTCGGGAGGAGAAATTCGTGACCGTTTAGCTGGCGGACAAGGTTCGTTGCCTTTAGCAGGAACAGCAGTGTATATGACTTCTTATTCTCGTTTAGCAGAAAATCGTCCTTGGGAAAACGATATGGCAGCTCGCCCTTGGTTGTACCAAACGCCGATGGATATTTTAATTAAAGCCTCAAACGGTGCTTCTGATTTTGGAAATAAATTTGGACAACCGTTAATTACGGGTTCTATTCTAACTTTTGAACACGAAGAAGCAGCGCGCAAATTAGGTTACGATAAAGTAATCATGCAAGCAGGTGGAATTGGTTATGGAAAATTAGACCAGGCAATAAAAAAGAAACCAACCGCAGGTGATAAAATTGTCATTCTGGGTGGAGAAAATTATAGAATTGGAATGGGTGGAGCAGCAGTATCTTCAGCAGATACAGGTGCTTTTGGTTCAGGAATTGAATTAAATGCCATTCAACGTTCCAATCCAGAAATGCAAAAACGTGCCGCCAATGCCATTCGTGGATTGGTAGAAAGTGATAACAACCCGATAGTTTCAATTCACGACCACGGTGCCGGTGGACATTTAAATTGTTTATCGGAATTGGTAGAAGAAACAGGAGGTTTAATTGATTTAGATAAATTACCTGTAGGCGACCCTACGCTTTCTGCGAAAGAAATCATTGGAAACGAATCGCAAGAAAGAATGGGCTTGGTTATTGGTCAAAAAGACATCGAAACCTTACAACGTATTGCGGATAGAGAACGTTCGCCAATGTATGAAGTGGGTGATGTAACCAACGACCATAGATTTACTTTTGAATCAAAATCGACAGGTGAAAAACCAATGGATTATGCCTTGGAAGACTTCTTTGGAAGTTCGCCAAAAACCATAATGAACGACAAAACAATTACTAGAAAGTATAGTAATTCGGACTATAAAGCAAGTGAAATTTCAAACTATTTAAATCAAGTATTACGATTAGAAGCCGTAGCTTGTAAAGATTGGTTAACCAATAAAGTAGACCGTTGTGTAGGTGGAAAAGTAGCCAAACAACAATGCGCAGGTCCGTTGCAATTACCTTTGAATAATGTAGGTGTAATGGCTTTAGATTATAAAGGAAAGGAAGGAATTGCAACTTCTATTGGGCACGCTCCTATTTCAGCTTTAATTGATCCTGTGGCTGGAAGTAGAAATGCTATTTCAGAGTCGTTATCAAATTTAGTTTGGGCACCATTGAAAGACGGTTTAGCTTCGGTTTCTTTATCGGCAAACTGGATGTGGGCTTGTAAAAACGAAGGCGAAGATGCCCGATTGTATGAAGCAGTTAAAGGATGTTCAGATTTTGCTATCGAATTGGGAATCAATATTCCAACTGGAAAAGATTCCTTATCGATGAAACAAAAATATCCAAATGACGAAGTTATTGCACCGGGAACAGTTATTATTTCAGCAGCAGGAAATTGTTCGAATATTACTAAAGTAGTGGAACCTGTTTTACAACGAAATGGCGGAAATATTTACTACATCAATTTATCACAAGATACATTTAAATTAGGAGGTTCTTCATTTTATCAAACGCAAAATAAAGTTGGAAATGAAACGCCAACTATAAAAGACGCTGCGTTTTTCAAAAAAGCATTCAATACCTTACAAGAGTTAATTAAAGACAGAAAAATTAAAGCCGGACACGATATTGGAAGTGGTGGTTTGATTACCACTTTATTAGAAATGTCATTTGCAGAATTAGGTTTGGGAGCAACGTATGATTTAACCGTTTTAGGTGAAAATGATGCCGTTAAAACGTTATTTAATGAAAATATCGGAGTGGTTTTTCAAGCTGATGCAGAAGTTGAAGCTACATTTAAAGCTAACGGTATTACGATAAATAAAATTGGTATCGTAACTGAAGGCGATGTGGTTTCTATTACTAATTTTAATGATTCGTTTAACTTCTCGATAACAGAAACCAGAAGAACTTGGTTTGAAACGTCTTATTTATTAGACCAAAAACAAACGAAGAACGGAAAAGCCAACGAACGCTTTGAGAATTTTGATAAACAAGCGTTACAATTTACATTTCCATCGCAATTTGATGGTAAACTACCCGTAATTCCTGTTAGTGCAAGACCAAAAGCAGCTATTATTCGTGAAAAAGGAAGTAATTCAGAACGAGAAATGGCAAATGCGATGTTCTTAGCAGGATTTGATGTAAAAGACGTTCATATGACCGATTTAATTTCGGGACGTGAAACCTTAGAAGACATACAATTTATTGGTGCTGTAGGAGGTTTCTCTAATTCAGATGTATTAGGTTCCGCTAAAGGTTGGGCAGGTGCCTTTTTATACAATGAAAAAGCAAACACCGCTTTAAAAAACTTCTTCAAAAGAGAAGATACACTATCTGTAGGAATTTGTAACGGGTGCCAATTGATGATGGAATTGGAACTTATTAATCCTGACCACGAAGTGCATGGAAAAATGAAACACAACGATTCTAACAAACACGAAAGTGGCTTTACTTCTGTTAAAATTCAGAAAAACAATTCGGTCATGCTTTCTACTTTAGAAGGCGCTACGTTAGGGGTTTGGATTTCGCACGGTGAAGGAAAATTCAATTTGCCAATGCCTGAAAATGCGTATAATATTGTTGCAAAATATAGTTACGAAGGGTATCCTGCCAATCCAAACGGTTCAGATTATAACACTGCGATGATGTGCGATACAACTGGTCGTCATTTAGTCATGATGCCTCATATTGAGCGTTCTACGTTCCCTTGGAATTGGGCAAATTATCCAGACAAAGGACAAAAAGATGACGTCTCTCCTTGGTTAGAAGCGTTTGTGAATGCCAGAAAATGGATTGAGATAAGCCGCGCTCCTCCCTT